>CACXFC010000070.1 GCA_902766835.1 uncultured Coriobacteriaceae bacterium | reverse complement strand
TTTGCGACATGTCACGCGAATGGACTGGTGGTTCCCATGGCCATTAAGGCCGTCATCTTCGATATGGACGGGGTGCTGGTAGACAGCGAGCCCGCCCATCAGACACACGTACGCGAGTTCTTCGAGGAGCACGGTCTGCAGGTTCCCGAGAAGGAGCTGCACACGCTGGTGGGCTGCTCACATGAGTACTTCGTGGAACGCATGGACGAGTGGTGGGAGCGCGTGCCCAATAAAACGGACGAGGAGCGCGCGGCAGGCGCTGTGACGTCGTTCCGGCAGGCGACCAAGGACAAGACCATCGACTACGGTCCGCTGCTCAACCCCGGCGTGCAGGAGACACTTGAGGAGCTGCGCAACAGGGGCATCCGTCTGGCCGTGGCGTCTTCCACCTCTCATGCGGGCATTAGGGAGGAGCTCGAGCCGTCAGATGTGCTCAAGTACTTTGAGGTGGTGTTAAGCGGCGAGGAGTTTGCCCACAGCAAGCCCGACCCCGAGATCTACCTCACCACCATGGCGCGCTTGGGGCTAAGCGCAGACGAATGCATTGCCGTGGAGGACTCGGACCGCGGCATTGCCGCAGGGCTAGCAGCAGGCCTGCGCATAGCCATCAAGCGCGAGCCCCGCTTCGAGTTTGCCCAAGAAGGCGGCACCTGGTACATAAATCGCATCGACGAGCTGCTGGAGATTGTGAAGTAGCAATCCAACCCTGCTAGAGCTGGAATTCGCACATGCGTGTGCCTTGGGGTCGTATCTCGCGGCACATCCGTGTGCGATTTCGCTACGTCCTTGCCCGTCCCACCCCGCCAACACGGCCAGGAGTAAGTCAGGCTCCACGCCTGCGTCGGTGCCATTCCTCCCAGAACGTCCGATATGCGGGGGCGTCATCTTCCGCTGGCTCTCTCGGCGGCTGGCTGCGGTAGAACGCCTCGACCTTATCCGCAAACGCGAGCACCTCTTCGCGATACGCTTCGAAGGGCACAACGGTCTTCTTGCCAGAGTCGGTGGTCAGTATCACCTCGTCGCCCGAATGGACAAGATCCCAATCGATCCCGTTGGGGCAGCCCAGGATGACCACGTCACCGGTGCCGTCGCCCTTTTCGAAGATGTTGAATCCGCAGCAGGGCAGGAACTGCTCTTCGCTGTAGGCGCGGGGATCTTCGCTCAGCGACTTGAGAAGATAGAGCGCGGTTGCGCTCACGGTTGCTTCGTACTCGAAGGTCTCATCCCCAATGCGGGCCACAGCATGAGCGTGGGCGCAGTAGTCGTTGAGGTCATCCTCAGAACCATCGAGCCACCCTATGTTGTCGAAGCCTATTGAGAAGGCCTTCTTGCTGGCCGCCACGGTCGTCCCTCCCTGCACTCTTCCCCGCATTGCACGGCACATGCCAGGTTGCAGCGTGCACCAAGGCGTCCCGTGGGGCACACCTGTGGCGTAGAATGTCCATCGACTACCCCTTGGATGGTGGATGGCGCCTAACTGCGGAAGAGGTGACCATGGAGCACATTGCGACACCGCTCGGATGCGTTGGGCTCTTTCTCGACGACAAGCCATGCGCTCACGACGGCATAGGGGAGATTGTCGACACCTCCGACTACGCAAGGCGTCATCCCGTAGACGGCAACTGGCGCATCGCGTACCAGCACGAACCGGACGGCAGCTCGCACACGCTCGAGTGCAGGCTTAGCCCCACCTGCCCGTGCAAAGCACCAGCTAAATGGCTTGTCAAACACATTTTGCAACGGATTTGCGGTAGGCGCTAGTCCCTGTAAAAGCCTTTTGGTGGTAAGGTCGGAGCATGCCATGGCAGCATCGTCTTCAACGACACGAAAGGAGGCGGCGCAGTGGAAGTCGGAATGCGCATTCGGGAAGAGCGCGAGCGGATGGGTATCTCGCAGGAGAGCCTTGCGCGAGAGATCTTTGTCTCACGTCAGACCGTAAGCAACTGGGAGACCGGCAAGACGTATCCCGATGTGCAAAGTCTGCTTCTTCTGAGCAAGCTCTTTGACGTGTCCGTCGATTCGCTCGTGAAAGGAGACGTTGAGGCCATGGATAAGAACGCAGAGAACTACGAGCTTGAGCGCTATAAGATCAAGGCAAGCATGACCGTCGCGCTGGGCCTAATCGCGGTGGGAGCCGTGATGCTTGCACTGCTCGCAAAGCGCGGGGAGACGCTGACTTCGCCCTTTGGATTGGTGGCGCTCTTCCTTCTGGTTGTGGGCGTGGCGATATCGTTCATAGCGGAACGCATCGAAAAGCGCTATGACATCGAGACCATGGAGGAAGTCCGAGCCTTCCTTGAGGGCAAGGAGCCCGACCAGATCGAACGTGAGCGCAGAATGCCAAAGGCGCTGCGCTCGCTACTCCAAGCGGCTGCCGGGGCTGCCGTTGCTGTGGTGTTCATGACGGTGGTATACCTCATCATCTCACTGGCCATGCATCACTAACCGCATGTGCGTCAGTACCTCCGGGCCCCTGACGCAGGTATCTTGCTGGGTATCTTGCTGGGTGTATCAGTCCCTCCGTCCCCCTGACACACTAGGGTCGTCCACCTTGCGCGGAGGGGCAATTAGGGGACACGCCCTTTTTGCCCAGCTGGGCAAAAAGGGCATGTCCCCTAATTGCCCCTCGTCTACCGCTCCCCTACCTTGCCAGAAACAACAGCACCAGAACTATGGCCACCGGCACCGTCACGGTGTCGTACTTGCTTGCTGTGAACAGCTCGGTTGCTGCGCCCACAACCGCTCCAACACCGGCGCACAGAATCGCCCTTGGCAGGCTCAGACCTTGCAGCACCAGAAGCATCCCCAGACCGCAGGCAAACGATGTGACCGCCATCGCCGCAGTTCCCTCCCACGACTTCTTGCCGTCGGCCAGCCAAAGGTGCACTTTATGACGGCCGAAGGGAATCCCCACTAGGGCAGCTGCGGCATCGCCCACACCCCACATCACCAGCGCCGTGGCAGCCAGATGCTTTTGGCCAAACACGCCCCAAGACAGCGCGATAACCGCAGCGAACATGAAGAAGAGCATCAACAGGCTCTGGCGAATCTCGCCGGGCTCCTTCTCCACGAACAGCCCCGCGTACCAGGGCATTCCCTCCACAAGACCCAGCAGCGGGTGAATAACTACCGCCAACAGCACCGACGTAAGCGCCGCCGCCTGCCAGGTTCGCGCGGCCAGGATCATCAGAGACACGCAGGTAATGGCCACAATGTGCAGCAGCTTGCGAAAGACGAACGAGGGAACCTTGGTGGTAAAGCGGATGAGCAACAGCACGAGCACCGCCGGAATGATGTAGGCCACCAGCACGCCCGCGCAATGAAGCACCTGCCCCACCAGCTCCATCGCTGCCCCTCTCGACACATCAACTTATGCACATAAGCTTACCTTAGCAGGCTAGATGTTGCCGACGATAAAGTCCTTCACAATGCCTAGGCTCTCGCGCAAGAGGTTATTGGGCAGGTAGATCGGCGTCGAGTACGCGGCGATGCCACAGGCGTTCTTCAGGCCCGCCTTGACGGCAATGCGGGTGGCCCGGTACACATGGAAGTCGTTGGTGACAATGCCCACGCGCGCGTCGGTGGAATCCATCAGCGCCATGGAATAGGTGATGTTCTGCTTGGTGTTGGTCGAGCGCCCCTCCTGAATGATGCGGTCGGGCGAGATGCCATGCTCCTCGAGCCATGCCGCCATCCCCCGCGCCTCGGGATACGGCTCGTTGGAACCCTTGCCGCCCGACACGATGCAGCGCGTGTGGGGGTTCTCCTGCAGGTACTTGAGAGCCGCCTCAAGGCGGAAGCGCAGCGACGGACTGGGGCTGCCATCGTTGTAGATCTGGGCGCCAAGCACCACCACATAGTCGAGGTCGGGCTCGCCCGTCGCGCGAAGCTGGCTCGCTGCCAAGCCCGTCGTGAGCGCCAGCACCAGCGCAAGCACCCCAATCGCCGCAGCGCCTATCGCACGCACGGGCGCAGGAATCACGCTCCAAAGGGAGGCCTTGGTCATCCATGCAGCCAGCAGAAACGCCGCTCCCAGCACATACCACACCGCAAAGAACATCGTGCCCGAGTTGAGCAGCATCACCAGTACGCCGCCCACAATGCAGAGCAGGCCAATGATAAGAAGCACGTATTCCATGGCTGCCCCTCCTTTGGCCCACCGTCACGGAATCATTGCCCTAGTATACGGCGAGCGCAAAGGGGTGCCCCTGCCTAGCGGTGAATCAACGTGCACATGCCCGACATTAAGGGACACGCCCTTTTTGCCCAGCTGGGCAAAAAGGGCGTGTCCCTTAATGTCTGTCAGTGCGCGCTAGTCCGGTTACTCCTCCCAGAGGCACGCGCCCTGGGTCTCAATCACGTGCTTCATCCAGTCGTAGCTCTTCTTCTTGGTGCGGCGCAGGGTGCCGTTGCCCTTGTCGTCCATGTCCACGTAGATGAAGCCATAGCGCTTGGCCATCTCGCCGGTGGAGAGCGACACCAGGTCGAACGGCCCCCACATGGTGTAGCCGAAGCAGTTGACGCCGTCCTCCAGGATGGCCTGCATCATGCACTTGAAGTGGTCGCGCAGGTACTCGATGCGGTAGTCGTCCTCAACGTAGCCGTTCTCGTCCGCCTCGTCGATGGCGCCCATGCCGTTCTCAACCACAAAGGCCGGCTTCTCGTAGCGGTCGGCCAGCTCGTTGAGCACGTAGCGCAGGCCCAGCGGGTCGATGGGCCAACCCCACGGGGTATTGGGCAGGTAGGGGTTGCCGTCGCCGCCCATGACCTCCTTTGCGCGCGGGTGCCCGACGCAGATGGTATTGGAGCGGTAGTAGCTGATGCTCACGAAGTCGAGCGGGCCGGCGGCCAGCGTCTCCTCGTCGCCCTCCTCCCAGCGCAGCTCAACGCCCTTCTCGCGCCACATCTCCTGCGCGAAGGCGGGGTAATGGCCGCGCGCCATGGTGTCGATGTAGTAGAAGCTCTGGCGACGCTTCTGCATCTGGGCGAAGACGTCCTCGGGCTTGCAGGTGGCCGGGTAGAAGGCGCTGAAGGCATACATGGTGCCAAACATGGAGCCGGGCATCATCTCATGGCCGAGCTTGACCGCACGAGCACTGCCCAAGAACATGTTGTGCACGGCGTTGTAGTGCGTGTTGTTGTCGGAGTTGTGGGTGCCGCAGGAAGCGTAGCCGCGCACGGCGTTGATCTCGTTGAAGGTCAGCCAGTACTTGACCTTGCCGCCAAAGCGCTCGAAGAGCGCCTTGCAATAGCGCAGGTAGTGCTCGATGGTCTCGCGGCTGGACCAGCCGTCGAGCTTCTCGGCAAGTACTACGGGCAGCTCGTCGTGATGGATGGTCACCAGCGGCTGCATCCCCAGCTCGATGCAGTAGTCGATGATGCCCTCGTAGAAGGCAAGGCCGGCCTCGTTGGGCTCATCTTCAAAACCTGTGGGGAAGACACGGCTCCAGCAGATGGAGAAGCGGTACACGTTCATGCCCATGCCCGCCAGAAGCTCGAGGTCCTCGCGCCAGTGATGGTAGTGGTCGACGGCCTTGAGGCTGGGATAGTACTCGCCGTCGAGGAAGCACGGCACGGCGCCTTCGGGCAGCGGGTCCGCAAAGAAGAAGCTGCTGCGAGCCTTGCCAATGGTGCCGTCGGGCATGCGGTAGGTGATGCCGCGGGGGTTCTCTTGGTTGCCGTCCGTCTCATAGTCGTGCGTCGTCAGGCCGCGACCGCCCTCGTCATAGCCTCCCTCGCACTGGAAGTCCGCGGTTGCTCCACCCCAGAGGAAGTCCTTCGACAGCTGCATGATGCGCTCCTTTTTCGCCCAAGCCCGCTTTGCCATTGGCAAAGCAGTCGGCTCCATTGTGAGACCAGCTTATATGAAAAGAGCGATTTCAGGCATGCCGAACGCAACCATGTCAGAAGAACGGCAGCATGGGAACAAAGAACGCTTTACTCTCTGGCGCACGTCCCTTTTGAGATCGTACGCAAAACTAGCGATTTCTTGCGGAATGCACGTCAAAGCGGCGACATTCGCGGCCAACCGAGCTTCTTTATTGCTGGTTTGACGTGCCTTTCGTTCGAATATGTATATCTGGCGTACATTCGCATGCCCCTTGCCGCTCGCGCGCCCCTTGCCTGTCACAGCAGCCGCCCCGTGCGTGCGACCTGCGCAAACCAGTATGCCGATGCCTTTGGTGTGCGTCGCTGCGTGTCAAAGTCCACGTGGAAGAGGCCGTAGCGCTTCTGATAGCCGTTCGTCCAGCTGAACATGTCCATGAGCGACCAGATGAAGTATCCACCCACGTTCACACCTGCCTCGCATGCGCGCAGCAGCCACTGCAGGTGCGCACGCACGTAGTCTATGCGGTACGAGTCGTCCACCATCCCGTTCGCAAGCACGTCCTTGGCACCCATGCCGTTTTCGGTGATCAGGATCTGGCGATAGTTTGGGTACTGCAGGCGAATGCGAACCAGCAGGTCGTACAGCCCTCCCGGATAGATGAGCCAATCCCAATCGGTGCGCGGGATGCCCTCCTTGGCCACCCGCTCGCCCACACCGCGCAGCGCGTAGCGCTCGCTCCCCCGCTCGCCCGTGCCGTTGTGGTGCAGGATGTTGGGGCCGTCGTAGGCGCGCAGGAAGCGGCTCTGGTAATAGTTGACGCCTAGGTAGTCAATCTGCCGAGCCGCTGCGCGCATCACTTGCAGGTCGTTGTCGCGAATGTCCAGCTTGCCACCGCACATTGCCGCCAGCGCCATCGCGCACATCAGCGTGTCGGGAGCATAGTCACCCCGGAAGGTGGCATCGAGCAAATACTGGTTCTGGAGTATGTCCTCGCGCCGCGCTGCCTCAATGTCGCGCGGGTCCTGCTCGTTGAAGGGGTACTTGCCCTCAAGGGCATGCACGATGCCGATTTTGCCCGGAAAGCCTCCCGCGCGAAAGACGAGGACTGCGCGGGCATGGGCCAGCATCATGTTGTGGCTGCACTGCAGCGCAAGGTCAATCCTTCCGGTGGTGGTGCCCGGCGGGAAGGTGCCCTCAATGTAGGTGTTGGCCGCCACCGCCCAGATCTCGTTGAACGTGAACCAGTTGTGCACCTCCTCGCAGTACTCCTCGAAGCAGAAGCGCGCGTAGGCCTCAAAGGCATCTATGGTCGCGCGGTTGAGGAAGTCGCCCTGCTCGAAGAGCGCGCGGGGCGTATCGAAGTGATGCAGCGTTACGTAGGGCTCTACCCCATGGGCGTGACACGCCTGGAAGAGGCGATGGTAGAAGGCGACCCCCTCGGGATTCACCTCGCCGGCGCCCCGCGGAAAAATGCGGCTCCACGCAATGGAGATGCGAATGGCGCCAATGCCAAAGCGCTCGCACAGGGCAAGGTCCTCTTCATAGCGGTGGTAGAAGTCCGAGGCGGAGTTGGCGGAGAAGCCCTTGTGGGCCAGAAACGCATCCCAGCCAACCTCTCCCTTGCCATAGCCATGGGTGTGGCCCTCGCACTGGTAGGCGGCGGTGGCCCCGCCAAAGACGAAGCCCTGGGGAAACTCGTACGGGAAGGACATGAATGCTCCTTTAAATCAGTTGCCTCACGCTGTGGGGCGCCGCCCCAGACGGGGGAACTGGGGCGCCAGTGGGGTGGGGCGGCACCCCGGTTGGGAAGGCCGGGGCGCCAAGGGGGGGGAGGGATGGGAAGGAAGGGCTATGGGGTGAGCTGCTCGCGCACAAACTCAAGCGCAGCCTCGCCGTTGCGCGTGAGGGCTATGTACTGACGCCCCTCGCAGGCGGCTGCGCGCACGCCCATGCGGTCGGCATCAAGCTTGAGGTCTTCGTAATACGAGGCCACCTGTGGCGCCAGCACCACCAGGTCGAAGTCGCCCATTATGTCGAGGTGGGCCCCATAGGCGCCTGCCGCGCTCTCGAGGTTCAGCCCGTGCTCTGCGGCCGCCTTGGCCAGCGCATTTGCCAGAAGGCCGGAGGTGCCGCCTCCCGCGCACAACACGAGGACCTTCTTCCCAGCCAGGGTGTTTGCGCCCGCGGCAGCCGAAGCGCGGACCGGCGTGCGAGCCGGCACCTGGGCGCCTGCCAGCTGAGCGTCCGTCAGCTCGGACGCCTTCGCCCTGCCCTGGAAGGCATCGGTCATGCGGGCGGCCTTGCTGGCGACCTGCTCCTCCAGCTCGCCTTCCTGCGCCTGCGCCTCCTCCTCGCACTTCTCCATGTCGTACATCTTGAAGAACGGGTAGTAGATGGCCGCATCCATCAGCAGGGCCACGCCGGTGAAGACGAACGAGAGCGGGCTGAGGCCGCAGCCCAGCACAATGCCCAGCGGGGCGGGCGTGGTCCACGGCAGCGTGTAGAGGAAGCCGTTCATGCCCAGCACGTCGATGAACAGCTTGAACACCCAGGCGTTGGCCACCGGCGCCAGCACGAACGGGATGAGGAAGACGGGGTTGAGCACCATGGGCGCGCCAAAGAGGAACGGCTCGTTGACGCCAAAGCACACGGGCACCATGGAGGCCCTGCCCACCGCGCGCAGCTCCTTCGACTTGGCAAGGAAGGCGAACAGCACGCACGCCATCAGCGTGGCACCCGTGCCGCCCATCGTCACCACGAAGAACTGCATGCCCAGGCTGAGCGCGTGGCTGGCATGCTGTCCGGCCTGGTAGGCAGCCAGGTTCTCGGTCATGCCGGCCAGCAGCGCCACCTCCACGGCGGGCTCCACGATGGAAGGCCCGTGCACGCCCACAAACCAGAAGAGCGACATGGCGCCATAGATGATGGCGATGCCGATGTAGCTGTCGGCGGCCGAGAATATGGGCTGGAACAGGTGGATGATCTCCTCGGCGACGGCCGCGCCCGTGAAGTGGCGGCAGGCCAGGTCTACCAGCCAGAACAGCACGACGGACAGCGAGAACGGGATGATGTCCTTGAAGGTCTGCGAGATGTTGGGCGGCACCTGCTCGGGCATGCGAATGGTGATGTTGCGCGAGACGCAGAACTTGTAGATGCCTCCCACCACGAAGGCCGCGGCGAAGGCCGTGAGCAGGCCCTTGCTGCCTAGGCACTCGGCCGAGAAGCCGCCCTCGATGGGGTCGGAGGCCAGTATCAGCAGGCCCACCGTGGCGCACACCATGGTGGACAGGAAGTTGATCTGGTTGTTGCGCGGCATGTCGCGGTTGAGCGTGTCGGTGAAGTGCTTGGCCGTGGTGGCCGCAACCACCAGCGAAAGGATGCCCATGGAATAGGTGTAGGGCTTGGTGATGATGGCCTCAATCTCGGGCGGCCACATGAATCCCCAGATGTTGGGTACGTAGGCCACAAGCAGAAAGATGGACGAGAAGATGACGATGGGCATGCACGAGATGAAGCCATCCTTCACGGCCTTGAGGTAGCGGTTGCGAGCGATCTTGTCGAAGAAGGGCTTGCCCTTCTGGATGGTTGCGATGAGCTTGTCCATACTCCCCTCCTTACGGGGCACGGAAGCGGCGATTAGCGCAGCTACTGGTAGATGTCTAAGAGAGCGTCGATGATGTCGCGCAGCAGCATGGTGGTCATGAGGTGGTCCTGCGCGTGAACCAGCAGCACCGATGGGGTGGTCACCTCGCCGCGCGCCTCGGCGGTGAGAAGCTCGGTCTGGGCATTGTGCGCATCGTTGAGCAGGCCCTGCGCCTCCTCGATGAGGGCAGCCGCCGCAACGCCGTCGTTCTCGCGCGCCCTCTTGATGGCGGCAAGCAGGCTTGTGCGCGCATCTCCCGCAAGCGCGACGATCTCGATCATGGTCAGTTCAAGCTCTTCGGGTGTCATGGCGGTCCCCTTCCTGTAGGTACCTGCGGTTTCGTACGCTCTGTCGCAATAATGTTAACGTTAACATTGTCTGCGATGATAACGTTAACATGGAAGTGGGAGCACTTCAATACTTCATGCGAAATCTCACAGGCGAAAGGCATGCGCTGAAGGCGCCATTTAGAAGGGGCAATTAGGGGACACGCCCTTTTTTGCCCCGCGGGGCAAAAAAGGGCGTGTCCCCTAATTGCCCACCCCTACCGTCTACCGGCAGTCGTGAGCTCCGTCTCGAAGGCGCTATTTCTCAAATGTTTGCGTTACCATCTTGGGTGATACGAAAGGGGAAGACATGGCTCGAAAAGCAAGCGCAGGCGTATCGCTCAACGACGTGGCCAAGCTGGCGGGCGTTTCCGCACAGACCGCATCGCGTGTGGCAAACGGCTCCAGTGCGGTGCGGCCCGAGACCAAAGAGCGGGTGATTGCCGCAATGCGTCAGCTTGGGTACCGCCCCAGCTTTGCGGCACGCAGCCTGCGCCTGGGGAGCTATCGCAGCATTGGCCTAGTCATGCCCAACAACGTCACCACCACCGGAAGGCGCTTCCAGGCCGAGGGCATGGCAGTCGCAGCCGCCGAGCATCACTATGCCCTCACCATCGTACAGGTCAACGACGACGAGCTCACGCTTGAGGCTGCCTCACGCCGCATGGCGTCGCTGCCCGTGGACGGACAGATTCTGGGGCTGGGACTCAACCCCACCGACTTCGACACCTTCATTCCCCCGGCGGCAATCAACTCGGTCATCATCAGCACCAAGCCTCATCCCTGGTGCCCAACGGTCAGCAACGACCAGCTTGCGTGCTCGACAGCCATCGTCGAGCATCTGATATCCAAGGGCCATCGCGAGATTCGCTATGCGGGTGGCAGGCCCGACTCCCCCGCCAACATCGAGCGCTGCCTGGGTTGGAAACAGACCCTGCAGCAGCACGGGCTGCCCGTTGCCGATCCCCTCTTTGGCGACTGGACCGCCGACAGCGGCTACCGGATGGGTGCCATTCTGGCAAAAGACGCAGCTTGCACGGCCATCTATGCCGCAAACGATACCATGGCCATAGGCATCATCTGTGCCCTGCGCGACGCCGGCCGGAGTGTCCCCCACGACGTGAGCGTCATCGGTGTGGATGACTCGCTGGTAGGCATCATCCCCCGCCTTGAGCTGAGCTCGTACCGCTTCGACCACGAGCAGGTGGGCGCTGTAGCCTTCAACCTGGCTATCAGCGCTCCGGCCAGCGAAACGCCCCCGCACATACTGGTGCCCGGCGCACTTGTCGAGCGCTCGTCGGTTGTTCCGCCAACGCACTAGCCCCCAGTGCACGCTATTGTCCTTTTTTGAAAATGCTGCTCTGGCAATTAAGGGACACGCCCTTTTTTGCCCCGCGGGGCAAAAAAGGGCGTGTCCCTTAATTGCCAGCCATTTCAAAGGGGTGATACCCTTTTAAATGCAGGAGGCAGAAGTGATGATTCCAGATGCAAGCGATACCCGGGTCTTTCTGGGAGAAGGCGGAGCAAACGCGCCGGTCATCTATGTCGTCGACTCGCCGGAGCATCCCTTCAACGTGGCGCCGCTCGCCTGCGGGCGCAGGGCAACCCTCGCGAGCGTGCCTGTCGCGTCCTGGAACGACGCCCTCACGCCCTGGCCCGCGCCGGGGATCTATCGCGAGGAGGCGCCCTTCGGCGGACAGGCTGCCCAGACGCTGGCAAGCCTGGTGGAAGAGGCCATCCCCGCCATCGAGGCACAAGCAGAGCTCGCCCCAACTACCCGTGCCATCTGCGGATACTCTCTGGGCGGACTCTTCTCGCTCTATGCGCTCACGCACAGCGACGCCTTTGCCGCCTGCGCCTGCCTCTCGGGCTCGCTGTGGTACGAGGGTTGGGCCGAGCATCTGGCTAACCTGGACATAAACCTCACCGGACGCTTCGCCTACCTGTCGCTGGGCACCAAGGAGCGCAAGGCGGCGCGACCCATCCTCAAGACGGTGCAGGACCAAACGGAGCAGTGCGTGGCAATTCTGCAGCGGAAGGGTTGCCAGGTGGACTATCGCACCGGCCCCGGCAACCACATGCAGCACATTCCCGAGCGCTTCGACGCAGGCCTCTCCGCGCTGGACGCCTTCCTCACCCCCAGAGATGCGTAAGGGCAATTAAGGGACACGCCCTTCGGACGGAAATAGAGCGCTTACAGAAGCTCGGACTCCCAGTAGCGCAAGATTGCGGAGGGGTCGCCCAGGACGAGGCTTCCCAGCGTATCCACAACGTCCATGCCGCCTCCCAACCACACCCCGCCGCCCATGCCAATCAAGGCGGAAAAGCAACCGTCAACGCGCCGCCGGCGCGCGGGCAAACTCTTTCAATTACGTATGCAGCAGAATAGCAGCATGCACCCCAGCAACGTTACGTGAGGAGGAGCCATGAGCACCGAAGATACGGCCGCACAAGCGCCGCTCATCCCCAGCGAGCGCGTCGACGAGCTCGCCCAGCTCATCAAGCAGACATCCCAGACATCCCTGTACAAGCTGCGCATTTGTGAGGAACGCACGCCCACGCTCACCAGCACCAAGCTCGGTGGCCTCCCCTACTGGCCGCGCGACCTTGCCTATCCCACCCAAAAGAGGGGCCTCAAGCTCATGCTTCTCGCCCAGCTCAACCTTGATGACTTCGCCGGCTGCGACCGCCTGCCCCAAGGCGGGCTGCTGCAGTTCTTCGTGGACTCCGACGACGACTGCTCGGGCATGGACTTCGATGACGGCACCAACCAGGACGGCTTCAGGGTCATCTGGCACAAGACCATCGACCAGAGCGTTACCGCAGATGACGTGCGCGCCCTTGAGATTCCCACCTCGTTCGACTCTTGGGACGACTGCCTGGGCAACCCGCTGCGCGGCGAGTATGCGCTGGAGGTGTCCAAGGACACCGGCTGGATCAACCCCGCTTCCGACGGGTTTGACGAGGCGTTCCTCAGCTGCTGCAAGCAGCTGCTGGGTGATCAGTACGTGGCGGGGCGCGACGACTGGTACGACTGCCTCGCCCGCCCCGACAGCGACCGCATCTTCGACCTGTTCAACCTCGAGGGACCGCAGCACCAGGTATTTGGCTACCCCTTCTTCACGCAGACCGATCCGCGCTCCTACCAGGAGAATCTGCGCGATCTTGACACGCTCCTGCTGCAGATTGACTCCGACGGTACCAAGGAGGGCGACCGCGTTCTGTGGGGCGACGTGGGCATCGGCAACTTCTTCATCAATGGAGAGGCACTGAAGCGCGGCGACTTCTCGCGCGTGCTCTTCAACTGGGACTGCTACTAAAGGCAAGCAAGAGCCGCCGCTGAAACAAGCCAGTGGCGGCTCTTGCTCTTTTTTCAGAAGCGTTTTACGCCAGCGCACGCACAAACTTCTTAACGGCAGCGCAGACCTCGTCGAGGTGCTGGTGGTAGCCGTGGTCATCGCCTTCCAGGAGCACTAGCTGGGCGTTGTGGTAGGCCTTTGCTGCGTCGATGGAATACTGAACCGGCACCGCCTCGTCCGCCGTGCCATGCACCAGAAGCACGGGACCCGGGTAGCCAGCGATGGCCTCGTCCACGTTGATATGCTGGGCGATGCGGAAGTAGTCGCCGCAGAAGCTGGGCCCCTCGGTACCCCCGTCGGCAAGTCTGGGGTCGCCCAGGTAGATGCGATCGGGGATGTGCTGTGGGTCGAAGGTCATGCCAAACATGCTCCCTTGGCGCGCGGCGTCGACGATGACGATGGCGGGCGACATGGGAATGATAGCCTTGAGGTCGTCCTTGCGCAGCGCGGCAATCAGCATGGTGAGCAGGCCTCCCTGGCTATGTCCGCACAGGTAGAGGTCGCCCACGTTGGGCAGCGCCTTTGCGTAGTCGACCACGTCGAGCATGTTGTTGACCCACTTGAGCAGGGTGTGCTTGCCAAAGCTACCGCCGCTCTTGCCGTGCCCGTACATCTCCACACGCAGGGTGGCCACGCCAACCTCGCGCAGGGCCGCCGCCACGGCAACGATGTGGTTCTCCTCCATGTGGCCCGTCAGCCCGTGCTGCACGATGCACAAGGGGTAGCGCTCAGAGGCCTCCTCGGGCATTTCGAGTTTTGCGTGAATGGCGATTCCATCACTGTCGATGAAGAACTCCTGCATGAGTGCCTCCCAGGCTGTGAAGTGGTTGGTATACGAAAGGGGCTACCCCCATCGTATACCGAGTATACGATGGGGGTAGCCCCTAACGCATGCGGCATGTATTAGGATGACCTTAGGAATCCGACGTATGCATAGCGGCGGGAGGTCACCATGATTGAGAAGGTCACGGCAGTCGTCGCAGACGTGGACGGCACCATCAACATTAAGAACTCGAAGCCCCTTCCCCGCACGCTTGCCGCACTGGAAGAGCTGCATCGGCGCGGCATCCTCTTTGGCACGGCATCGGGGCGCCCACTCGACCATCGCTCGCTGGACAAGGCGCACGAGTGGGGGCTTTCGTTTGAGTTTGACATGGCCATCGGCATGAATGGCGGAGACCTCTGGGACAAGGACCACGAGGGCATCGAGCACATCATGCTGCTGAGCAAGGACTATATCCAAGAGATCTGCGAGTTCATGTGGCCCCTCGACTGCAATGTCATCGTGTACGAGAACGCCTACGACCACGTGCTGGTCAAGCGGCACGATCACAAGCTTGAAGACAGCGTGGGGCGCAATCACTCACTGGTTGACTACGTCACCCCTGCCGAGATGGCCCTCAAAGACACCGGAAAGATCGAGATTCAATACGACGTGGAGCTTGATGACGAGATCATGGCCGTGGTCAACGCTCATCCCTCGCCCAACTGGAGCGCCGTGCGCACCTTCCCTGGCACCGTAGAATTCATGACACCCGGGCTCGACAAGGGCGTTGCCCTGCGCCGGTATGCGCAGCGCAACAACATCCCCCTGGAGGAGATCATGGCCTTCGGCGACATGGACAACGACATAGCCATGCTTGCCACCGCCGGTTGGGGAGTATGCATGGCCAACGGATGCGACGAGGCGAAAGCCGTTGCCGACGCCATCACCGAATACGGCGTGCTCGAAGACGGCATGGGCCGCTACCTGGAGCAGTACGTCCTCCTCTAGTGCGCAACGGGGATGGACCTAGGCCATCGGAATCGGGGACGGTCCTAGTTTCTCACGCATGAGAAACGAGGACCGTCCCCGATTCACATTAGCGGAGGTAGTGGAGCCAGAGGCCGGATGAGGGAAGCTGACGGACCTCGGCCAGCTCGAAGCGCAGGGGCTCTGCCCTCAGGCCGCGCATCGTCTCGAAGAGCGCAGGCTGGCCGCTCGTCACCTCGGCAACGGGAGCCACCACCAGCGAGAGCTCGTCCACGCAGTCGGCAGCGGCAAAGGTGCCGTCCGCATAGCCACCTCCCATGAGCAGCGCACGCTGCACGCCAAAGCACTCCTGCAGCTTCTCGGCCGCAAGCTCCGCGTCAAAGCCGCCGCGCCCGGCAAGCACGTAACTCACGCCAATGCGCCGCAGGTAGGCAAGGTAGCCCGGATTAACGTCCTCGCGCAGCAGCTGCACGATGTGTCCCTCGGTCCCACCACGCGAGGTAGTGGGCGCATCAAAGTTCAGCGTGCCCTCGGGGTCCACGATGGCAAAGTAGAAGTCTGCCTCCTGCGCCACGTAATCCCCTGCCGGAACGGGCCGGCGCACCTGCGTGGGGCGCCCCGCGTGCACACCCTCAAGCACCTCCGAGGCCGTGGTTGCGCCGTAGATGATGCACTCCGCATCAAGGTCCTCGCGAATCGCGGCGTACTCCCCCACCAGGTCATAGGCTTGAGAGAAGAACCGCCCGGCAACGCGCCCGTCAATGGACTGAAGAATGTGCACGATGATATGTGGCCGCATGTGTGCTCCCTGTCAACGAAAGATGATTGCCTTACAGGATAGCGCAGGCCCTGCGGGCAAGTACCGTCGCTATCATGAGGGCGGGCGCTAGCCCAAAGGGATACGGGAGAAGGAGCAAACATGCTAACAATCAGACTGTTCTGCGCAGGTGGTATGTCCACAAGCCTGCTGGTGACCAAGATGCGCGCCGCTGCCGCAGAGGTGGGCATTGAGGCCGACATCGAAGCCCACGGCGTGGGAAGCGTAGACCGCCGCGTCAACGAGACCACCGACGTCGTACTCCTTGGCCCCCAGGTAGGTTACCAGGCCAAGCAGATCAAGGAGCAGGTGGCCAAGTACGGCATCCCCTGCGAGGTCATCCCCATGACCGACTACGGCATGGTCAATGGCAAGGCCGTGTTCGCCCTGGCACAGAAGCTCGCCAAGGAGGCCGGCCGCATCTAGCCGCCAAAAGCCAGTCACAGCACGCGCAGATACGTGGCTGGCACCTCATCGGCCAGCCACGTGCTGTCATTGCCGCAATAGAAGGCCACGCCGTCGCGGTAGGCGCGCTGTGCATCAACCTGGAATATCACCACGTGTCCCCTATGGCGCGACCCCACCTGGCGAGCCGTCGCCACATCCACCGACAGATGCACGACCTGCCGCCCCATGGGCAGCAGGCCCTGTTGCAGAATCGACGCCACGTTGGCCTCGGACGTGCCGTGATACAGCACCGCGGGAGGCTCGGCGCGCCGGTAGTCCACGGCAAAGGGTATCGAGTGCCCGTAACGCGCCCGTATGCGCCCGTCCTCGACGGCAAAGCGCTGCTTGCTGCCATGCTCCACAACATGCAGGACATCAGATGCGTCCAGCTGGCGAGGCCAGCCTCCCCGCCGGTTGAGCGCATCAACCAGCTTGGACAGCTCAACGCTGCCGTCGGGCGCAAGCGTGATTCCCAGACGATCGGGGTTATGCCGCAGGGCCTTGGACATGGTCTTGCTCAGACTGACATAGTTGACCTCGCCCGCCTTTTCGTCAGGCGCCGGGCGAGCAGATGAGGATTGTGTCATGCTTCCGTCTCCAAACACACCAGATCGAAGAGCGCGCGCAGGCGCTCGGGGGCGTCCTTGCGCATGCTTAGCCAAAACGTCACGTGGGCCTCGTCGTCAACGATGGGAATGGCCTTGCGCGACTCGTGCCCACTGGTGTTCTCGGGCGCATTAGTGGTGAAGGTCAGCAGGCCTGAGGTGCGCACTTGCTGCAGGAAGATGATGCGGTCGGGCTGGGTCACAAACTGCGCGAAGGGCAGCATGCGCTCGTGCACCTCGTGCCAATAGCCAATGCCGCCGTACACCAGGAAGGTGAGGCCATCCAGCTCGGCAAAGCTCAGCTCGTCACGATCGTGGAGCACGTGCCCAACGGGCACGTTGGCATACAAGTCCTCGCGGATGAACCTCGCCGAAGCCACGGTGGGAAGGCTCACCTCCTGCGCGGTCACCGCCAGGTCGCAGGCGCCGTTGACAAGCCGCGCCACGGCTTCCTTCTCCGACACGATGTCGGGCTCGAGAATCTCGGTGGGGTTCTGCTCGAGGATGATGGAGCTCAGCCGCCACGTGGGAGCGGGCGCCACGCTTGCCACGCGCACCGTGCGCTCACGCTTGGACAGCACGTCGAAGTCATCGCGCAGGCGCCTCTCTTCCGCCAGAATGAGCCGCGCGTGGTCGAGCGCGAGGCGTCCGGCCGCATTGATGCTCATCGAGTTGCGCGTGCGGTCGAACAGCTCCTGACCAAGGTCGTCCTCCAGGCGCCGCAGCGAGCGCGAGAGCGCCGACTGCGAGAGGTGCAGCTGTTCGGCGGCAGACTGCAAGGTCCCAGTTTCTGCAATAGCTACGAGCTGACGTAGCTGTTCAAGCTCCATGTATCCCCCATCAGATTGCGTCTGACGCAAGCTGGCTTCCATTCTCTGCAGTGTACAGCCACCTCTATGCCTGCCATACTTCAAATAGGCGAAAGGGCATCGCAAGGATGCACAGAGGAAGAAGGGGTTTCATCATGGCAAAGACGTGGCTCATCACTGGTTGCTCCGCAGGCGGCATTGGCGAGGGCATTGCACGCGCGGTCTTGGAGCACGGCGACAACGCCGTCGTTACCGCCCGCACCACCGCCAAGGTTGAGGGCATCGTGGCCGACTACCCCAAAACCGCGCTTGCCGTCGCGCTCGACCTGACGAGCCAGGACTCCATCGACGCCGCATATGAGGCGGCCATCGCAAAGTTTGGCCAGGTAGACGTGCTGGTCAACAACGCCGGCTACTGCTACCGCAGCTCCGTCGAGGAGGCTGACCCCGCAGGCGTGCAGGCCATGTTCGACGCCAACTTCTTTGGCATGGTCGCCATGATCAAGAAGGTGCTGCCCGGCATGCGCGAGCGCCGCAACGGCGCCATCGTCAACGTCAGCTCCATCGGAGCCGTGCGCACCGGCGCCGCCTCCGGCTACTACGCCGCCACCAAGGCTGCCGTCGAGCTGATGACCGAAGGCCTGCACGCCGAGGTTGCGCCTCTCGGCATCAAGGCCATGATCGTGGAGCCGGGCGCCTTCCGCACGCACTTCTACGACACCTCGCTCAAGGGCTCCGACAACACCGTAGGCGACTACGCCGAAACCGCCCACAAGCGCTCCGTTGCGCAGAACGTCAACACCCGCAAGCAGCCCGGCGACCCCCTGAAGGCCGGCTATCCCATCATCAAGGCCGTAGAGGCCGACGACACCCCGCTGCGCCTGTACCTGGGCTCCGACGCCCTTGCGGCCGTGCGCGGCGCGCTCAACGCCCGCCTCGAGGAGCTGGAGAAGTGGGCCGACGTCTCGGTGACCACCGACTTCGACGCGTAAGGCTGTAAGGCAGAGTCAACATATGCAATTAAGGGACACGCCCTTTTTTGCCCCGCGGGCAAAAAAGGGCGTGTCCCTTAATTTCCAAGTGCGCCGGTGGCATGCCCCCGGCGCACGTCATTCGTATCGCTAGTGCCTAGTCCAGATCCTCACCATTCGACGCGATGACCTTCTTGTACCAGTAGAAGGAGTCCTTCTTCTCGCGGTGCAGGTCGCCGTT
>CACXFC010000069.1 GCA_902766835.1 uncultured Coriobacteriaceae bacterium | reverse complement strand
GGTGGTGGCGCTTCCATGGAGCTCGTCGAGGGCAAGGCCCTTCCTGGAGTGGAGGCGCTTCTCGATGCGTAAGAGGATGATTGCTGGTAACTGGAAGATGAACAAGACCTTCTCCGAGGCCGTCGTGCTGGCCGAGGGTCTGGCTCGCGAGCTTGCCGATGGCACCGGCGACGTTGACGTCGTCGTCGCTCCGCCCGCAGTCAACCTGAAGGGCGTCGCTGAGGTCATCGAGAAGGAGAACGCTCCGTTCGCCCTCTCCGCTCAGAACGTGTACTGGGAAGAGGCTGGCGCCTACACCGGCGAGACCGCTCCCAACATGCTTGAGGCCATTGGTGCCACCTACTGCATCATCGGCCACTCCGAGCGTCGTGACTACTTCCACGAGACCGACGAGGAGATCAACAAGAAGGCCAAGGCCCTCATGGCCCACGGCATCGTGCCCATCAGCTGCTGCGGCGAGTCCCTCGAGATCCGCGAGGCTGGCACGCACGTAGAGTTCGTCGTCGACCAGATCAAGAAGGACACCGCTGGTCTCGAGATCACCGATCCTTCCAAGTACGTCATCGCTTACGAGCCCATCTGGGCCATCGGCACCGGCAAGACCGCCACGGCCGATGACGCTCAGGAAGTCTGCGGCGCCATCCGCAAGACCCTCGTCGAGATCTTCGGCGAGGAGACCGCTGCCGGCATCCGCGTCCTGTACGGTGGCTCCGCCAACCCGAGCAACATCGCCGGCTTCCTGGAGAAGGAAGACGTCGACGGCGCTCTCGTCGGTGGTGCTTCCCTGAAGGCCGACGGCTTCGCCGACATGGTGCGCTCCGCCATGGCGTAAGCCCTCTGCGCTCATACTGCGTAGCTTTGGGACCCAGGCACTGCCTGGGTCCTTTTTCTTATGCACCTGAACTTTAAGCGGAAACTAGGGGACACGCCCTTTTTGCCCAGCTGGGCAAAAAGGGCGTGTCCCCTAGTTTCCGGCATCGATGCAGGTTAGTGAGCGTCTGGTTTTCAATTGCGAAGTTGTGTCGGTGCCACAAGTGCCTGCTACAGATGTGTCAAGATGAATCGTCAGCACTGAGGGGGAGGGCACTGTGGCTGAGAATCAAGACGATGGCTCGCTGTTTCGCGTTCCCAACTATCCCGCATGGTTTGGGGCGGACACATTTTTGCTCTGCGGGTCGGCGGTGCATTGGATCGTCATATCGCTCATGGCCTACGAGCTCTCGGGCTCGGTCACCATGGCGGGTTGGTTCTTTTCCATCCGCGGCATCATGAGCGTCATTACCCAGGTGATTGGCGGCACCTTCGTCGACCGTCACGACCACCGCACGCTCCTTTTGGCCCAATCGGGCATCTGTGGCGTGCTGTGGTGTGCCATGGGCCTGCTCTTTGCCACGGGCCGTCTGACCTTCGAGCTCTTCATGCTGCTGTGCCTCTCCTCGAGCGCGGTCTTTGGCCTGTTGGACGGCACCTCCAACGCAGCCCTGATTACCGTTGTGGGACCAAAGCGCTACGCGCAGGCCGAGAGCCTCAACCAAGGCCGTGATGCGGCCGTGCGCATGGCGGGCTCTCCCTTGGGGGCAACGCTCTATGGCCTCTGGAGCGCGGCACCCTTCTTTGCCAGCGCCATCTGCGACGGCCTAGCGTTCGTGTGTGCCTTCTTCCTGCATCTTCCCGAGCGGCAGGAGGCGAAGGAGGCAAGGCCTGGCGTCAGGGCGTTTTTGGGAGACCTCGTCGAGGGATGGCAGTGGGTCTTTGCCAGCAAGACCATCATGAGCGCCGTGCTCATCATGGGGCTGTTCGAGTTTGGCGTCTTTGCCATGCGCCAGGCGGTCAATCTCCAGATGGTTTCCAGCGGAACCGACCCCTTGCTCATCAGCCTCGTCAACGTGGTGAGTGGCGTGGCCACGCTTGTGGGGTCGGTGGTCTCTTCACGCCTGTGCGACCGCGTTCACGCCGGCAAGGGCATCGTGATCATTCTCATCCTGATGGCGCTGGGCTACGTCCCGCTCATCTTCTCCAGCGCCTATCCTTCGGTGATTCTCAATGCGGTGATAACGTCGCTGCCCATGCCGCTGTTTGGGGCTCTGGTGAACGGCTTCGTCTTCTCGAAGACCCCGGTCGACCGGCAGGGCCGCACGCGCTCGGCCGTCATGACCACGATCATGCTCTTTGGCAGCGCCTCGGGAGCCGTGGCCGGCGAGCTGCTGCCGCGGCTTGGGTTCTCGGGCTTTGTAATTGCGATGCTGAGCCTGGTGGTGGTGTCGGTGGTGCTTGCGGCACTCAATCCCCGCATCCGGCGCATCCCCGCCAGCCCCCATTGGGCAGAGGTGGAGCTGTAGCTGAAGGGCTTCGGGTGGGCAACTAAGGGACACGCCCTTTTTTGCCCCGCGGGGCAAAAAAGGGCGTGTCCCTTAGTTGCTCCTCGTAAACCACTGCACTTGATTCATCTTTAAGAGCAGGGAAGCCTTCCCTATGGCTCGGGGTATGTTTCAATGTGCGTTTGGTACCCAATTTGGTTCCAAAATGCAAACGCTTCGATTTTGGAAGTCTTACACGCACTCATCTACCTGCGCAAACAAAAAGCCATCCCCCCGCAGTTTCGATTATGAACCCACCTCCATAAGGTGGGTGTCCTCATCGCTTTTTCCAGCTTCCTCAGCAACGGAGGATTCCTGTACTGGATACGATATCCGGACTCCCTCGAAAAACTTGTCGGTTCACCCAGTTAGAGCCACAGGGGGATGACAACTCCACTATACGTGTGTTAGTTGGCAATACCAGTCTTGACTTGTGAGCCAGAAGCGAAAACAATCATAAGATGTGGCTTTGTTGCCCATCTGGAAATCTCGATAGGGGAGGCCTTTGGTAATGGATCGGCAGTGGGTTGCCTACTTGTGCCTGTTTGCTGTGGCACTCGTGGTTTCCCTGCTCATGACACCGGTGGCCAAGGCAATTGCCTGGAAGGTAGGCGCGGTCGACTACCCTGGCAAGCGGCGCATCAATAAGAAGCCCATCCCGCGCATGGGCGGCATTGCCGTGTTCTCGGGCATCGTGAGCATGCTGGTCGCACGCTACATCGGCTCGCACTACTTTGGCTGGAACATCGTCTTCACGCCTTCGCCCCATCTGCGCTCGGTGAACTACTACCTGCTGGGCGTTGCGTTCGTCATCATCTTCCTCACCGGCGTCATCGATGACATCTACTCGCTTTCGCCGAAGAAGAAGCTGTTTGGCCAAATCATTGCCGCCTGCGTGGCGGTGGCAAGTGGCCTGGTGATAGGGGATGTGGTCAATCCCTTCCAGACGACGGCCCTCTTCCATGTGGGCTGGCTCACCTATCCCGTGACGATCATCTACCTCATCTCGTACGTGAACATCTTCAACCTCATCGACGGCCTTGATGGCCTGGCTTCGGGAACGGCCTGCATAGCCAGCGTGACGCTGTTCATCCTCTCACTTCTGCGCGGGCAGGTGGATGCGGCTTCGCTTGCCATCGCGCTCGCTGGCTCTACCTTGGGGTTCCTGCGCTACAACTTCCATCCGGCAAGCATCTTCTTGGGTGACTGCGGGTCGCTGCTGCTCGGCTTCACGCTGGCAACGGTGTCGCTGCTTTCGGTTACGCGCATCGCGAGCCTCACCACCATCTTGGTGCCGCTGGTGGTGGCGGGCATCCCCATCATCGACACGCTCTCGGCCATCGTGCGCCGTAAGCGCGCCCATGTGAGCGTTGGCCAGGCAGACCGGGGCCACATTCACCACCGCCTGCTTGACGAAGGCTTCGACCAGCGCCAGACGGTGCTCGTCATCTATGCGTGGACGGCCATGCTGAGCGTGGGCGCCATCATCCTCACCCAGATTGCGCCCGGGCCGCGCATTGCCGTGTTCCTGCTGCTGGTGCTGGCATCGGCGGCCTTCGCGGCAAAGCTCAGGCTGTTCAGCCCGGTGCTCTTGCATCACTACAACCCGCGCACCGGCCACGACGAGCTGATTACGCCCCAAGACCCGGCATTCGAAAAGGAGGAGCAGCGCTTCGAGCAGGAGCACTCTCCGCACGTGCCCTTCCTCAAGTAGTGCCCATGGATGTCTGCGTAGACGCATATGCCTCATGCGAGCTGTGCCCCCGGCGGTGCGGCGCGCATCGCCTTGAGGGCAGGCCCGGGTTTTGCGGCGCCACCTCCACGCTGCGCATTGCGCGCAGCGCCCTGCACTTTTGGGAGGAGCCGCCCATCTCCGGCACAACCGGCTCGGGGGCCATCTTCTTTGCGGGCTGCCCCCTGCGCTGCGTCTTCTGCCAAAACCACGAGATCTCGCAGGAGGGCTTTGGCCTTGAGGTGAGCACGGCGCGCCTTGCCCAGATGATGCTCGAGCTCCAGGAGCAGAGGGCCCTCAACATCAACTTGGTCACGCCCTTCCACTATGCCCCGCACGTGCGCGAGGCCGTGCTCATGGCCCGTGCGGCTGGCCTTGAGCTGCCCATCGTGTGCAACACCTCGGGCTACGAGCGCCCCGAGGTGGTAGACGCCATGTCCGATGTCATCGACGTGTGGCTGACCGACTTCAAGTACGCATCGTCCGACTTGGCCAAGCGCCTCTCTCGTGCGGCAGACTATCCCCAGGTTGCCGCCGAGGCGCTCGCAATGATGCTGCAGGGGGTGCGCGACAAGGGCGGGCCCCTTGTGGGCGAAGACGGCGCCATGAAGCGCGGCATCATCGTGCGCCATCTGGTGCTGCCCGGCCAGGTTGACGACTCCTTCGAGGTCATCGACCGCATCTGGGAGCTTTGCGGCAATGAGGTGGACCTCTCGGTGATGAACCAGTACACGCCCAACGAGACGTGCCGCAAGGCCGGAGGTCCGCTCTCCGGCCCCCTTGATGACGACGACTACGAGCTGGTGCTCGACTACGCGGACGCCCGCGGCTTCGAGCGCATGTGGTGGCAGCAGGGCGGCACGGTCTCGGAGAGCTTCGTTCCCGCGTTCGATGCCACCGGCGTTAAGGGGCCCGAGCTGCGCGCAGCGGAAAACCATGGAGGTTAACGGTATATAAAGCCGCGCAAAACACGTGCAGACGGCAACCATATCGTGCGAGTATAGTTCTGCTTTAATGCGCCCGACGGGCGCCTGACGAAAGGAAGCCCATGGCCCAGGATGCACAGCCCCTAAGCGATGACGAGCGCGCCGAGCTTGAGGCCCTGCGTGCGGAGAAGGCGGCGCGTGAGCAGCGCGAGCAGGCCGCCAGGGAGCGCGCCGAGCTCGAGGCCCTGCGCGCAGAGCAGGCCCGCGAGGCGCAGGGGCAGAAGCAGGCTGCGGCCGCGCCTGCACCGGCACCGGCCCAGGCTGCCCGCAAGGCAGATGCCGCCGAGGTGCAGCGCATCAAGGAGGCCAGGGCACGCGGCGCCCAGCTCATGGAGCCCGACGACGACCTGCGCATGCCGCTGGGGCAGAAGGTCGTGCTTGCGGTCCTTGCCGTGCTCGTGGCCATCGTCATTGGCATGAACCTACTGGTTGGGTAGCCAGCCAGTACCGAAGAGAACGTCCATTCTTGCAGGCACAGACCAAAGGAGCTGCATATGGCACTGACAGATAGCACGCGCCCAAGCGACGTGGCTCTCAACACCGATCTCTACGAGCTCACCATGGCCCAGGGATACTGGGAGAGCGGCATGATGGAAGGGGAGGGCTGCTTCAACGTGTTCTTCCGCGACGCTCCCTTCGACGGCGGCTATGCCATAGCCTGTGGCATGGGCCAGATTGCCGAGCTCGTGGAGAACTTCGTCTATGACGACGAGTCCATCGCCTACCTTGCCTCCGTCCAGGCGCCCGGTGGCGGCGCCATGTTCAAGCAGGGCTTCCTCGACTACCTGCGCGACTTCCGCATGCGCGTGTCGGTTTGGGCCGTTCCCGAGGGAGAGCTGGTCTTTGCCCGCGAGCCCATGGTGCGCGTCCAGGGCCCCATCATCGACTGCCAGCTCATAGAGACGGCCCTGCTCAACCTCGTCAACTTCCAGACGCTGGTGGCCACCAAGACGGCGCGCGTGGTGCATGCGGCCGAGGGACATCCCGTCTCCGACTTTGGCCTGCGCCGGGCGCAGGGCCCCGACGGTGGCCTTGCGGTGGCACGCGCCTCCTACATTGGCGGCGCCTCGTCGACCTCGAACGTGCTGGCCGGCAAGATCTATGGCATCCCCGTGTTTGGCACGCATGCCCACTCGTGGGTCATGTCGTTTCCCACCGAGCTTGACGCGTTCCGCGCCTTTGCGGCCTCCAGCCCCAAGAACTGCGTGCTGCTGCTTGACACCTACGACGTGCGCCAGGGCATCAAGAACGCGATAACGGTGGCCAAGGAGATGGAGGAGCGCGGCGAGCGCCTTGCCGCGGTGCGCCTTGACTCCGGCGACCTCGCGAAGCTCGCCAAGTTGGCCCGCCAGGCCTTTGACGAGGCAGGTCTTCCCTACGTCAAGATATCGGTCTCCAACGATCTGGACGAGTACACCATTCAGTCGCTGTTCGCGCAGGGTGCGCCCATCGACTCGTTCGGCGTGGGCACCAAGCTGGCCACCTGCGACCCGCAGCCTTCCCTGGGTGGCGTGTACAAGCTCTCGGCAACGCGCATGAAGCCCACCGACCCCTGGGATCCCGTCATCAAGCTCTCCGAGCAGGCGTACAAGCGCACGATTCCGGGCGTCCAGCACATCCGCCGCTACTACGACGCGGCAGGCGTTCCCGTGGGCGACATGATCGTGGACGATTCGGTGGACACCGGCGACACCACCTCCATGGTCAACGTGCTTGACGAGCTGACCACCTACGACCTCTCCGAGGCAACCTCCGCCGAGATCATGGTGCCGCTTGTTGCCGACGGCCACAGGGTGGGGGAGCACGAGTCCATCGAGACCGCCAAGGCCCGCTGCCGCGAGGCATTCATGCGCCTCGACCCTGCCACCAAGCGCTTCCTCAACCCGCAGACCTACCCGGTGGGCCTGGAGCGCGGCCTGGCGCGCTTGCGCAACGAGCTCGCGCTGGAGGAGGCAAAGGGCTCCGGCCGCCGTTCGCGCAACTAGCACCGAGAATCAGCTTAGATTCGTCATCTGCCGCGGACCAGTGCCTGACTGGTCCGCGGCAGGTAGCTCCCAGCTAATATCTCTTGCAAAAATCGGTGAAGTGTGCATCAAGCCAGTGCCAACGGTAGCTATCTTTGCTACACTCGACGATGTTGCAAAAAGAGCGTGCCTTGTGTGACATCGAAGAAAAGCGGCGCGCCGTAAGAGACGAAGGAGTCAGCAGTATGCCCGAGACTATCGAGGAGCTTGTAAAGCAGGCCATTGCCGCCGCGCAGGCGGCTGGGGATTTGCCGGAATTCGAGGTCAAGGACTGTGGCATCGAGCGACCGGCTGACTCCGGCAACGGCGACTGGACCTCTACCGTCGCAATGCGCTCCGCGCGCCTTGCCCACATGGCTCCGGCAAAGATCGCTGCTGCCATCGTTGCCCACATGCCCGAGAACGGCTCTGTGTCCAAGGTCGAGGTTGCCGGCCCCGGATTCATTAACTTCTACCTCAACTCCGCCGCCAACAACGAGGTCTTCCGCACCATCATCGAGGCGGGCGACGACTGGGGCAAGGTCAACGTGGGCGACGGCCTGCGCACGCAGGTTGAGTTCATCTCCGCCAACCCCACCGGCCCCCTGCATGTGGGCCATGGCCGCTGGGCAGCCATCGGCGACTCGCTGTGCAACGTGCTCGAGCATGCCAACTACGACGTGCAGCGCGAGTACTACATCAACGACCACGGTTCGCAGATGGACGTCTTCGGCCAGTCCGTTGCCATGCGCTACCTCCAGATTGACAAGATCGTGAAGGCCGATGGCGTCGACGCCGCTGGCGCAGCTGCCAAGCTGCTGGCCGACCGCGAGGCCTACGTCGAGGACGAGCTTGACGAGAGGCAGGAGACCCATCCCTTCATGGACGCCTTCAACGAGGCACTGGGTGGCAACTCCTACGGTGGCGACTACATCATCGGCATCGCCCAGCGCTTCTACGAGACCGACGGCGACAAGTGGGTGAACGAGACGCCCGAGGTGCGCGACCCAGAGTTCCGCGAGCGCTCCTACCAGGACATGCTCCAGCAGATCAAGGACACCTGCCATCAGGTGCGCTGCGACTTCGACGAGTGGCGCAGCGAGCGCAGCTTCTACGTGCCCGACGAGAACGGCGTCTCCTACATCGACAAGACCTTCAAGATGCTCGAGGACAAAGGCCTGCTCTATCGCACTGACGACAACGCCCTGTGGTTCAAGTCGACCGACTTCGGCGATGACAAGGACCGCGTCCTCATCAAGTCGAACGGCGAATACACCTACTTCGCCTCCGACGTTGCCTACTGCTGGAAGAAGTTCGAGATCGTCGACTACGAGATCAACATCTGGGGCGCCGACCACCACGGCTACATCAAGCGCGTCCAGTCCGT
>CACXFC010000068.1 GCA_902766835.1 uncultured Coriobacteriaceae bacterium | reverse complement strand
CCGGGGTCGGTTCTTGCGGCACATCCGTGTGCGCTTGTATAAAAGCGCACACGGATGTGCCGCAAGAACCGACCCCGGGGCACGCGCATGTGCGCAAACCGGCCCCAAGGCACGGGAGAACCGGCCCCAAGGCACGCTCGTGTGCGGAAAGGGGGCAGCGCCGCCGCTAGTGAACGACCACCACCGTGCCCACGCCAATCATGCCGTAGAGCTCGGCTGCCTTGTCGGGCGGGAGGTTCACGCAGCCGTGGCTGCCAAAGCTCAGGTAGATGTCGCCGCCAAATGAGCTGCGCCAGTCGGCGTCGTGCAGCGCGTGGCTGTTGCCGATGAAGGGCATCCAATACTTCACGTGGCTGATGTATTTGGGCTGGTTGGTGGCGGGGTCAATCTCGCCGCGCAGCTCGACGTCACCGCTCTGCATGTATTCGGTGATGGCGTAGACGCCCGTGGGCGTGTGGTGCATCTCGCCCTGGTTCATGCCGCCGGAGACGCAGTCGCTCTCCCAGGCCACGTTGCCGTCCACGAAGTAGCGCACGTGTTGGGCGCCCAGGTCAATCTCGATGTAGGTGTTGCCCCACTCGTTGCCGCCGGGGTTCCACGAGTTTGCCTCGCGCAGCCAGGGCAGGTCGATGCGGGCCGCCTTGCCCTCACGCACGTTGGCCGCAATGGCGCGGCCCAGCTCCTCGCCGTTGATGCTCCAGCCATAGGTGCCGCCCGAGACGCCAATGTCGCGTCCGTCGGGAGTCTGGAAGTGACGCTCGGTTCCCACCGAGTCCAGCTTGATGGACAGGTCGGTCTGCGCCCACTTGATGCAGGCCTCCTCGTCAAAGCTCACCGAGAGGTCGTCCTCGAGCTTGACCCACTTGTGCAGCTCCTCGGCAGTGACCGTGGCCACCACGTTGTTGTCGCGCGCCACCAGCTCCTGCGTGGCGCCCAGGCTTGCGTTGGCCTTCTGCACCGCCGTGGTAAGGCGCTCGTCGTCGGAGCGCACGGCGGGCTTCACCAGCTCGTCGTCGCCCAGATCAAGGGACTCCTTGCCCGCTTCGATGGCGCTGCGCACCCGCTCAAGCACCAGCGCGCGGTCGACCTTGGTGCCCTTCTCCTCGGGCTTGACCTCGTAGAGCTTGGCATCCTCCTTGTAGGTGATGGAGGCGTCCCGCGGGTCCTTGGCGTCCTTGTTGACGGCGTCGACCGCCGAGCCCACGATGTCGTCCAGCGTGGCCGCATCGTAGGAGAGCTTGTTCTCCACCTCGATGGTGTGGCTGCCCGCAATGGCAAGCGGCCAGCTCCAGGGATGCTGCTGCGCAATGGCCTGGCGCGCGAACTTCGCGCCATCATAGCTGGCCTTTATGTCCTTGGCGGACAGCGTCACGTCAACGCCGTCGCCCTTCACCTGCAGCTTGAAGGCGTCGGCGGACTCGGTGTTGGCGCGGGCCACATCCTCCGTGGAGGTAAGCGAGACGTCTTGGCCGTTGAGCGTGGTGTTGGGCAGGAAGTAATGCATGAACGCCACCGCGCCGGCAAGGTAGGCGCCCAGCATCAGGACCGCCAGCACCAGCGCGATGGTCAGCCCACGGCGGCGCTTCTTGGGAGCGGGGGCCGCCTCCTGCGGCTCAACCGCGGGCATGACCGTGGCGGGCGTGGCGGCAGGGGTGGCAATTGCGTCAAACCCCACGGCACCCCCGGCTGCAGGTGCGTCTTCCGCCGGTGCGTCCGGCACCTCGCCGGCCTCTGTCTGCTCTGTGGCTTTAGGCTCCTCAGCAGGTTCTTCGGCATTCTGGCCGTGAATCTCTGCCATGATTTCGTCGATGAGTTCCTCATCGCTTTGATCGTAGGTGCTCACGTTTATACCTCAGGCTTCTTCGTCGTTCGTCTGCGTAGGTGTTACCGTTGTGATGTGTTCACGCTATACTACCCCACTCGGGCGACAGTATTTCGAGATTGGTGGCGATTCATGATTATCCGCATCGAAGACGCGGCGGACGAGCGCATCGACGTGTATGCGCGCCTGACAGAACACCAGCTCAGAAGCGTGTTGGAGCCATCGCGGGCAGTTATGATCGCGGAGTCGCGCTTCGTGATAGAGGCCGCGCTGGAGCGGGGGATGCAGCCGCTCTCGATGCTTTTGGACGAGCGCCATCTGGCGTCGATGGGCGAGGTGATAACGCAGCTGCCCGAAGAGGTGCCGGTGTATGTGGCAACGCGCGAGGTGATGTCGGCGATCACGGGCTTTGAGGTGACGCGCGGGTATCTGTGCGCGCTGCGCAGGCCCGAGCCGCTGGCTCTGGAAGAGGTGCTGGACGGGGCTAGGCGCGTGGCCGTGCTGGAGGGAATCGTCGATGTGTCGAACGTGGGCGCGATATTCCGGTCTGCGGCGGCACTGGGCGTGAATGCGGTGCTGCTGGCGCCGGGATGCGCGGACCCATACACGCGTCGAGCGTTGAGGGTGTCGATGGGCTGCGTGCTGAAGGTGCCCTGGGCGCGCCTGCCAAAGCCCTGGCCTGCGGCAACGCGCGATGTGCTGCACGAGCGGGGCTTTGTGTGCGCAGCGCTGGCACTGCGCGACGATGCGCAGACGCTGGACGACCCCGCGCTGAAGGCAACCGACAAGCTGGCCCTGTTCCTGGGAACCGAGGGGACGGGCCTGACAAAGCGGGCGCTGGACGCCTGCGACACCAGCGTCATCATCCCCATGGCCAACGGCGTAGACTCGCTCAACGTAGCCGCCGCAGCCGCCATAGCCTTCTGGGAACTCCGAGTGCAGTAATGCGACGGTATGATACACGCTGGCTCGAAAACGTATTTTACCAAATCAGTAAACTTGCCAATATATGCGTATTAATGCATATTCTTAAAATGCTATTCACGCTTCAAAAGCCGTTCACAAATAAGTCTTCAATCAGGCTTGTTATTGGCGCAGGTAGCGCAACTTTTTGCAACCCTACGCCAACCTAAATGCGACCTGGAACGTATATCAGTTTATTCTCTCGGCAAGACCAACATGGAGCACCCCTACCGTATAGGTAACGAAGGGAGCTGTCATGGCTAAACGCGTTCTTGCTCAGCTCGAGCAGATGGTCTCTGATGTCCAAGAGAAGAAGTCCTGTTTTGCGGCCACCACAAATCAGCAGCTAAGATGCCTCAGGACTGGAGTATCGAAAGGCGAACTCGTAGAGGCAGCTCCCTCGCTGTTTGCAACCACTTCGTACTGGAGCGAACTCAAGCCTTCGGAGAGGTCGCTCCACATTATGAGCGGGCTGCAACACCTGCATCCTGATTGGGTTTTCGCAGGACCTTCGGCTGCCGTCGCATACGGACTAGCCGTAAGCAACCACTACCTTACCAAGACGTGGATTGCCTCAACGCGCAAGACGCATCGCCGTACCACAGATTATTGCCAACCGGTAATTGTTGCCAATCAGGCAGTTGAGAAAGTCAGTGGTCTCCGTCTTACATCGCTATTCCGGACAGTAGGAGATTGCCTCAGAATAATGGACTTCCGTTCGGGAATTGCCGTAGCAGACTCAGTCTTGCGGTTGAGGGCGCTGACAGGAGATGAGCTGATAACCGGAATCAATTCAGCTTGTAAAAAGATGTCCAGAATCAGCCAAATGCGTTCCTTGATCACGCTTGCTGACCCGCGCGCCGAAAGTGGCGGAGAATCTATCGCCCGCGCCACTATGTTGGAACTTGGATTGGCCGAACCCAACTTGCAGCAGAAGTTTGACAATCCCCTTTGCCCTGGCAAAACGTACCGCATCGACTTTGCCTGGGACGTGGGAGGTCAATTCATTCTTGGAGAACTCGATGGATACGAGAAGTATGTCAGCAAGGAAATGACTGGAGGCAAATCCATGGCCAAGGTCATTGAAGACGAGCACCGTCGCCAGTCTCTGATAGAAGCAGATCCAAAGGTACTCCGGGTCGTGCGATTTGGCATCGCAGACGTCATGCGCGATTGGGACTTTCTTAACCTGCTGTTGCGCTGCGGAATCCCTCGGACATTTACCTATGACGACCGCATATCCAGCGCAGGAGGCATCTTGCGCTGCAGATAAGCGATGGAAACTGCGGACCGGTCGGGACGCGTCCGCGGTTTAGACCCTTGCCGAGGCCGCCAAACGCCAGATCCGCGGACCGGTCGGGACGCGTCCGCGAATCTGGCGTGTTTTCGGATGAGTATCGGACGAAAAGGCGGACCAGTCGTCCACTGGTCCGCGCGGGTGGCTGCGGGCTAGAACGGGAAGCCGCCCATGCCTCCCCTGCCGCCCATACCGCCCATGCCGCCGGCACCGGGGCCGCCGCCCATGTTGCGCATCATCTGGTTCAGCTGCCTGCGCGCCTTGCGGTTGTTCTTGCCACCGGTCTGGAAGCCGTTGGCCATCTGGCGCATCTTGCCCATCATCTTGTTCATCTCGTTCCACTGCTTCAGCAGCTGGTTGACCTCTTGCACCGAGCGCCCGGATCCTGCGGCGATGCGCTTGCGGCGCTGGCCGTTGATCTTCTTCGGGTTGAGGCGCTCCTCCTTGGTCATCGAGTGAATCATGGCCTCAATGCGCGTGATCTGCTTCTCGTCCACGCCGCCGCCCATCTGCGACATGGCGCGGTCGCCGCCCGGCAGCATGCCGATGAGCTTGTTCAGGCCGCCCATCTTGCGAATCTGCTGCATCTGCGTGAGCATGTCGTCCATCGTGAAGCCGGAACGCAGCATGCGCTCGGCATCGGCAATGGCCTTCTCGTCGGCAATCTTCTCGGCCTGCTCGATGATGCCCACCACGTCGCCCATGCCCAGGATGCGCTTGGCCATGCGGTCGGGGCTGAAGACCTCCAGCGAGTCAGGCTTCTCGCCCATCGACGCAAACATGATGGGCTTGCCGGTCACCTCGCGCACGGAAAGCGCGCCGCCGCCACGGGCGTCGCCGTCGAGCTTCGACATGATCACGCCGTCGAAGTCCACGCGCTCGGCAAACTCGCTCACCACGTTGACGATGTCCTGGCCGGTCATGGCGTCAACCACCATGAGAATCTGGTCGGGCTTGACGGCCTCCTTGATGGCCACCGCCTCGTTCATCATCTCCTCGTCGATCTGCAGGCGGCCTGCGGTGTCGACGATCACGATGTCGTTCAGGTGATCGACGGCCTCCTTGATGGACTCGGAAGCCACCTTCACCGCATCCTTGCCGTCGCCGCGATACACCGGCACGCCAATCTCGCCACCCAGCGTGGCCAGCTGGTCGGCAGCGGCGGGACGATGCGTGTCGCAGGCGGCCAGAAGCGGGCTGTGGTTCTGCTTCTTCAGCAGGTAGGCCAGCTTGGCGGCCGCGGTCGTCTTACCGGAGCCCTGCAGGCCCACGAGCATGATCACGTTGGGCGTGCGGTTCTGGGCCAGCTCGAGCTTGGCCTCGGTGGTGCCCAGAAGGCCGGTGAGCTGCTCAAGCACGATGCGCACCACGTTCTGCGCGGGCGTCAGCGAGTCAAGCACCTCGGCGGTCATGCACTTCTGCTTGCACGCCGAGACGAAGCCCTTGACCACGCGATAGTTCACGTCGGCCTCGAGCAGCGCCATGCGGATGTCGCGCATGGCCGAGTTGATGTCGTCCTCGGTCAGGCGGCCCTTGCCGCGCAGCTTG
>CACXFC010000067.1 GCA_902766835.1 uncultured Coriobacteriaceae bacterium | reverse complement strand
GGGCATCTCGGACATGCGCGACGAGTCCAACCGCAAGGGCATGCGCATCGTCATCGACCTCAAGAGCGGCGCGGTGCCGCAGGTCGTGCTCAACAACCTCTACAAGCGCACGCAGCTGCAGTCCAACTTCGGCGTCATCGACCTCGCGCTGGTCGACGGCGTGCCGCGCACCCTCAGCCTACCCGAGATGCTGCGTCACTACATCGACCATCAGGTCGACGTGGTTACCCGCCGCACGCAGTTCGACCTCGACAAGGCCCTCAAGCGCGTCCACATCTTGGAAGGCCTGCTCATTGCCGTCGACAACATCGACGAGATCGTTCACATCATCCGCTCCTCGCGCGATGACGCCGAGGCCAAGGCTCGCATGGCCGAGCGCTTTGGCATCGACGACATTCAGGGCGAGGCAATCCTGCAGATGCGTCTGCGCCGCCTGACCGGCCTCGCGCGCGACGAGCTTGTGGCACAGATTTCCGAGTTGCACGAGCGCATCGCCTACTACCGTGACCTGCTCGAGCATCCCGACAAGCTCCTGGGCGTCATCAAGGACGAGCTGAGCGTCATCGGCGAGCGCTTTGGCAACAAGCGCCGCACGCAGATCACCGGCGTTGCGGCCGAGGACCTCGATGTTGAGGACCTCATCGCCGAGGAGGACATGGTCGTCACCTGCACGCACTCGGGCTACGTGAAGCGCCTTCCTGTTGCCACGTACCGCTCGCAGAAGCGTGGCGGCAAGGGCGTCCAGGGCCTCTCGCTGAAGGACAACGACTTCGTCGAGGACCTCTTTGTGGCCTCTACCCACGACTTCGTGCTGTTCTTCACCAACAAGGGCAAGGTCTACCGCGTGAAGGTGCACGAGCTGCCCACCGGTACGCGCTACTCGCGCGGTTCCGCGCTGGTCAACGTGCTGCAGCTTGACGAGGGCGAACATCCCACCGCCGTCATCACCTGCCGCTCCTTCCCCGAGGACGAGTACCTGATGTTTGCCACGAAGAGCGGCATGGTCAAGAAGACCTCCATGGCGGCCTACGACAAGTCGCGTCGCGACGGCCTGATCGCTATCAACCTCAAGAAGGACGACGAGCTGGTCAACGTGCGCCGCGTCAAGCAGGGCGACAAGGTCATCCTGTGCTCCAGCCACGGCAAGGCCATCCTGTTCGACGAGTCCGAGGTTAGGCCCACCGGCCGCGACACCTCGGGTGTGCGTGGCATCACCCTCAAGGACGACGCGACCATGCTGGGCATGGAGATCTCGAACGGCAACGGCGACCTGTTCGTCATCACCGAGAAGGGCTTTGGCAAGCGCACGCCGGTCTCCGAGTATCCCGAGCACAAGCGCGGCGGCCAGGGCGTGTTCACCATTGCGATGACCCAGCGCAAGGGCAACCTGGTTGCCTGCCGCGTGGTTGGCCCGCAGCACGAGCTGATGATCGTGTCCGAGGAGGGCGTGGTCATCCGCGTGAAGTCCGGCGACATCTCCAAGCTTGGCCGCTCGACACAGGGCGTCAAGGTGATGAACCTCAATGACTCCGACCGCGTTGGTGCTGTGGCACGCATGGTGGCCCACAAGAAGAAGGCCGCCCGCGTCGACCCGATGCAGGGCGCTCTTGAGCTGGGCGTTCCCTCTGAGGACGATCCCATCGACATCGGTGGCGACGAGACCCTCGACGAGACCCTGATCGACGACTAAGCTCTCACAACAACCTACAAATGAGAAGAGGCCCCTCACAAGGGGCCTCTTTCATGTGAATCGGGGACGGTCCTCATTTCTCATGCGTGTGAATCGGGGACGGTCCTCATTGCACGTTCATGTGCAAGAGGGACACTCCTTGTGTACGCAAGCGTTGAGGAACATAGAGCTCCGTCACTTGTTTCTACGCAAAGTCCTCAGGACTGAGTCCCTCAACGAAGTCGTGAAATGCCTGCAGCTCCTGTGCTTCGTTATCCTTCTCCACTTTTTTGAAGTCGGGCATGGTGGCAGTGTCGAGAACCTGCTCACGAGCATAGATGGGCACACCCAGGCGCACGGCCACAGCGATGGCGTCAGAGGGCCGGCAGTCAATCTCGGTGCGGGCTCCATTTGCCAGCGCCAGCTGCAGCGTTGCGTAGAACGTCGTACCCCGCACGTCAACGATGTTGATAGACACAAGCCGCGCGCCAAGTTCGGCAATGACCGAGGCAAGCAGGTCGTGCGTCAGCGGACGCTTGTGCTTGTTCTCCTCGATACCAGCGGTAATGGCAGCTGCCTCAATGGGCCCAATGCGAATGGGGAGGTGGATCTGCTGCCCATCGTCCTCGTGCTTCTTGAGCACAACGAGCGACGGCATCTGCATGCCGCCCATAACGACTGTCTGTATGTCCATGCGAATCAAAGGACTCCGCCTTCCCTAGGGTACGAAGGCATGATACTAGGCTTGTGCTGTCTGGCAAGTGGCAAATGAGAAAAGTACGACGGAAGGCGGTGGGGTCGATAGGTGCCAAGATGGAGAAAAATGGAGAGGCAACATGGCTCACAAGTTTTTGAAAATTGTGCTTGACCTAGTGATAGGTGATGTGTAGTATTAATTCCTGCGTTGGGCCTGTAGCTCAGTTGGTCAGAGCGTCCGGCTGATAACCGGGAGGTCACAAGTTCGAACCTTGTCAGGC
>CACXFC010000066.1 GCA_902766835.1 uncultured Coriobacteriaceae bacterium | reverse complement strand
TCGAGCTCGGCCACGCTGACCCCAAGGAGCTCTGCCGCCTCCTCGCGGGTCAGCTTGCCGCTCCCGACGAGCGTGGCAACGATGTCGCGCCGTCCCTCGGCCCTTGCTGCTTCGGCTATCTCGCGCTTCTCTCGCTCGACGATCTGCTCGTATTCCGCTTGGTCAAATTCGGTTATGAGCATGGATTTCACCTCCGCGCGCTTACTTGAAAGGTAGTCCGTGAGGACTCCCTCGTCGATGCACTGTTGCATGGCGGCGTCTATTGCTTCCGCCAAGGGCATATGCACATTGTAGCTGCGAATGAGGCTCATGAAGTACGCATAGTCAGCCAGCGTCTGGCATGCGCACATGAGCCTACTATTGTGGCCTTTGTTGATGTTGTAGACGACCGCGGTTACCTCAACCGCAGGTAGCAAACCATGCGGAGGCTCCTTCTCGGTGAAGGATTAGGTAAAATTGAGGGTAGAAACGCCGGGCTCCCACGAAAGGAATGCCATGATCGATCGCTACACCCGCCCAAAGATGGGCCACATCTTCTCGCTCGAGAACAAGTACGCCATCTGGCAGGAGATTGAGGTGCTTGCCTGCGAGGCACATGCAGAGATGGGCAAGATCGGCATCACGCGCGAAGAGGCCCAGTGGATTCGTGACCACGCCGCCTTCAACAAGGAGGAGGTCGACGAGATTGAGGCCGTAACCAACCACGACGTCATTGCGTTCCTCACCAATATGGGCGAGTACATTGACGCCGACGTGCCCGAGGACGAGCCCAAGCCCAGCCGTTGGGTCCACTATGGCATGACCAGCTCCGACCTGGGTGATACGGCCCTGTGCTATCAGCTCACGCAGGCGACGGACCTCATTATCGAAGACTGCCAAAAGCTGGGCGAGATTTGCAAGCGTCGTGCCTTTGAGGAGCGCGACACCCTGTGCGTGGGCCGCACGCACGGCATCCATGCCGAGCCCATGACCTTTGGCATGAAGTTCGGCAGCTGGGCATGGGAGCTGTACCGCGACCTCGAGCGCCTGCGTGACGCCCGCAAGCAGGTAGCCGTGGGTGCCATCAGCGGCGCAGTGGGTACCTACTCCTCCATTGACCCCTTCATCGAGAGCTACGTGTGCGAGCATATGGGCCTTGACGGCGACCCCCTGTCCACGCAGGTCATCAGCCGCGACCATCACGCCTACCTCGCAAGCGTGCTGGCCACCACCGCTGCCACCTGCGAGCGCATTGCCCAGGAGGTTCGCGCCTACCAGAAGACCGACACCCTGGAGGCCGAGGAACCGTTCCGCAAGGGGCAGAAGGGCTCCAGCGCCATGCCGCACAAGCGCAACCCCATCACCGTCGAGAAGGTGTGCGGTCTGGCGCGCTGCGTGAAGGCAAACGCGCAGGTAGCTTACGACAACGTGGCTCTGTGGCACGAGCGCGACATCAGCCACTCCTCCAACGAGCGCGTTGCCTTGGCCGACAGCTTCATTGCGCTCGACCACATGTTTGGCTGCCTCATTCGCATCATCGACGGCCTGGTGCTCTATCCCAAGAGCATGGAGGCCAACCTCAACCGCACGCGTGGGCTCATCTACTCCTCGAAGGTGCTGCTGGCATTGGTCGACACGGGCATCACGCGCGAGGCTGCCTACGCCATCGTGCAGCGCAACTCCATGCAGGTGTGGGAGGACGTGCAGCAGGCGCGTGCCGGCAAGACCCTGCGCGAGCGCCTGGAGGACGACGCCGAGTGCACGCTGACCTCCGAGCAGCTTGATGCAATCTTCGATCCATGGAGCTTCCTGGGCCGCATCAATGTGGTCTTCGAGCGCCTTGAGGAGCTGAGCTTCGCGTAAGGCTGCCTGCAGGTGGCATCAAGTGGCTTGCTGCTGGGTATACTAATACCCGCTGTCTACATGAGGGGGATACATGTACGCTCTTGACTTCACGCCTTCGCGCGTGTGCCCGCGCAACATTCACGTTGAGGTGTCCGATGACGGCTCGACCATCGAGAAGGTCGAGTTCAGCGGTGGCTGCAATGGCAACACCAAGGCCGTGGCCAAACTCGTGGCTGGCAAGCAGGTTGACGACATTGTCGAGCTGCTGGCAGGCAACCAGTGCGGTATTCGCGGCACTTCCTGTGCGGACCAGATGACCATCGCCCTGCGTCAGGCCCAGGAGGCGGCGCGCTCCGTCGCATAGTGCCACATCATGGGATTTCTTGACGACATAGAGCTTCCGGAACTTCCGTTCACCATCACCCGTCGTGGCCTGATTCGCGCAGGTGCGGCGGGGGTGGCGGTTGCCGCAACGGTGGGGGTAATCTCGCACTGCAATCGCAGCGATGACACCACCTCCGATCCGGTTGTTGTCGACGAGCGCGCCGCTAACAACATCCTTGCCGAGGACAGTGCCTACACTGAGGTAGACCTGTCGCTTCCCGAGACCAACAGCTGGACACTGCCGGTGGGCACGGTGCTGCGTCCTTCCGAGGGCACGTGGGTTCCGGCGCTGGCGGCAAGCTCGTCCACGATTCCCGTGGTCAAGGCCGCGGCCTTCTCTACGGCAACAGGCAATCTGTCTGATGTTGTCACCACGCCTGTCATGGGCACCGAGCCCAACATTGCCATCTACGACGTGCGCTGCTCCGACGAGCTGTATGCGTGGGTCGAGATAGACATGCTCAAGCGCGATTGGACCCTGTATGCGCAGCACTTTTCCGACGGTGGCGTCTCGGGCTCGGTTACGACGCTCTGGCAGGGCGATGCGGAATGGGATCCTCCGCTGTTTGCCGTGACGGGCAACATGGTCATCTGGCAGGTCATGCCTGCCATCACCGGCACCAAGACGCGCGAGCATTCGTTCTGCTATGTCTGGCATCAGGGCGACCGTGACGCAAAGGCCGTGGTGGAGTCGCCGGGGCGCTTTGCTGCGCCACCTGCCGTGTCGGAGGGCACAGTTACCTTGGCCCCGCGCGTGCGTGCCGACGAGGGCGTCTTCTACGGCATTACGGCCTATAGCCTGCGCGATGACCTTGCCACTATGGTTGACCAGCTGGTTCTTCCGCAGAGCGTGCGGCCGTTCCGCGCGGTGCGCATGGGCGACCTGTTTGCCTTCTCCATCGAGGCAAACTATTCTTCCGGCGGCCTGCTGGGGCGCATGGGCACCTATCTGGGTACTGGCGACGGGCCGTTCACCACGCTGGTGCGCGAGCCATCTGCTCAGGTTGCCGGCAAAAACGGGGTCTACATCATCAAGAGCCGCGCCTCGTACTTCGTGATTGACGTCAATCGCGAGACCTACTCCATTCTGGTGGCTACCAACCGCTGCGTTGACTACGGCGAATATCCGGCAAGCGAGGGCACCTGCTCGAACTTCGTCACTTTTGCCACGGTCAAGGATGCCCAGACGGGCTATCCATCTGCGGTTACCGTACGTAGCTTTGCCCTCTAGACAATTGCAAAAAATACACAATTTGGGGTAAACTACTTATATATCTCTGCCCTTTTTGGGTTGCCGGTTGCTACCAAAGGAGGCCGTCATGGCTTCAGACGAGAAGAGAATCCTCCTGGTTGAGGACGAGAAGGCAATTCGCGACGCGGTTGCCGCCTATCTTGAGCGCGAGAACTATGCGGTGCGCGGGGTGGGCGACGGCCAGAGTGCTCTTGAGGAGTTTGAGAAGCATTCGTTCGACCTCATCATCTTGGACCTCATGCTCCCCAAGCTTTCGGGCGAGCGTGTGTGCCGCGCCATCCGCGAGACGTCGAACGTGCCCATCATCATGCTGACGGCAAAGGGCGAGGTCGAAGACCGCATCATTGGTCTCGAGCTTGGTGCCGACGACTACCTCATCAAGCCCTTCTCACCGCGTGAGCTGGTTGCTCGCGTCCGCGCTCTGCTCCGCCGCGCCCACGCCGAGACCGAGCCTGCCCTTGAGGTGCTCGACTTCACCGACCTGGTCATCGACATCTCCGGTCACAAGGTGACGGTCGAGGGCAAGGAAGTCGACCTCACGGCGTCCGAGTTCAAGCTGCTCACCACCCTCGCCCGCTATCCCGGCCGCGTGTACACGCGCATGGAGCTGGTTGAGAAGGTGCTTGGCTACGACTTCGAGGGCTACGAGCGCACGATCGACTCCCACGTTAAGAACCTGCGCGCCAAGCTGGGCGACGACCCGCGCAACCCGCGCTGGCTCTACACCGTGCACGGAGTGGGCTACCGCTTCGAGGCGCCCCAGCGTGCAGATGCCGAGTAGCACGGAGCTTCTGTGGCAAATACGTTCGTGACGGGAAGAGGAGGAGACTCCTCTTCCTCATCAAACAGGAGTTCATACAATACGGTTCGTCCCGCGCCTAAGTCGAGCTTGGGCGGGACGTTCCGCACCAAGATGATGCTGTTCTTCGCGCTTGTGGCCGTGGTTACCGCCGTGGTCATGACGGTGGTTTTGGCCTATACCTGGGAAGGCCAGTTCCGCGGCTACACGCGCGAGAATATGCAGCGGCTGGCAAACTCCACTGCCGACACGCTCTCGGCGGAGTACCAGCAGCACGGCAAGTGGACAAACGGCGTGTTGGACTACGCTCGCTCGGCATCATCTGCCTCGACTGATGTGGGGGTGCAGGTGCTCGACGCGGACGGTCGCGTGCTGTACGACGACACCTGGGCCTTGGCGCGCAACCCCAAAAAGGCCGAAGAGGCGCGCGCGACCGACGCCACCGCAATCATGCCGGCCGATGCGGACTCCATCGTCTCCGCCGACGTGCTCGATCAGAATGGCGCGCGAGTGGGAACGGTGCGCCTCTGGTCCTTTGGCTCCGAGGCGCTGCTCACCAAGTCCGACGCAGCCTTCCGTCGCAACTCCTATGCGGCCATCACCTATTCGGCGCTGGTAGCCGTGGTACTGGCATTCATCATGGGTTCCTTCGCATCGCGCTCGCTCACACGCCCCATTAAGATCATCACTTCCACGGCCGCCCAGATTCGCGGGGGAGACCTAACCGCGCGTACGGGCCTTGCCGGCGACGACGAGATTGGCCAGCTGGGTGAGACCTTCGACAGCATGGCCAACAACCTGGAGCGCGACCTCAAGTTTGAGCACCGTCTCACCAGCGACGTTGCGCACGAGCTGCGTACGCCTCTCATGGCAATGCTGGTAACGGTGGAGGCCATGCAGGACGGCGTGCTGCCCGCCGACGACGAGCATTTCGAGACGGTGGCCTCCGAGATTCGGCGCCTCTCGCGGCTGGTTGACGCCATGCTGCATCTCTCGCGCATCGAGAACGGCAAGCGCCAGCTGAAGATCGAGTCGACGGACGTGGTCCATCTGGTCCGTAGCATCGTCAGCGTGCAGCATCAGCTCTTCCACGAGCGCGGGCTACACCTGCGCTTCAACGACAAGACCAGTCGTCACGAGTGCTATGCGGACATCGACCCCGACCTCATCCGCGAGGCCATTACCAATCTCATGTCCAATGCCATGCGCTACACGCCGCACGGCGGCTGGGTGGTTGTGTCGGTCGACTCCAACCGCAAGGACGCGATCATCTCGGTGACCGACACGGGTATTGGCATTGCCGAGGAAGACATCCCCAAGGTGTTCTCGCGATTCTGGCGTTCGGACGTGAGCCGCGAGCGTGCCGCCGGTGGCCTGGGCGTGGGCCTGGCCATTACCAAGGAGATCATCGACCAGCACAACGGCACCATCGCCATTCAGTCGGAGCTGGGCAAGGGCACGACCTTCACCTTCAACATCCCGCTGGCTCGTCGCGAGCAGCGCGAGGCGTAAACGAGCCCGTTCCAAAGGAGCGAATAGCGTGCGGAAAGGGGTACGCCCCCAGTGCACGCCTGCCGGTAGGCAATTAAGGGACACGCCCTTTTTTTGCCCCGCGGGGCAAAAAAGGGCGTGTCCCTTAATTGCCTCATGTATATCTGCGTCTCCTACGTGGTGCTGAAATCGCGCCTGCGCTACAATATCGTCCGTATGTGCAACGGGCATGAAAGGATATCCATGGCTCTTGACCTGCGACCCGATTCCCACGGCAAAGTCCGCGACATCTACGATTGCGGCGACAGCCTGCTGATGGTGGCGAGCGACCGCATTAGCGCGTTCGACTTCATCCTCCCCGACGAGATCCCTTACAAGGGCGAGATCCTTACGCGCATCTCTGCGTTCTGGTTCGATCGCTTCGCCGACCTCATGCCTAACCATCTCATCACGATGGACGTGGCGGAGTATCCCGAGCAGTACCGCCCCTACTCCGACTACCTCAAGGGTCGCTCGATGCTGGTGAAGAAGGCCCAGACCATTCCCATCGAGTGCATCGTGCGTGGCTACCTCACCGGCAGTGGCAAGAAGACCTACGACCAGGACGGCACCGTCTGTGGCATCAAGCTGCCCGACGGCCTTACCGAGGCATCCAAGCTTCCCGAGGCCATCTTCACGCCGTCCACCAAGGCTGAGCTGGGCGATCACGACGAGAACATCTCCTTCGAGCGCTGCGCGGACATCGTGGGGCTCGAGATGGCAGAGCAGCTGCGCGACGCCTCGCTGGCCATCTACAACGCGGCGGCCGACTACGCGGCCACGCGTGGCATCATCATCGCCGACACCAAGTTCGAGTTTGGTGTCATCGACGGCAAGCTGACGCTCATCGACGAGTGCCTGACCCCCGACTCCAGCCGCTTCTGGCCGCAGGAGGGCTACCACGAGGGCGTGGTGCAGCCCAGCTACGACAAGCAATACGTGCGCGACTGGCTGAAGGCCAACTGGGATATGACGGGCGAGCCGCCCCATCTTCCCGCCGAGGTCATCGAGGGCACGTCGGCGCGCTATCAGGAGGCGTTCCAGATCATCACCGGTTCAACGTTCGAGGCAATGAGGTAATACATGTCGCTGTTAGACACCATCAAGGGAGCTCGCGAAGAGGCACAGGAGGCCGGCACGCTCCTTTCTTCCAAGAAGGACGAGGGCACGACGGCTGCAGCCGAAGGCGACGCTCCCAGCACAAGCGCGGGCTTCTCGCGCCGCTCGACCGCACGTGCAAAGCCCACGCGTGAGGCCGCTGGCTCGGTTCGTACCAGCGCCAAGTCTCAGGCAGAGATGAGCAAGGAAGAGAAGAAGGCTGCGCGTGAGGCCAAGCGCACCGAGGAAGACCTGCTCTATGAGGCCAAGAAGGCCTATCTCAACAAGAGCGACGCCTATCGCTTCACCCAGCGCGTTTGGTGGGGCCTGCTCGGCGGCGGCATGGTGTGCAGCATCATCTCGTTCCTCATCATGCGCAACATGCAGTCGAACGGCGGAAACGAGAGCATGGCAACCGCATCGGTTGTGCTCATGGTTCTTGCCTACGTGCTGATCATCGGCGCCTTCATCTACGACCTCATCAAGGTGCGCCCTCTGCGCAACGAGGCAAACGAGAAGCTCGCCGGCATGAGCAAGAAGCGCCTGAATCAGCTCATTGCCGAGGAAGAGGAGCGCAAGGCTGCGAAGAAGTAGTGCGTTACGTTGCCGCCTATTCTCGCATGGTGCTAGAATAGGTTGCTGCACGCCCTCGTAGCTCAGGGGATAGAGCACCGCTCTCCTAAAGCGGGTGTCGGCGGTTCGAATCCGTCCGGGGGCACCACGAAAGACCAGCAGGCCAGACGATGGACGTCTGGCCTGCTTTCGTTTGGCAATTAAGGGACACGCCCTTTTTTGCCCCGCGGGGCAAAAAAGGGCGTGTCCCTTAATTGCCTTGTTGTCCTTACTGGTCGATGGAGCCGTTACCGGTGCCCGTGGTGGTAGTGGTGGTGTCAACCGTTGGGTCGGGTCCCGTGGAGACGGTGATGGTGACCGTGTGCACGGAGTCGGCATTCACGGTGCCCGACACGCTCTGCGAGATGACGGTGCCTGCGGCCGAGTCGCTTGTCTGTGTGGTAACGCTCACGCCAAAGCCAGCATCGGCCAGAATCGACTCAGCGCTGTCTTGATCGTAGCCAATGACGCTCGGCACCTCGACAGTCTCCTTGCCCAGCGAGACCACGATGCGCACGGTGCTGCCCTTCTCGGCAGTACCGGTCTTCGACTGCTCCATCACGACGCCCTTGCTGTACGAGCTGCTGTTGTCGTAGGCGATGTCCACGACAAAGCCGCGCTCCTGCAGCATGGTGGTGGCGGTTGTCTCGCTTTCACCCACAACGCTCGGTACCTCGACGGTCTCCTTGCCCTTGGAGAGGTGGTAGGTGACGGTATCGCCTTCCTTGGCCTGCTCGCCGGCCTTCGGGGTCTGGGTGGCAACCTTGCCTGCCTCAACCTCGGAGTCGTACACGGAATCGCCGGGGTCGCCCTTAAGGCCAAGCTTGGTCAGCTCTGCCTGGGCCTCGGTAGGGGTCATGTTGCGCAGGTCGGGAACGGCCACCACTTCCTTGGGCTCCTCGCCCTTGGAGATCACAAGGCTGATCTTGGTGCCGCGCTCGGCCTTCTTGCCGGCAGCGGGGTTCTGGCTGATGACGCGCCCCGCCTCAACGGTGGTGGAGTACTCGCCCGTTACATCGCCCTGCTCAAAGAAGTCGGAGTCGGCAATCTGCATGAGCGCCTCTTCCTGCGTCAGGTTCAGCAGGTTGGGAACGGAGCTCGTGGAGTTGGCGTTGCCCAGGTAGAGGTAGATGGCGGCAGCCACGGCAGCAACCAGTGCGATGAACCCAACGATGGTGAACGTGCGGCGGCGCCTGGTCTTGCGCTGGCGCTCCTCGGCCTGCTGGCGGGCGCGCTCGGTGGCCGTCGTAGGCTTCGTGCGCATGCTCGTGCGCCCAACGCGCCCGGTGTGGCCCGCCACGTTGTCGGTGGGGCGGATGATGGGCGTGGTCTTGGCGCTGATGGTCGTGGTCGTGTTGACCGGAATGACGCTGGTCTGCGCATTCACGCGCTGCATGCGGCCGGCAATGTAGTCGCGCAGTACGTGATAGAGCTCGTCAGCCGTCTGGAAGCGGGCTGCCGGGTCTTTCTGCATGCACTTGAGGATGATCGACTCCAGCGACGGGTCGACGTTGGGGTTGATCAGGCTAGGCGGCTTGGGCTGCTCGTTGACCTGCTTCAGGGCCACCGAGATGGCGTCGTCGCCCTCGAAGGGCACCTTGCCCGTTGCGGCCTCGTACATGACGATGCCCAGCGAGTAGATGTCGGTGGTGGGGCCAAGCTCCTTGCCGGTGGTCTGCTCGGGCGAGACGTAATGC
>CACXFC010000065.1 GCA_902766835.1 uncultured Coriobacteriaceae bacterium | reverse complement strand
GAGCTGCCGGGGAGGTCGGTGTAGGGACCCACGCATCGTGCAGAAGGCTCCTTTTTTGCCCCGCGGGGCAAAAAAGGGCGTGTCCCTTAATTGCCCCTCGTATGCACTTGAGCAGGGGCAGTGTCCCTAAATTGCCGAAGTGAAGTTTCGAGTGGCTACAGGAGGTAGCTGCTGTCGAGCGTCAGGTCGTACAGCTTCTTCGAGACGCGCTGCGCCTGCGCGGCGTCGTCTTGCTGGCGGGCCTGCGCAAGCTGCTCCTTGAGGCTGTTCACGATGCGCTCGACTGGCCCGAGCTTTACGTGCGTGGACACCAGCAGGCGCATGGCGTCGTCGTAGGTGGTGATGGGGAAGTTGCGCCCCTTGCGCTCGCGGATGCGGTTGAGCGTCTGCAGGGCCTGCCCGGAGGCGTCGAAGCGCAGGCTGAAGGAGAGGTGCGCCGCCGCAAGCTCGGCCTCGTCCTGCGCAAGGGCCAGATAGCCCTGTGCGCGATGGTAGCTCGCCAGCTGCTCGGGCGTGGTGACGCCATCGAGCAGGGCGGCAAGCTCGCGCTCGCAAGCCTCGCACACCATGGGGGAGGGGGCGTCGAGGGCCAGCTGCTCCAGCTGCTCGAGGGCTGCCGCTTTGTCGCCGCGCGCTGCTGCCGCGCGGGCGTCTGCCAGGGCGTTGCCTGCCTGGCTAAGAGGGCCGAGTGCGTCTTTCGTGCTGTGGCTCACGATTACCTCCGTAGCTCAGTCGTACGTGCAGAAAGGGGTACTCCCTGCCGCACGTCTCCCCGTCTCCTCCGCGCGCGGCAGGGAAGCGTCCCGTTCCGCACGTAGTCCCCCAATTCTACCCCGCTAGAGGATCCCCGCGTTGACCAGATAGGCGCACGCGAGCAGCTGGGCGACGAGTATGAGCGGAAGGCCTGCGGCAAACTGAGGCGAGCGGATCTTGTGGTGGAAGATGAGCATGCCCAACAGCCCGCCGGGCGACCCTCCCAGCACGCTCAGGGCGAGCAGCGTCGCCTCGCGGGTGCGCCGGCTCCCCTTGATGGCCCGCCATTTGTCGAGGCCAAAGGCAAGCAGGGTCACCACGCTCATCACGCCCACGTAGATATAGAGCCAGTCGCGGCGGACGAGGAGCTTGCTTACAAACGTCGTGGCGTCAAGGGGACGCACGTAGATGAAGGCATAGATGACGCCCCAGATGACCAGCGAGGTCAGGGCGAGCACGTGCTGCCAGGCGTTGCCCTTCTCGGTGCGCCGGTCCCAAATGAGGGTTGCCAGCATCGTGCCTGCCGCCCCTCCCGCCGCCGAGAGGAAGGCGCGCACGCCACCGCCCACCACGTCCGCGCCGCGCGTGCGCAGCATGATGAAGTGCAGCGCGTGCAAAATGAACGACGACACGTTCATTACCAGCAGATACATTTGGAACAGGTCAAGGGTGGGCACGTTGTCTCCTTTTGGGGTCACGCGTGTGAGGGACGCGCCCCCGACCGGCGCGATGTTGCGGGGGTCGGGGGCGCGTCCTGTTCGGTGCGTAGCGGTTCGGGCGGTCTGCTAGACGCCGATTCCCTCGGTCTGGAAGATGAAGTGGACCGAGCCGTCGGTGCCAGCGGTGATGCCGCCGTAGTTGGTGTAGGCATTCGGCGCCGGATCAGGAGCGGTCTGGGTCTGCTCGATCTGCGTCAGCGCGCTGGTCACCTCGCTGGCCACCGAGGCGAGGACGGTGCCGCCCGCCTTGGCCGGCGCAATCTCGGTGGGCGTCTGCTGGGCGGCCAGGGCCACGCGGCTCATCAGCTCGAGGTTGCTCGACGCAAGGCCGCCGGCTGTGGCCTCGGTGCCGGCCACGGTCTGGCTGAGCTTGTTGAGGTCATCGCGCAGCGTGATGCCGTCGCCAATCAGGCTGCCCTTCTCCTTGATCTCGCCGTCGCTGAAGCCATGCTCCAGCAGCTCGTTGAGGCGGTCGACCAGCGCGTGGCTCTTGTCGTTGGCCTCCTGGAAGTTGACGGCGCGCAGCGCGGCCGCCGCCTGCGAGGTAGAGGCAAAGCTCAGCGAGCCCACGTTGTCGCGCAGCGTGAAGGCGTCGGCCTCAACCTGCGAGACCGCACCCTGGACGGCCGAGTACTCCTCAAGGATGGCGTCCTTCTGCTCCTGGGTGAGGTCGGTGCGCGCGTAGATGCTGGAGGCGAAGTTCTGGACGGCGGCGTTTGCTGCGGATGCGTTCGTCGTGAGGTTGTTCGCCTGGGTGTTGATCGTGTCGACCGTGGTCGTGTTGGCCTCAAGCTCCTGCGAGGCGGCCTGGAGGTTGTTGGCAAGCTGGCTGGTCTGGTCGATGTGCTGGGCCACTGCCTCGGTGTCGACCTTGATCTCGTCGACGGTGGTGCGCAGCTCGTCGAGCTTCTTGAGGTAGTCCTCGACCTCCTTCATGACCTTGTCGGAGGCGGTGTGCAGCGACTTGCCGTCGTCGTGCAGCGCGTCGATCAGGTCGCTGGCGGCAACGGTCGTGGCCTGCGGAATCCAGAAGTTGGAGACGTCGGCCTCAATTTGGAAGTAGTTTGCGGAGGAACCGTCGGTCGCCTGGGTTGCGTCGGTCGTGCCGCCGCCAAGGGCGAACAGGCGCATGCCGTCGCGCACGAGCCTGCCGTTGGAGACCGACACGTTCGAGAAGACCGACGGGCTGAGCTCGACGCTGGTTGCGGCCATGAAGGGGGAGTTGGTGGTCTTGCCGTTGTTGGCCAGCTCGGCGTCAACGTAGTCGTAGCGGATGACGAGATGTCCGCTTGCGCCGGCAAGCTCGGACGGCGAGACGTCGTTGCCGTCAAGGTTGTAGCTCACGCGCACCTGGATGGGCAGCGCCTTGTTCGAGGCGGCGGTGTAGGTGATGTCCTTGCCGTCGGGGGAGTGCCACACCAGCTCGCCCTGCGTGCTTGCCCAGACGCCCTCCTCAACAGGCGTGAGGCGGTGCAGGCTGCTGGCATCGGCCACGTCGGCCAAGCCGCCCGTCTCGAGCGTGGTGGTGACGCTGATGCTCTTGACGGCGCCCGCCGGGCTGGTTACGGCAGTGACTGCCTCGCGCTTGCGCACGGCGATGTTGGCGTTGGACTGGCTCGTGGTGAGCGTCGTCTGGCCGGTGCCGCCACCTTCCTCCGCAAGCGCCGGAACGGCCGGCGTAACCAGAAGCGAGACGATGGAAGCCATGGCCAGCGCGTTGCTGACGGGCCGGGCTACGTGAAATCCGATGGGCATCATGTTCCTCCTCGTGCGTGCTGCACATCTCTGTCAAAAGGCAGCGGGGTACCGCCACCTTGCGCAAGGGCTATGCATCCAAGCCTGTTTTCGCACCGCGACATGCTGTCGCTCTGGTGCCCCACCCATTGAGACGAGGATACGTGCAAGTCCTTCCGTGTTTTAGCTGTGTTAGGACTCTCAAGTACGTGAAGACTATAGTAGTTTTCCTGCTATTCCTCAACGCAGAATGCGGAATGTGGCGGAATGGTGCCGCTTGCGGGGCGCGCTTGGAATCAATCATGCGCGTGGCGTGCGGACGCTCGCCAATTGCCGACTCGGTCATGGTGACGCACCCGTGCAATCATCTCATCACGTATGCTTAGAGCAGACGATGTGCCCGTTCGGGGCAGGCGAGAGGAGCGTGATTGTATGGGAAGGAAGCTTGGCTGGCACTGCGAAAACTGCGGAGAAGGAGAACTGTTCCATCTGGGCTACGGCGCCAACGCACTCAACCCGCCAGAGTTTGTGAAGGAGGCCCAAGAGGGCGTGCACGGCACGCTGTTCAAGGTGCTCATGAGTGACGACGCTCCCGTAAAGGTCGACGTGCGCATGCGCGGTGCGCACTTCCTGTGCCCCTACTGCCAGAGGATCTACAGCGGCAAGGTGGCCTACGTGCAGGATGAGTCCGGTGCCATCTTCCGGCACACCATCGCGCCCGGCCGCTGCCCGCACTGCAACACGGTGGTTGACAACGAGGCCTCGGGCGTGCGCGTGCGCTCCAAGGGCATCCAGCGCTACGTCGACCGCATCTGGTCGGACGGCTGCCCCTCCTGCGGGCACGAGGTCGAGCGCATAGATGAGCCATGGGATTAGCCTAATTCTGCAACCTCGGCTCACAGATTCAGTATTTTGCATAGCCCCTCGCGCCGCAAGTCGCCGCGAGGGGCTTTCGCGAGGGCGGTTTGAGCGGCAGTGAGGGAGCCTTAATTGTCAATGAGCGCGAGAACGATACCACTTGGCAAACCGATGCCGTCACTCGCTAGGTTTTTGTCGTTTACTCTAAGCGGCTTGCAGCATAATGAAAATCACTGGAGCGCTGGAAGGAGCTTACGTTGATTTACACCGTGACTTTGAACCCGGCCATCGACTACGTGATGCATCCGTTGACGCTG
>CACXFC010000064.1 GCA_902766835.1 uncultured Coriobacteriaceae bacterium | reverse complement strand
CATCGCGCGTCCTTTATGCCATACTCGTCTCGGCGGGTAAAGGTCGCGGCCACTGCGTATCAAGTGGCACCACGTAATATACGAGGGACAGGATGCGCGCCTTTTGACAAAAAAGACAAGCGGGGAAATTAAGGGACACGCCCTTTTTTGCCCCGCGGGGCAAAAAAGGGCGTGTCCCTTAATTTCCACGATCTGCCTCAATTGCACCATCGTCTACCGCCACGCCGCTCTCGACTGCCACCACATCTCCGAGGTCACTTTCCAACGACCAAATCTCTTCGTTCTCCCCTTCTGGCAGCTGAGCCTCGACGGCCTCACGAGATGTCACCTCATCAGCTGGCTGAGTTTCGGCCGCTGCCTCCTCAGTTGCCACCAGCTCCACCGCCTTGAACAGGAACCGCTGGTTTGCGCCACCATTGCGGCTGTAGAGTTCAATGTTGGTGCCATCTGCCACGCTGGTGCCATACGCATCCAGAACATAGCGCAGGTCCATGGCGGCATAGAGGGTAACCGTGCCGTCATTGTTGGCAGCTATCGCCCACTTCTGCCACGCGGAGCCGTCCTGTGGCCTCTGCACCACGTTGCCCTCGTTGCCCAGGCGCACGTAGGTGAGCGCCATGCCGCTGTTGACGCTTACGAGTGTGGCGAGGCCGTTCTCGTCGAAGGTGACGTCCCACTGCTGGTTGGCGCCGCCATTGTTGCCCCAAAGGGCGACGTTTGCACCCGAGTCCTTGCCCGCCCAGCTCACGTCCAACACCTTGCGGGCATTCGCCTTGCATGCCACGGCATAGCGCCCCTCAACAACCGTGCCCGCATGCCTTGCGGCCAGCTCAACTGCATCCTGCCAGGGAGTCTCTACCGCCTCGAGGCTCCAGACCTGTGCGTCAGAGCCGATGGACTCCCAGCCTTCCACGTTGGTGCCTGCTGCGGTGCTGCCGCCCGTCACGTCGAGCGCAAGGCCCGTGCCCACGTTGCACAGGGTGTATGCGCCCTCACCATGCTCGAAGATGGCCCATTTCTGGTTGTCGGCACCCGTCCATTCCCACTGCAGCACATTGGCTCCTGGAAGGTGCGACCCACTTTCCACATCAAGCACCTTTCCCGACAGCGCGTTGGCAATGCGATAGTATCCGTCGCTCAGGCGGCAAATCTCAAAGCACTGGTTGGCGGAGCCCTTGGCGGTCCAAACGAGCAGGTTGCCCCAATTGTCCATCGATGCGTTGGCCACATCCAGGCACAGGCGCGTGTTGACCTTTGGATGAAGCACGTAGTACCCATCTTCAATACTTGCCTGCTCCTCTGCGGGAAGCTGCGCATCGGCAGGTATGAAGCGCCACTTCTGGTTGGCAGCACCCATGTTTGCCCACAAGAGCGCATTGCTGCCATTGGCGGGGTTTGCGCCCTCGATGTCAACCACCATGTTGTTGCCCACAGCTGCCATCAGGGTGAAGGTGCCGTCGCCGTTCTTCACCACATGCCACTTCTGCGGAAGGCCTCCGGTGGGATGCCACTGCTCCACGTTCGTGCCATAGCCGCAGCTGCCACCTGTGGCATCGAGCGCCATCCTGCTGGATGCATTGATGAGCGTCGCGTCGCCGCAGTCGTCATAGCTCAGCTCCCAGCGCTGGTTGGGCCGGCCGTTGTACTCCCATAGCAGGACGTTGTTGCCCGCCTGCTTCGAGTCGCCGGCGTTGTCCAGCACCTTGCGGCTGTCGAGGACGCTCTGGATGTAGTAGGTGCCCGCAGCAGGCTCCGCCTCGTCGAAGACAAGCGGGGTCCAGCGCGCTCCCCTGGAGACCAGCAGCACCTCGCTCAGCCGCTGCGTAGAAGAGAGACGCACCTCAATGGCACGCGCATAGCGTTCGGCGCGAGGCAAGGTCAGCTTTGTTGCCTTACCGGACAGCTTATAGCCGCCCACCAGCTCCTCGCCATCTATCAGCAGCTCTGCGGTACCCGAAAGCCCACTGCTTCCGCCAAACAACCACAGGTCAGAGAGCTTGTAGCCATCCTCGATGCTGATCACCAGCGACGAGGCGTCAACGGTCTTGGCAGCCTGCACGCCACTCTGCCCATTCTCGACGTCCGTGAGCTCAAGGCTCTCCACGCCGTGCGCCGACACCTGGTAATGCTCCGAGGGCACCTGGTAGTAGCCAGCGGTACCCGAAGGCAGCGGCTGGCGGCCAAAGCCGGCGAAGTTAACGAACAGCTTGCCGTCGTCATCGATGCCCATACGGTCGACCATCAGGCGCCTTTCGGCGTTGCCCTCCTTGTGGAGGCTGTGGTAGACGAGGTAGATCTCGCCCTCGGTGATCATGAGCGTCGTGTTGTGGCCCGGGCCCACAACGCCGAGCTGGCTCCAGACGAGAGGGGCCGCCTTGGTCTGCTTCGTGAAGGGGCCCTGCGGAGAGGATGAGGTGGCATACCCGATGCAATAGTTGCTGGTGGTATAGCCACCTGAGGAATACATGAGGTAGTACTTCGATCCTTGCTTGAACACCCAGGGGCCTTCGATAGTCCACGTCTCCCAAGGCTGATCCATCCTCATAATGGTGGTGGGGCCGCTCAGGCGCTGCCAGTTGGACCCCAGGCGCTCGACGCAAAGCGAGTGATACTCGTCCTCGTTCTTGAAATAGAGCCAGATGTCGCTGCCCTCGAAGTAGAGGCTCGAGTCGATTGCATTGGCCACGCCCCCGGTGTCCAGCACCCTTGGGCGCCCGAAGCCGCCGGGCGTAATCGCGCTCGCCTCGGCGACGCAAATCCGGTACTTTCCGTCCCAGTAGTCGGCTGCCGTATAGGTGAGCACGTAGGTGGTGCGCCCACCCACGGTACGCTCGCGCACCTCAGGCGCCCACACATCGCCACGTGGAAGCCCAGTTCCCTCGAAGGCGGAACACGAGAGGGCGTTTCCCACCAGCGTCCAGTTTCTGAGGTCCGAGGACGCGTAGTAGGGAATGCCCACGTTGGGCGTGGTGGCAAACAGGTAGTAGGTCTCCCCCACCTTGATGATGCAGGGGTCGGCCGCATCGGGGTGCAGCTCAGAGCTCGAGAACGAGGCGCCGTCATCTGCCGGTGCGCTTATGGCTTCGGCAGCCAGCGCCGGTGTTGAGTAAACCATGCCAGCAAGGCTCACCAGTATCAGGGCGTACGTAACGTGCACCCACGCCAGAAGAGCCTGTTCCTTGAGCTTTCGTCCCTGTTTCATGCGGCCAGTTTCAGTCGTTCCTGCACGCCAAGAGCCTATTACACCATTTTCCAGAAGCTATGAGTATGCGATTCGATGTGCCACCTAAAGCGGAAGACCTCCGCCCACAAAGTGGTCCTTGGGAAGCGAATAGATGTCCACAACCGCCGTGCCCGTAGTCGGCCAGACGTGAATCATCTTGTTGTTGCCGATATAGATGCCCACGTGCCCCGTGTGCCACTTGTCGTTGGCCGGCGAGAAGAAGACAAGGTCGCCCTTGACGAGTTCTGCAGGGTTGGTCTTCCAGTTGCCCGCGCGCTCCACCTGCCACATCTGCGAATCCTCCTTGTTGGGAGAACCGGTGTAGTACGAGTAGTAGCCCTGGTTGTGCGACACGTTGTAGCCTGCCTGGTTGTACACCCACCAGGTAAGGCCGCTGCAGTTGAAGGCCGAGTTGGGGAAGTAACCACTGCCAACGTATGAGTAGCGCGTGCCCATTTGTGTGCGTGCGATGCGCTCCACCTCGGCGCCGAAGCTCCACGATCCAGCCTTCAGATTGAAGCTCTGCCCCGCACCGCGGTTCTCACCCCACTGGATCACATTCGTGCAGTTGCGGCGCACACCGCCCTCAACATCGAGGAAGAGCCCACTCTTCACGGATTTAAACGTGATGCCGCCGAAGTCGGAGACGCCCAGGCGCCACTTCTGATGGTCTTCATCGAGGTTCGACCACTGCTGCACGTTGGCGAGGTAGTCGCTCGATCCGCCTGCAACCTCAAGCACGAGACCGGATCCCTTGTTGGTGATGCGGTAGGCGCCGTCGCCCAAATACTTGAAGACGAACTGCTGGTTCTTGCCACCCGTGCTTTGATAGATACCGACGTTTGCCCCAGCGTCCTTGGAGGCACCAAACACGTCGAGCACCAGAGGAAGCGCAAGCTCGGACGATATGACGTAAGTTCCGTCATCCACCAGCGGAACCTCCTTGAGCACCATACGCTGTGCATGGGCCTGCTGCGTTTCGAGGGTCACATCAGAGAGGATACGAGGGGCACCGCCCGCAAAGGCCATGGCGAGGCCGCCCTTGGCAGAGCGAATGTAGTACCCATCGCCGCTAGCGGCGAAATACCACATCTGGTGGATGCCGCCATTGCTCACGAATTGCTTGACGGGCGTGCCTTGCGCAGGCGAGGCGCCATAGAGCTCGACAAGCTTGCCAGAAACGGCAGCCCTGAGCGTGTAGAGTCCGTTGCCAGCATAGGAGAGCTCGAACTTCTGGTTTGCCTTGTCTCCCGCGGCAAACAGCAGGACCTGCGCGCAGTTGTCCTTGGATGCGCCGGAAATGTCAAGCGCCAGGTTCTTGTCGGCGGCGCTCAGTATCGAGTAGATTCCCTCCTCGACCGTCTTGCCGACACGCGCAGCCTCCGTGAGAGGGCCATGGGCAGAGGCGACGAATCGCTGGGCAAGCGAGCCAATCGATTCCCACAGCCAAACGTTTGCGCCAGAAGCCGACGAGGCATACGGAATATCGAGGGCTAGCCTGGCGTTGCCCTTGGGATGGAGCGAAAGGGTGCCACCATCGTTGTAGCTTACGGTCCAAAGCGTGGAGCCACTTCCGTCGATGACGACGTTGGCCGCCGTCTTCGCGCTACCCGCAATGCCAAGCACCCCGTTGCTCCTCAAGTTGATGAGCGAGATACTCCCATCCCGTTCGGCTTTCACACGCCAGAACTGGCCCAAAACGTCCACAGCGGAATCGATTTGCACGTTGGCGTCACGCGCCCCGCTATTACTTGCGGAAGCCACGCGCAGAGTTGGCGCATAGCCCGGAGCGAAGGAGTAGACGGAGCCGTCCTCCAGAAGCACGGCGCTCTGCAGCGAGAAGCCCGCACCACGGAGCGGCAGGCGCACGGCGCCCAGCTCGACGTTGCCGGAAGGGGCGATGCACAGCTCAAGACCGCTCTTCGCGGAACGAATGGAGTAGGAATCCCCAGACTTGACGAAGTACCACAGCTGGTGAGCCATGCCATTGCGCGCATACTGTGTGACGTTGGCGCCTGCCGTGGCGGTACCGCCGTACACCTCGACGAGCTTGCCCGAGTGCGTTGCCTGAATCTCGTAGATTCCTCTCGCCACAGGCTTGACGTAGTACTTCTGGTTGAATCCGGTGTTCGAGGCGAAGACCATCACGTTGGCGGAGAGATCTGTGGAAGCCCATGCCACATCGAGAGCGCGATTGCTGCCGTCAGCCGCCTTGAGCGCATAGACGCCCTCCTCGACGGTAGCCGCCGAGCGCGCCGCCTCGGTCAGCGCCTCGTGCTTCTTGAGTGCGAAACGCTGGTTTGCCCCACCGTTCTCGAGCCATAAGACGAGGTTCGAGCCCGCTGCCGACCCTGCACCCGCAACGTCAAGACGCAGGTTGTCGTAGCCAACGGGCACGATGGAAAACGTTCCATCAAGGTTTGCGAGCAGGTGCCAGCGGGCGCCGTCACCTGTTGTACACTGCACGTTGGCACCGGCCGCAGGGGTCCCGCTGATGCCCAGCGCGCGTTCGCCCAGCACGTTCACGAAGCTGTAGGTATCGTCATCCTGGTGCCTGAGGGCACGCCAGAACTCGCCAAGAAGCGAGAAGTCGTGGCCAAGCGAGACATTCGCCGAGCTTGATGTGGCACTTCCCTCTGCTCTCACCCGCATGCCCTGAGCATAGGAGGGTGCAAGGATGTAGACGGCCCCGTCATCGAGCGGGCCTTCCTGGTCTGTCTGCTCCTGCTCGCCCGCACTCGGAGCCTCCGCCGTTTTCTCGAGGACAACCCCTTCCACCACGGGCTCTGCCTCTTCGGTTACACCCGACGAGTCATCTGGGGCATTAGGGTCGGATTCGGCTCCCTCGTCCTCGGCGATAGCCTTCTCGGCAGGCGCGACTTCTTTGGCTGGTACCGCCTCATCGGCAAGCACCGCCTCGTCCGTAGACATGTCCCCTTCGGCTTCGTCCGGTAGGACGAGGTCGGCGGCAGGCGCCTCATCAGATGGCGCCAGTGTCTCGTCAGAACAGATTGTCTCGGCAGCCGCCATCGCTGGTGATAGGGCAAACGCCAGATACAGCGATACGCCGAATGCGACAAGCTTCTTCATGGAAACCCCTCGTGTATTGAAACAAAACAGGCTAAACCCTATCACACGGGCATTGGAGCAGGTCAAACACAAGAGATATGAAAAGAAACTGTCACACACTCAGCATGAACTCGAAGGCGCGCAGGCGCGCATCCAGATGCACCGCGCACCACGAGTGGGCAAGTGACACCATAAGTGCTGCGAGCTCGGCGTTTACGTCTGCGACAAGCAGGGCGTCGAAGGTGCTCATGATAAGCGCACGCAGCCATTGGACCTCGCTTGCCGACAGCTCCGTGGCAGCCTCGACGTCCTTGGCGCAGCTCGCACAGAGCAACCCTCCCGCCATGGTTGAAAAATACGACACGGCGGCATCACCGCAGGCTATACAACTTGCCAGCTCGGGACGCCACCCCGCATGCGAGAGCACCTTGAAGGCATAGGCAGCCACCACGATGTCAAGGTGCGCCTGGTCGGCCGCCTGCTCGCAGGCGGTGAGGGCACGCGAGCAGATGGGGTAAAGGAAGGGGTCGCTCATGTCCTCATAGCAGGTAAGACGGGCGGCCTCGGCTATGGCGGAGGCGGCCGACACCCGCGCGAGGTCGCCCCGCAGGGCCTCGTGGGCGCAGGTCAGGTTTGCCTCCGAGACGATGGCGAGCGAGCGGCCATGCGCCAGGAGGAAGTCGGTCTCACAGAAGAGCTCCGAGCGCGAAGCGAGGTGCCCACCGGGCTTGCGGGCACCCTTGGCCACGGCCCTCACCTGCGATCCGTCCTCAGCAAGCAGCGTGAGGATCAGGTCCTGCTCGGCAAGCTTCGTCCTGCCCAGCACAATCGCGCGCAGGCGCGTTGTTTTCCTGCCCCCGGGCATACGCTCTGTCCGCTAGTCTTCGGCCTGATAGCCCAGGCGCCTGATCTCGTTGGCATCGCGACGCCACTGGGGCTGCACGCGCACCGAGAGGTCCAGGTAGACCGAGTCTGCACCCAGCAGGCGCTCTATGTCGCGGCGCGCCTCGGTGCCGATGCGCTTGATCATGCGTCCGCCCTTGCCGATGACCATGCCCTTCTGGCTGTCGCGCTCCACCAGGATGGTGGCCACCACCGAAGCGTGGTCGCCCTTGCTCCAGGTGATGTCATCGCAGAGCACGCCCACCGAATGGGGAATCTCCTGACGCATGTGCATGAGGACCTTCTCGCGCACGAACTCGGCAACCAGGTCCTCAGGATTCGCATCGATGTCCATGTCGTCGGGGAACCACTTGGGGCCCTCGGGCAGATGCTCGGAGACCAGCGCAATGAACGAGTCGACATTGAAAAGCTCGGTGGCAGAGATAACCAGCTCGTCGTCGAACTGCATCAGCTCGCGTGCCGCAGCAAGCTGGGCGTCAATCTGCTCCTTGCTGGCAAGGTCGGCCTTGGTGATGACCAAGAGCTTGTAGGTGGCATCCGAAGCGGCCACGTGCTTGGCCACCCACTCGTCTCCCCTGCCCACGGGCTTGGTGGCGTCAATCAGGAAGGCGACGGCATCGACGTCAGCCAGCTCGCCCAGTGCCACGCGGTTAAGCTCCTTGCCCAGCGCATCCTTGGGCTTGTGCAGGCCCGGGGTGTCCACGATCACCAGCTGCGAGGTGGGCGTGTTCACCACGCCACGCAGACGGCGCCTGGTGGTCTGCGCCACCGGGCTGGTAATGGCCACCTTCTCGCCCAGACAGGCGTTGAGCAGGGTCGACTTGCCCACGCTCGGACGGCCCACCAAGGCCACGAAGCCACTGCGAAATACCGGTTGCTCGCTCGTGTCTGCCATGCGGCACACACCACCTTTCCTTGCAGCTCGCCCGGCGAGCTACGCTATGACGCCCAGCAAGATGAGCAGGGCCCTTATGTACACGATTGCGGCGATGATCACCGCCATGATGCTGACGGTCCACGATGCGGCGGCCGCCACGTCCTTGGCGCGCCCGGCCAGCGGATGGAACTCAGGCGACACGAGGTCGACCACCGTCTCGATGGCGGTGTTGATCAGCTCGGTAGAGAGCACACATCCGCAGCAGATGATGACGCAGGCCCAGCTCAGCGCATCGATGCGCAGCAGCAGGCCCATGACCACGGCAAAGGCCGCCCCACCAAGCATGAACCTGATGTTGCGCTCCGTCGCCACAGCAGTCCTGAAGCCCTGGAGGGCGAACAGGAAGCTCCGCTTGAACGTGGGATGGTTTCTGCCGGTTCCGGGGATCATGCGTCTTCGTCTCCCTCATGGCGGGTGACGCGTACGCCGCGCAAGTCTGCGTCGGTGGCAAGCATCGCTACCAACTCGTCCTCGCGCGCCTCCATGACCTCTGCCTCGTCGTCTTGCAGGTGGTCGTAGCCCAGCAAGTGAAGCACGCCGTGTACCAGAAGGAGGCGCGTCTCGTCAGCGGCCGTGGTGCCAAACTCCTGCGCCTGGCGAGCAATGTAGGCGGGTGCCAGCACGATGTCGCCCAACTCGCAGGGCTCTCCCGGACCAAGGTCGGGGTCATCGGGGCGCTCGCACTCGAGCGAGAGAACATCCGTGGCACGGTCGATGCCGCGCCACTCGTAGTTCAGCTCGCGCATGCGCTCGTCACCCACAATCGAGAGCGACACGCAGCACGGCCGCTCGACGCCCTCCTCGGCAAGCACGAGCGCAATGGTCTGTTCAAGCTCGTCTTCGCTAAGCGCGCAGGCCACACCGTCCTCAAAGACGAGGTCGAGCTCAAGCTCTGCCATGGCTGCCTCCCTTGCTCTCGTCAGCCTCGTAGGCATCCACGATGCGCGCCACCAGCGAGTGGCGCACGATGTCGTTTCTCCCCAGGTCGACAAAGGCTATGTCGTCAATGCCGTCGAGCACCCTGCGTGCCACGTCAAGGCCATTGACGCCCAGCAGGTCGCGCTGTGTCACATCGCCGGTGATGACGAACTTCGACGAGAAGCCCAGGCGCGTGAGGAACATCTTCATCTGGTCTGGCGTGGTGTTCTGTGCCTCGTCGAGAATCACGAAGGCGTTGTTCATCGTGCGCCCGCGCATGAATGCCAAAGGCGCAATCTCGATGATGCCCTGCTCGATGAGCGCATTGCCCCGCTCCATGTCGGTCATGTCGAAGAGCGCGTCGTAGAGCGGCCGGATGTAGGGGTCGAGCTTCTCCTGCAGGGTGCCCGGCAGATATCCCAGCGACTCTCCCGCCTCCACGACGGGGCGCACGAGCACGATGCGCGCGACCTCCTTGCGCTTGAGGGCGGCCACGGCCATCGCCATGGCCAGGTAGGTCTTGCCAGTACCCGCAGGACCCACGCCAAAGGTGATGGTGTTACGACGAATGGCGTCTATGTAGCGCTTCTGGCCAGCTGTCTTGGGCTGCAGCGCGCGGCCACGATAGGTGAGCAGAATGTCGTCGGAGAGGTCAACCTGCTCGCTAGCCCCATGCGTCACCTGACCGATGATGAGGTCGACGTCGGACTCGCTGGGCTGCTGGCCCGCCTCGACCATGGAAATGAGGCGCGAGAACACGCTCGTCAGCTGGTTCACGACATCAGCCGGCCCCACCAGCGAGATTACGCTTCCGCGGACGGTGACCATCGCATCGAAGGACCGCTCGATCCTACGGAGCAGCGAGTCGGTGGGCCCCATGAGCGATGTGGGGTCAACGTTGTCGGGTATCGTCAGTCTGACGTGTGTCGGATTCATAGGCCTCCATGAACGGGCTCGGTATCCTCTGATGATAGTCCAAAGCGTAAGCCATGTGCCAACGGCATGCAAAAGGGGCTAAGGGGCAATTAAGGGACACGCCCTTTTTTGCCCCGCGGGGCAAAAAAGGGCTCTTCGGGGTTTCTGGTGGGTAGCACAGGCTAGGCGGGCGCGCAAGCGAGGCCCCGAGCGGCGGCTTGCGCTACCATTCCGTGGTCAGTCTGTGAAGCGGCCGCGGAGGTTTCGGATGCGTCAGGATGCGGAGATGCTGTCAGCCCTCTTCGAGAGGTCGATGGGGCTGGACGACACGTGGGAGGTCACCGGGGCCTGGTTCGAGGAGGTCGCGGGCGGCGCCGACGAGCTGCACGTGAGGGT
>CACXFC010000063.1 GCA_902766835.1 uncultured Coriobacteriaceae bacterium | reverse complement strand
TTTGCAAAAGCGCACACGGATGCGCCGCAAGAACCGACCCCAAGGCACACGCATGTGCGAAAACCGACCCCCGTCCCCCTGACACGCCGAACACAGCTGCGCGGCGCAGGAACGTTCGCCTAGCGCTCCCCTGCCCATTCGGCAAGAAACTCGTCCATGAACTGGTGCAACACCGCGTCGCGGCCCTCCGCCATTTGGTGGCCCGCCTCCGTGCACATCATGTCCTTGAGCTTGAAGAGCTTGTCGTAGAAGTGCTGGGTGCTGCTGCCGGCATCGGCACCCGTGGGGTCGTGCAGCATGCGCCCCCGCGAGCCACCGAAGGCAAAGGTGCGCGCGATGCCAATGGCTCCCAGCGCGTCCAGCCGGTCGGCGTCGCGCACGCAGGCCGCCTCCAGCGTGGAGGGTGGCGTCGCGCCGTTCTTCGAGAACGACACCTCGCGAATGGCCGTCAGCACCGCCTCCGCCTCCTGCCCGCAGATGCCCTGCCCCGCCAGGAAAGCCCGTGCGTTGCCCAAGGTCTCTGCCGTCTGCGGCGAGAGTTTCGCGTCGTCCACATCGTGCAAGAGGGCCGCCAGCGCAACCGTGGCCTCGTCGGCGCCCTCCCGTTCGGCAATGCGCCGTGCGGTGCGGTAGACCCGCATGGTGTGGTGCGCGTCATGCCCCGATGCCTCATGGGCGAAAAATGCCTGGGCATAACACTTCGCCGCACGTATCGCCTCGTCTGTCATGCGCCTAATCGCCTATTCCCTTGAGAGTCCGCTTGTTTTCGTACATGAGCTCGTCGGCGCGCGCGAACACGTCGGCGACCTTGCGGTCCACGCCCTCGCGGTAGTCCGACATGCCCGATGCAATCACCACGCCCGAGGTGATCTGGTTGCGCCGGACCTCGCTGCGGATGGCCTCGAGCAGCGCGTCACGCTTCTCGAAGTCCTTCCCGCGCAGGATGGCCACAAACTCGTCGCCGCCAATGCGGAAGACCGGAGAGTGCGCATATATGTCGCAGATGAGTGCACAAGCTGCACAAATGTACTCGTCGCCTGCCTTGTGGCCTTGTGTGTCGTTGACCTCCTTGAGTCCGTTCACGTCACACACCACAATGGCAAAGGGCTGCTGACGGCCAGCGTCTAGGGCCACCTGCAGCTGCTTCTCAAACTCCTGGTAGCCGTTCTTGTTGCGCACGCCGGTGAGCGCGTCGCGCATGGCCTGCTCGTGTGCCTGCTGCAGGTTGCGCGCATGCTCGTATTCGCGGCGCAGCTCGGCGTCCACGTTCGAGACGCCCACGATGAGGTGGCGCTTGTCATCTGCCCACATCGCGCGTAGGTTGATGTAGGTGGGCTTGCCGCGCATCATCAGGCGGTAGTTCACCGAGAACTGTCCCGCAAGCTCCAGCTCGCGCAGCATGTTGCCCTTCTCCACGGCATTGAGGGCAAAGTCCATGTCCTCGCGGAACACCAGCCGGCGCACGTTCTCGGCCGTATCGGCAAAGAAGTCGTCGCCCTCGGTCTGCGCCCCCAGGCGCTTGTACTCCTCGGTTGACGAGTACTCGGTGTAGGCGTTGGTCTGCGCGTCCACGTACAGGATGGAGTCGTAGCGGTTGGCCAGCGACTGCGCGATGTGCGCGTAGGTGATGCTGCGCTCCTCAACCTCGCGATGCGCCTGCTCCTTGCGGACGGCCGCATCCACGTCCGAGACACCCACGATGAGGTGGCGCATGTCATCGGCCCATACCGCACGGAGGTTGGTGTAGACGTAACCATTGCCCAGCAGCAGCCGGTAGGTCAGCGACACCGACCCGTGTGCGTTGATCGCGCGCGTCATGCGCTCGCGGTCCATCAGCTCCACCACCTCGGCAAGGTCGTCGGGGTGGATGACACGCTCGGCATTGCGGCGCGCCTCGTCAAAGAAGCTCGCTCCAGACTCGGGCACGTCAAGCTTGCGATAGACGTCCGAGGAGGTGAACTCGAGGTAGTTTTCGGTGTAGACGTCCACGTAGTAGATGGTTGCGTACTGATGGGCGAGCGACTGGGCGATGTAGCCGTAGATGCGCGTGCGCTCCTCCGCCTCGCGCTGCTCCATCTCGCGCTTCATCTCGGCGTCCACGTCCGAGACACCAATGATCACATGACGACGATCGTCGGCCCAGACCGCATTCATGTTGGTATAGACCGGCTTGCCGTCAAGCATCAGGCGGTAGGTTATGGACAGGTGCCCGTCGCGGTTGATGATGTCGGTCATGCGGTCGCGGTCGAGCACGGCCAAGACCTGGTCGAGATCGTCGGGGTGGATGACTCTGCGCACGTTGACGCGCGAGATCTCGAAGAAGTCGTCACCCGAAGGCTCCACCTGCAGGTTCTTGTAGGTGTCGGACGACGAGAACTCGATGTAGTGCTTGGTGTAGATGTCCACGAAATAAATGGTGGCGTAGCGGTTGGCAAGTGACTTGGCAATGTGGCCGTAGACCTTGCCGCGCTCCTCGGCCTCGTGCGCCGCGCGCTCGGCCTTCACCTGGTCGTCCACGTCCGACAGGCCCACGATGAGGTGGCGCCGGTCGTCGGCCCACATCACGCGCATGCTTGCCCACACGTCACCTGCGGGTAGCATCAGGCGGAAGGTGGCAACCGTGGGCTTCGCGTGGCTGAGCCTCTCAACCAGGCGCCTGGCGTCCAGAAGGTCAGAGGCCACCGCCACGTCGTCGGGATGGACCATGCGCGAGAAGGCCTCGTCTGCCGCGGCGAAGAAGTCTGCGCCGGAGGAGGGCAAGCCTAGCTCCCTGAAGGTGCCCGAGGAGGAGAACTCGACGTAGGCACTGGTCTGCGCATCCACGTAATAGATGGCCGCATAGCGTTTGGCCAGCGTCTGGGCAATGTGCGAGTAGGTGACGTGGCGCTCCTCGGCCGCACGCACGGCAAGCTCGCGGCGCACCTGCTCGTCCACATCGGTCACTCCGATGATAATGTGCCGGCCGTCGTCGGCCATCATCGCCGAGAGCCGCGTGTAGGTGGGGCCATCCTCCATGAGCAGGCGATAGGTAACCGTATAGGTCTGCCCGCCCGCGGTGCGCTCGAGCAGCGCCTCCTTGTCGCACACGTCCGCCAGAAGGTCGATGTCATCGGGGTGCACCAGCCGCATGTTGTTGCGCCGGGTCTCTGCGAAGAAGTCGGTGCCCTCGGGCGCGATGTTGAGCTCCTTGTATACGTCGGAGGCCGCAAACTCCACGTAGGAGTCGTCGATGGTGTCTATGTAGTAGATCGAGGCGAAGTGGTGTGCCAGCGACTGGGCGATGTGCGAGAGTATCGTACCCTGTTGTCCGGCGACCATTGCATTGTCCTGCATGTCGTTCACCTCTCTTGCATGCCCGTCGATGGCACCTTGCCCCGCATCTGCTCACTATACCCTACCGGAGCCCGCATGCTTGGCTGCCCGCGCGTCACACTCGGCCACGTGGGGCGCCGTACCTAGTTGCCCAGCCCGTGGTGCGGGGCACAGGTGTTGCGGTCCAGCGGCGCGAAGGTGTAGCCCTGCTCCTGGAAGTACTCGATGATACGCGGCAGTGCCTCCACCGTGGTCTGCTTCTCGGCACCGTCGTGAGCCAGAAACACGATGCTCGTGTAGCCATAGGAGGTGTCGGCAATGGTGGCGTCCACCAGCTCGTCGGCCGTGTGCTCGGCGCCGTCGCCACAGCTGGCGTCCCAGTCGTAGTACTGGTACCCCGCATCGAGCACCTCTTGTGTGAGCTGCGTCATGATGCCCAGCGTGTAGTTAGCCGAGACGGTGTTGGACGAGCCACCCGGGAAGCGGATAAAGCAGGGGACGTAGCCAATCTGGGAGCGCACCAGCTCGCCGATGGCGTTCAGGTCCTCCCAATAGGCGTCGCGCGACGCATAGACCTGCGCATAGTCGTGCGTATAGGTATGCATGCCGATGGTGTGGCCCCGGCGGTAGCACTCGCCAATCATGGAGGCATAGTCGGGGTTAATGTTGGTGACGAAGAAGGTTGCCTTGATGCCGTAGGCGTCGAGGATGTCAAGCACCGCGGCGGTGTTTGCGGAGGGGCCGTCATCAAAGGTGAGGTAGACGACCTTCTGCTCGCCCGGTTCGTAGTTCCATTCGGTGCGCGCGGGGTCCACCGCAAACTCCGTGTTGCGCCAGTCCGTCGCGGGGTCGTAGGCGGGCTCTGCCGGGGCCTCAACCTCAGCGGGTGCCGGTTGCTCCTGCGGCGCATCCACCTGCACGGCGGAAGCGCTCTGCTCGCTTTCCGCGGGCTCGACCGCCTCTTGCGCCCGCTTGCCGAAGGGGCCGAACCCCAATGCCAGCGCAAGCGACACGACTGCCACCACGGCCACCACTATCGCTATTGCCGCTGGAAGCAAACTCTTGCGCCTTCTACCTGCGCTCGGTGCCCTGTGCGACGCCATACCACGCCTCCTGTTATGTCACGCCCACTCTACACTCGAAGCGCCAGAGCCCCTGCCCTGGCGCCGCGCTTGCTACTCGAGCTTGAAGTGCTTTTTGCCCCACTGGAAGATGCGCGCGGCAATCGCGCGACCCATGGGCGTTTTGCGGTTAAGCAGGCCCACCCACGAGCGGCGCACCCAGTCGTAGAGCGCGGGGTTCTTCTCTTCCAGGAAGGCCCACAGCTCCTTGTTTTTGGCTGCCGCCTCCGGCGTGCCAATGAGGAACAGGTTTAGCTCCGACATGCTCATCATGCACTCCATGTAGCCCGCCATGAGCCGTCCGCAGTTGGGCTCACGCCTGAAGAGCTCGGCGTAGTCGACGTCCTCGATGGCCAGGCGCGTGGCAAAGAGCTGCTGGTCGATGTGAGCGGCAATGACGCTGGCGTCAACCGACTGTCCCTCGCGGCCAATGGCGTAGTAGTACGGTGCCGCATCCACGTACCTCAGGCGCTTGACCGTAGGCATTGGGTGCAGCAGCAGGATGCTGTCCATGTACGGCACGCCCGTGGGGAGTTTTACCCCAGAGGCACGCAGCACCTCGGTGGCATACCAGCAGGCATGGATCATGAGGTATTGGGCAACGCCAGGCTTTTGCACCTCGTTCCATCCAAAGGTATGACCCTGCGGGAGGAAGGACGAGTAGCGCATCGGTCGGCGCGTCTTTGTGGGCAGGTGGTCGTACACGTAGTTGGAAATCAGTAGGTCGGGCGCATCGTCTTCGGCGAGGGCCTGCTCGAGCTCGCTCAACACGCGGCGAAGTGCCAGCGGCTCCATGTAGTCGTCGGAGTCGAGCACCTTGAAGTAGCGGCCGCGCGCCAGTTCCAAACCGTGGTTGACGGCACCGCCCCAGTTGGCATTCTCCTGGTCGATGGCACGCACGTTGCTGTGGCGCTCGGCGTATTTATGGGCAATCTTGCTCGTATCGTCCGAAGATCCGTCATTGATCAGCAGAATCTCACACGCCTGCCCAAGGCCAACGATCGAGTCGACGGCACGACGCATGTAACCCGACGAGTTGTAGCAAGGCACGACAAAGCTCACGAGGGGTGTATCAGGGGTAGTCATCTATCTCCTTTCAGCCCCGCTATTATCGCACTATGCCACGCGCAGGTCACGAAGCATGCAGCTTTCGATACATCGCACATGTTGACATGGAGCCAAATGCGCAAGGAGCGCCCCACCGCGAACAGGTACAGGCGCTATGCCTTGCTCATGAAGGCGGGCATCACATCTTCCGTGCCTCGTTCGTTGCACAGGCGGGCGGCCTCGGCTATCTGCTCGAGGGCGATGGCAACACCATCCTTTGCCGAAGCGCCCACGTGCCAGCGAGCAGCCTTGGCGGCATTCTCGTTGGCATTGGCCACGGCACATGAGTTGGGAATGTATTCCAGCATAGAGAGGTCGTTGTCAGCATCTCCAAACACACAGACCTCCTCGGGCGAGAGCTTCAGCGTCTTGATCAGCTGCTTGACACCCTCGACCTTGCTCCACCCGCGAATAGACACATCCATCCAGTTGACCACCGTATTCAGGAAGTCAAACATCGGGTAAGCGGCAGTGAGCTCTGCCTGCAGTGCAGCCAACTCCTCGTCACCGGCAACACAGATAATGCCCGCCTTTGCCACGGGGTATATGGGCAGCTTATCGTGCCACATGCCTCCCGCCATGAATGCGCGGTCATACATTGGGCCCATCTGTTCGCGGGAGATGCCAACCCAGTCGCCCAGCCCGTCAGAGCGGTATGTGACGAAGGCGCAGCCAGGCCGCTGCGCCACAAGCTCTGCCACCTGACGAAGAGGCTCGTCGTCTAGGTTCCGCTCGAACACAAGGGATCGCAGATAGTACACTTTCTGGCCGTTGACTGCCACGGCAGTGTTGTAGCAGCTGCGGTCTCCGGCAAAGAAGCCGGCAAGCTCCGAGCGGTCCCTTCCGGTGGTTGGCCCAAAGTCGACGCCCTGCTCTTGGCATGCATGGATCGCGTCGATGGTTCTTGGGGAAACTTTCTGCCACCCAAAGGGGATGAGCGTGTTGTCCATATCCGAGAGCACGAGCTTTATCATGACATTCCCTCCGCGCCAACTGTTTGCCTTTGAGATGAGTTTAGTCTACGCGAGCGCTCGTTACAGCGATTCAGGCGTCACTTGGCCGAAGACGCGCGTCCCCCGTCATACAATGGGTGCACTTGGAACATGTCTTTTTTGCTTCACGCTACGAGGAGGTCTTGCGAAGCATGGCACGCGCCTTTACCACCTATCCGTTACGCCAGATCCTCAACAGCCAACATGCGCTTGGAATGGCACTGCGCAACGGCAGGGCATCGCTTGAAGAGACGCAGGTCTACATTGGGCTCAATGATGCGACGACGCGCAAACAGGAACTTGAGACCAACCACTTCGTAACAACCCTGAAGGAGGTCTGCCGAAGCTTTTGCGTACCGTTCTCCTTCGACATCATCGATGGTGGCTACATCCACGACGACGGCGAGTATACGGAGGAGACCTCCATCGTGCTCACATTCATCGACGTTCCGGCCGAGACCATAGACGCAATCGCCCAGGAGCTTTGCACCCTCTTCCACCAGGAGTCCGTCCTCATCACCAGCGACCGCGTGCGCGTGCGCAGCGTCCGAGCGTCACTCTCTTGAGGCTGAGCACCTAAATGCTGAAGCGTTAAGCGCCCCTTTCACCTGCGCGAATGTTGTTTGCGGTTGCCGCTTTTGGAAGGCCGAAAAACCCGCAGACAACGAGTGTTGTCTGCGGTTCTGCGTCCCGCTGGCCGGAATGCACACAATTGGGGGGTACCCCAAACGCAAACAACGCTGATTTCGGCGCTCCGACGCGCCCGAAAACCGCAGACAACGTGCGCGGGTCCGGGGCAGGCGCGCCGCGCGGGACGGGGCCCGGCGGCGCCAGAAGGTTGTCTGCGGTTTTCCCGAACCCTCGGAGCCCGAATTGCGCGTTGTCTGCGTTTCGGGGGTCCCCGTTTCCGCCCGTTCAGGCCTGGATTCGCGAGATTCGCAAACAACGCCCGTTGTCTGCGGGTTTTTCGACCTGCCAAAAGCGGCAACCGCAAACAACATCCAGAGCGGCTAGGGAACCTGCCTCTTTAGCCCCGCGAACACCCGCGGAGCAAAAACGTGTCCTTTAGTTGCCCTAGCGGCACAGCCGCAAGTGCGATTGCAGCTCGCCGGTTCCCTATAATTGATGCCATGCGCTTTGGCAGTGTTTCCGCAGACATTCGGATGAAAACTTCAGGGGGAAACATGTTCAAGTTCTGGGGTGACGGCTCTCAGCAGTCAAAGGACCTCGTCGACGCCATCGCGGTCCGTAGCACGGAAAACTTCAACTGGACGTTCATCTTCATCCTTGCGGTGGTCTTCTACGTCTACTGGAGCGAGATCAACAAGCGGGAGTTCAAGGTCATCTTCGCAGGGCTTGCCCTCTATGGCGTGCACTGGTTCTACGAGATCTGCAACGCCATCATCGGTCATGTCGCGGGCTACCCACTGTGGTCTGTAAGCAACCAATCAACTACGTTCATCCTGCTGGTTGGCGTGTGCTGGGAGCTCTCAATGATGTTCTCGCTCGCCGGCATAATCTCATACAAGATGCTTCCCGCCGACCCTCATGCCCGCTACTTTGCAGAGGACGGCAAAGGCGGTGTGAGTGCAAAGTTTGCAGGCGCCATCAGTATGGCGTTGCTGTTTGCCCTCGTCGAAAGCTTCCTTGCCGCCACCAGCAATCACTCGTTCATCTGGGTCTATCGGTGGTGGGGCGTGTTGCCCGTGTTCATCACCACCTACATCCCCTTCTTCCTCGCAAGCAACTACGTTCCCGACTGGGAGCCGCGCAAACGCACCCGATTCCTGTTGGGCATCTGGGGTCTTGATGCGCTACTTTTGGTAACGCTTATCCCGTTAGGCGTCATCTAGGGAGTATCCCAAGTGGGACCGTAGCGACTGCTTCGCTAGCTCGGTGGGCAATTAAGGGACACACCCCTAAAGGCGAGTCAAGGAACAGTGGCATGGAGCGGAAAACTCCCCGGCACTTAAGTGCTCCCGCATGCAGATGCGAGTTCGCAATTGCACCCATGGAGCACTTAAGTGCCGGGGAGTTTTCCGCTCCATGCCAGGAGTCCGTTCTCATCACCAGCGACCGCGTGCGCGTGCGCAGCGTCCGAGCGCAATCCTAAGACGTGGAATGGGGGGCAATTAAGGGACACGCCCTTTTTTGCCCCGCGGGGCAAAAAAGGGCGTGTCCCTTAATTGCCCCTCGCCCCTTTGAAATGGACCCGAGGCCACCGTATGGGCTGGTTCTATAATTGAAGCCCACACACGTTGGTTTGCCCTGGCATGGAGAGGCGCCATGAAGAAGTATGCTGTGCCCATCGCGCTGTTCGCCGCCTTCGAGGCCGTGGCCATAACGCTCTGGCTGACGAAGGGAAACCCCTTCTACCTCTTCAACTTCACCTACATCGGCGCGTCGGTGGCACTTGGCGCAGCCCTATTCATCCAGGGGAACAAGAACGCCCGCAGGGTCACCCAGCTGCTTGTGGGCCTCTACATGCTCGTGTACCTCGGCCTGATCTCGCGCGAGAACATGCAGATCGAGGGCTTCTGGTACTACCTGTTCACCGGGGTCTTCGAGGCCGCCACCATCCACTACGCCGTGGCCAAGATATTCGGCCCGCTGCTGTTTGGCCGCGGTTGGTGCGGATACGCCTGCTGGACGGCCATGGTGCTCGACTTTCTGCCCTATAAAGTGCCCGAGCAGCCACGAAAGCAGATTGGCTGGATTCGCTACGTGACCTTCGTGGCGTCGCTCGTGTTTGTAGCCGCACTGTTCCTCGCGCACGTGGGCAACCTCGAGCGCATCATGTTCTGGGCCTTCATCGTGGGCAATATCGCCTACTACGCCGTGGGCATCGCGCTTGCCTACGCCTTCAAGGACAACCGCGCCTTCTGCAAGTACATCTGCCCCATCACCGTCTTCCTTAAGCCGATGAGCTACTTCGCGCGGATCCGCGTGACGTGCGATCACAGCAAGTGCATCGAGTGCGGCAAGTGCCGGCGCGTGTGCCCCATGGACGTCGACATGCTTGACGACGCGCGCAGCCGCAAGAACGGCACCGAGTGCATCCTGTGCATGGAGTGCGTGAGGAACTGCCCGAAGAAGGCGCTGTAGGCCGCATGCCGCCTTAGGCGTCGCGCAACTTCAACTATCATCAGCTGAGCGACCCCTAAGGAGGATACTGTGCCCACCATTGCGTTTCTTGACCTCGACAACACCTTTTGGACGGAAGCCGGCGTACCGGACTCGGCGCTGCGTGCCATACGCCTGGCGCAGGCCAACGGGCACCTCGTGTTCTCCAACACCGGCCGCGGACGCGCGGGCACGCGCGACCTCTCGCCCTATGGCCTCGACGGACGCTGCTACGCCGCCGGCGCCGAGGCGTTTCTGGGAAACGAGCGCATCGTGAACGAGCCACTGGGCGTAGAGCTCTCGCGCAAGCTGTGCCACACCCTCGACATTGGCGAGGGAATCCTCATTGCCGAGGGTGGCGATCGCTGCTACATTCGCGTCTACGACCAGCCCATGTTCCAGGAGCTGTTCGACTCGCTCGCAAAGATCGGTGACCCCTTCATCGACCACCCCGAGATTTCGACGATGACCGATGAGGACCACGCGCAGATCTTCAAGTACTCGCTCTGGATTGCCGGCGGCGTGCCGGACGAGGTGAAGGCGTCGATACCCACCGGCTTCCGCGAGACCACCATGGGTGACGCCACCGAGTTCACGCAGGTTGGGCACACCAAGGCAACCGCTCTGGAGACGGTGCGCAAGGCTATGGAGTCACGGGGCGGCGTTGCGTATCGCACCATGGCGCTGGGCGACTCGGGCAACGACATCCCGATGCTCCGCACCGCCGACGTGGGCGTATGCATGGGCAACGGCACCGACGCCGCGAAGGAGGCGGCCGACTGGATCACCTCCCCCATCAACGAGGACGGCCTCTACCACGCCTTCGAGCACTTCGGCCTCATCTGACGTGCACCCGGGACGCGCCCAAGGGCGGGGCCGGAGTCCCTCGGCTTCTCGCAGAAGTCGAACCACTCCACCGACCTCTACAGCAAGACCCGCGAGAAGGTGCTGGCGTTTCTGGGAGCGAACCCCGAAACCCACACCTCATGGAGCTGTCGCAAGACGAGATAGAGGGCTTCAAGGAGTGCGAGGACGTCAACACCGCAGGCATGGTGCGCGTGAGCTTTGGCATCTACAACACGCCTGACGAGGTGGACGAGTTTCTGCAGGTGCTGCCCCAGGCACTAGAGATGGCACGCACCGACATGGAGGCTTACAGCCGCGCGGAGCCTGCCTACTAGGCGTCACGGGCACGCATATACTTGTGTGACCATACGGTATCGGCCCGATTGCGGGTCGATACCTTTCGTTGCAAGGTCGATTCTTTTTTGCTTCGAGTGCATGACATTTGCAAAAGTGGCGGTATCGTGTACGGGCAGGCAAACGTCAAGGAGGCCGCTATGACCACCATTCCCGCCGGCTACACGCCGCAGCTCTCACTCTATGACACCCAGCGCGCCATCGAGCGCATCAAGCTCGTCTTCCAGGCCAAGCTTTGCGCCGCGCTCCATCTGGTGCGCGCAACGGCCCCGCTGGTGGTTGACCCCACAACCGGCATGAACGACAACCTCAACGGCGTGGAGCGCCCCGTGGGCTTCGACGTGCCCGCCGTGGGGGCAGACGCCGAGGTGGTGCAGTCGCTGGCCAAGTGGAAGCGCTACGCCCTCAAGCGCTACGACCTGCACGTAGGCAAGGGCATCGTCTGCGACATGAACGCCATCCGCCGCGACGAGGAGCTCGACAACCTGCACTCCATCTACGTCGACCAGTGGGAC
>CACXFC010000062.1 GCA_902766835.1 uncultured Coriobacteriaceae bacterium | reverse complement strand
GCGACATGAACGCCATCCGCCGCGACGAGGAGCTCGACAACCTGCACTCCATCTACGTCGACCAGTGGGACTGGGAGAAGGTCATCGAAAAGGACCAGCGCTCGAAGGAATACCTCCACGACGTGGTGCGCCGCATCGTCACGGCTATCTGTGGCACGCTTGACGAGCTCAAGTGGTACTACCCGCAGCTGGCGACCGAGCTCGACCGCGATGTGACCTTCATCACCGCGCAGGAGCTTGAGGACCTCTACCCCACGCTCGACCCCAAGGAGCGCGAACAGCGCTTCGTCTCCGTGCACCACACCACCTTCATCGAGGGGATCGGCGGCGCGCTGAAGTCCGGCAAGCCCCATGACGGCCGCTCGCCCGACTACGACGACTGGGATCTTAACGGCGACCTGCTCCTGTGGCACGAGCCGCTGAGCTGCGCACTTGAGGCATCCAGCATGGGCATCCGCGTGAGCCCCGAGTCGCTCGACCGCCAGCTGACCCTTGCCGGCTGCGACGACCGCCGCGAGCTGCCCTTCCACAAGATGCTTTTGGCGGGCGAGCTGCCCTACACCATTGGCGGCGGCATTGGCCAGAGCCGCCTGTGCATGCTGCTGCTGGGCTGCGCCCACGTGGGCGAGGTGCAGGCAAGCGTGTGGGATCCCGAGACCATCGCCGCCTGCGAGGCCACCGGCGTCCAGCTGCTGTAGGATCCTGAGACAGTGCGCCGGGGCACGCCCCGACGCACTGTCTGCTTCGTTGGAAACTAAGGGACACGCCCTTTTTGCCCCAGGGGGCAAAAAGGGCGTGTCCCTTAGTTTCCGTTTCGACGCACGACACAAGCTGCGTTTTCCCGAATTCTGTTCGATTCTGACCCTCCCCCGCCCAAATGCTACCAGTTGGAACAATCGTCGCAAATCGTGCAGGGCATCCCTTGGAACTCCACGTAGTATGAAATCGTTCTCATGCACGTTGTGCTGCGACACCACAACAGAAAGGGCAAGCCCCATGACCATGCTCGTCAAGCTCGACCAGTCTCACAACTGGCGCCTGAAGTACCACCTGCAGATGCCCAGCGGCAACATCACCGACCCCAACGGACTCTCGCAGTTCAAGGGCGTCTACCACATCTTCCACCAGTACGAGCCGCGCTGGCCGCGCGAGGCCGGCCATGGCTGGGGCCATTGGTCGAGCCCCGACCTGCTCACCTGGTACTGGCACGGCGGCGCCATCATGCCGAGCGTGCAGACCGACAAGAACGGCTCGTATTCGGGCTCGGGCATCGTCAACGGCGACGAGCTGTGGCTCTACTACACCGGCAACGAGCTCATGGGCACCCGCGCCGACGGCTACGACTTCGACTTCAGCGGCCGCAAGGCCAACGAGACCCTGGTGGTCTGCACCGATGACGGCGACCAGTGCCATATCACCCTGGGCGAGAAGCGCCCGGTCCTGTGCAACGACCAGTATCCCGCCTATGCCTCCAACCACGTGCGCGACCCCAAGGTCTGGCGCCAGGACGGCAGCTGGTGGATGCTTCTGGGCTGCCGCACCATGGAGAGCCACGGATGCGCGCTGCTGTACAAGTCCGAGGATGGCATCAAGTGGGAGATGGCCGGCAGCGCCACCAATTCCGACGAGGCCCCCTTCGGCTACATGTGGGAGTGCCCCAGCGTGGCCAAGTTTGGCGAAAAGGAGTTCCTGTTCGTGTGCCCGCAGGGCATCCCCAAGCAGCAGTACCGCTTCCAGACCATTCACAACTCGGGCTACTTCCCCATCGAGGGTAAGGTCATCGACCTGCTGCAGCAGGACGCGGGCAAGCAGGACGGCGAGGCACCCTATGCCTGCATCGACCGCGACACCTTCGTCGAGCTCGACTTTGGCTTCGACTTCTATGCCTGCCAGGTGTTTGAGGACGAGCAGGGTCGCAAGATCCTGATGGCCTGGGCCGGCGTTGCCGACATGGAGTTTGAGTACGACGTGCCCACCACCCCCGAGTGGGCCCACACCCTCACCATGCCGCGCGAGCTTTCCCTCAACGAGGCTGGACGCATCTGCCAGTGGCCCGTGGCCGAGATGGAGCAGCTCCGCGACGGCGAGGTGGAGTTCAAGGAAGAGCTTGCCCACGGATCTACCGGCTTCATGGGGTCGTCCAGCTACGACAAGTTCAGCATGGAGGGCGCCATTGGTGCGCGCTTCAACGGCATCGGCGAGTTCCAGATCACCGACATCGAGGGCACCGGCCACTTCATGCTCAACGGCGACCTTGAGTTTGTCATCAACGAGCACGACGCCGAGCTGGTCTTCCACAGCCACGCCGGCCGCTACCGCTCCATCCGCCGCCTGCCGCTTTCGGCGCTGTCCGCCGGCAAGATTGAGAGCGTGCGCGTGATGGTCGACACCTCGGTGGTGGAGATCTTCGTCAACGGCGGCGAGGCCACCATGACCACCCGCTGGTTCCCCCTCGACATCAAGAACCTGGCCGTTACCAGCACCATCAAGGGCACCCACAAGGGCTGGGCGCTCCACGGCTACGAGTTCCAGAACATCGCATAGCGCAACTCGGGTTCTTCCCTTCCCTTAGAGGCGTCCGCAGGCCAACCCCCGCGGGCGCCTCACCCATGTGAATCGGGGACGGTCCTAGTTTCTCATCCGTGTGAAATTAAGGGACACGCCCTTTTTGCCCAGCTGGGCAAAAAGGGCGTGTCCCTTAATTTCGTCCACCGGGAGGGGGACGGGCCTCGGGTGTGGGGCGCGTGGCCCAGAGCGAATTCCGCGGGATGCGAGGAGCGCAGGCGCGGCGGGAGGGCGGCGCTGTTTGAGCGACCGCAGGGCGCGAGTTCGCCGCCCTGCCGCGCCGGAGCGACGAGCGCCCATCCCGCGAATGAGCGGCGCGCCACGCGAGCCGCGCACGAGGACCGTCCCCGATTCACACCGATGTGAAACGAGGACCGTCCCCGATTCACATGGTGCGTTGGTGCCAGGCTATGAGGTAGTCGACCACGAGGCCGTAGGACTGCACGCCAGCCTGTTGCCCGTAGCTCTTGAGATAGTGGTCGTTGACCTGCTGGCCCACCTTTTCGAAGGGGCCATCGTAGGCCTCGTAGTAGCGCGCGTTGGCCACATAGTCGCCCCACACCAGCGCCGCACCAGAGGCGTTCTCCCACGTCGCGGCGTCGTCGAGCAGGGCCAGCGCGCGCTCGCGGTCCACTCGATACAGGGCATTGAAGCAATAGGCGAAGGCGCTGTACGAGCCCGCGTAGCAAAAGCGCACGTCATCGCTCGCGCTGCAGGCAAGGTAGGCGGCAAAGTTGGCCTCCTGCTCGCTTGCGATGCCCAGACGATGAGCCGCCTCGTGACACATGATGAAGGGCGTGTCGGCAACTGAGCAGTTGAGCGGCACGCCCGACTCCCCCGTTGCCGCAAAGAAGATGCCCGTATGCCCGCTGTACAAGAGCGGCTCGCCCCACACCAACAGCGCCTTGACCGGCACATTCGGCCCTTGGAAGATGGGATATTCCCTCGCAAGGGGCCCGTACGCAGCCCCGGCGATATGCGCCAGCTCAAAGAATTCCTGCCGCGCCAGCGCGCCCTGCTCGTCGCGCGGCACCTGTGGGGCAAGATCTGCCGCCTGCTCCAGATAGGCGCGCGTTGCCGCCTCAAGCTCGTCTGCCGTGTAGGAGCTCACCTCAAGATTCAGCTCGCCGGAGAGCGGTGGCGCATAGTGGTTGAGCGCCCACCCGCCCACAATCAGCGCATGCGCCACGGACACCACCAGGCAAAGCCCCGCCAGCACGGGAAGCACCGGACGGCCCGAGCGCATGCGGTGCACGATAGAGACGACAGCCCCCACAACCAACACCACAGCCACAATGTCCCACACGGCGAAGGGCGCCGGGCTGGCAAGCGTGGCCAGCACCGCCATAAGCGAGCGCGAGAAGGGCCGATAGTACGGCATGAGGTTGCTCCCCCACCGGGCGAAGACCGCCTGCGCGAGCAAGCACGCAACCACCAGGGCAACCGCCAGCACAAGGGCCCGCGACGTGGCGCGCCTCACCCGGGGCGAGGCCTCATGGCCTCCTGTGCCCCACAAAACCGCCGATGCCCTAGACCAGACCGGTCGTCTCATCTATGCCCAGCACGATGTTCATGTTCTGCACCGCGGCACCCGACGCGCCCTTGCCCAGGTTGTCGAAGAGCGCGGTGACGGTGGTCTGCTCGGCATTGCCGCACACCACAAGGCGCAGCTCATTGGTGCCGGCCAGCTCGTTGGCATAGAGCGTTGAGCCCTGCTCGCCGAACGGCGCCACGCTCACCAGCTTCTGTGCGGCATAGTGCGCGGTCAGACAGGCGTGTACGTCCTCCGCGGCGGGGCATCCCGGCAGCAGGCGATTGTGCAGCATGATGGAGGTGGCCATGCCCTTGTAGTAGTCGTCCACCACCGGCATGAAGACGGGAGCCTGCGCAAGCCCGCAGACCTTGGCCATCTCGGGCAGGTGCTTGTGCTGCAGCGTCAGGCCATAGATCCCCGGCGCGTCAAGGCACGCGGGGCGCTCAGCGTCCTCGTAGCTAGCGATCATGCGCTTGCCACCACCCGAATAGCCCGTCAGCGAATAGCAGGTGAGCGGGTAGTCCGCCGGCACGACACCTGCTTGCACCAGCGGCGCCACCGCCGAGATGAATCCCGTGGCATGGCACCCCGGGTTAGCGATGCGCTTGCTGGCGGCAATGGCCGCGCGCTGACCGGTGTTCAGCTCGGGAAAGCCATAGGTCCAGCCGTCGGCGGTGCGATGGGCGGTCGACGCATCGATGATGCAGACGTCGGGGTTCTCGACCAGCGCCACCGCCTCACGAGCGCCCTCGTCGGGCAGGCAGAGGAAGACGACGTCGGCCGCATTCAAAAACTTGCGACGCTCCTCGGTGTCGTGGCGCTTGTCCTCGTCGATGCGCAGCAGCTCCAGGTCATCTCGGGCGCCTATGCGGTCGAAAATCTGCAGGCCTGTCGTGCCAGCCTGACCGTCGATGTACACCTTTGCCTTCGTCATCGCGCCTCCTCCGCTTCATGCGTCTTGATGGGTTCTCATTGTATCGTGCGCATCTAGCGGCAAGCTAACTTGCCACAGGCACGAAACCTGGCCACGGTGCGACGCGGGCGTGCTAGCATCGACTCCACACGTAGGTTCCCCGCGAATCGAGGATGAGCATGTGCCACCGCATCTCCCCCTTGCTCTTCGACGAGCTTCAACAGGCGCTCGACGAGCTCCACGCCACGGGCCATGCGCGCATGCCCCAGCGCCCGGCAGACGTGCGCGTCCCCGACGCCTACCCGGGAACGCAGGTGCCCCTCTTCGTGCCCGACCAGGCGGGCGAGCTGCAGGTACGCACCCTCAGCTGGGGCTTTGACGCGCCACCCACCGCACGCGCGAAGCTCGTGTTCAACACGCGAATCGAGACGGCGCTCCCCCAGCTGCGCACGGGCCGCGGCCTTTGGGCGCATGCCCTGGCCGAGGGACGCTGCCTGGTTCCGGTGCGCTGCTTTTGGGAGTCGTGGACGCGCGAGCCGCCTCGTCGCGGCGCACAAGTGCGCTTCACCATGCCCGGCCGGCGCGTCTTCCTCCTGGCGGGCATCTGCGAGAATGACCGCTTCTCGGTGATGACCACCGAGCCTAACGCCAGCGTGTCCCCCACGCACAGCCGCATGCCCCTCGTGCTTGCACCCGGAGAGTCCGCCACATGGCTGGGGCCCAACTTTGCGCAGCTCACAGACCGCTCGGCCATCAGCCTGGCCAGCGAGCCAGAGCTGCCGCAGGAGGCCCAGCCCTCCCTGCTCTAGGTGCCACGAGCAGCATTTCAAAGGGGCAATTAAGGGACACGCCCTTTTTTGCCCCGCGGGGCAAAAAAGGGCGTGTCCCTTAATTGCCATCCATGCGTGCGCGCCGCCTATGCCTCGCAAGCAAGCCCCATGCCCACCTGAATTAGCCGGAACATGCGCACGGCCGCATCGCGATACAGCTCCTCCACGCCGTCCATGGCTTCCTCCAGCGTCATGGGGCCGTTCTCCGTCACCATGAGCGAGCTGATGCCATGCTCGTAGATCCCCTGGTAGCCGGTGCCCAGCGACCCGCAAAGCCCCACGGCCGGAACGCCCTTCCGCTGGCAGCGGCGCCCCACGCCCTGCATCACCTTGCCGTGGCACGACTGCCAGTCGGTGCGGCCCTCGCCGGTCACCACCAGCGAGACGCCCTCCAGCAGCTGGTCGAAGTCGATGAGGTCTAGCACGGTCTCGATGCCGCTCTTCAGCTCCGCGCCCAGAAAGACCGCAAGCGCGGCACCCAAGCCGCCTGCCGCGCCTGACCCGGGAATCTCGTTGGGGTCAACGCCCAGCTCGCGGACGATGACCTTGCGATAGTTCTCCATCCCCTGCTCCAGGCGCTCCTGGATGGCAGGGGTCGCGCCCTTCTGAGCGCCGAAGGTGTAGGTGGCACCGTCGGATCCGCACAGCGGGTTGTTCACGTCGCACATGGCCACGAAGGTGACGTCAGGCACGCGCGGATGCATGCCCGAGAGGTCGATGTGGGCGACGCGCTCGAGGTCCGCGCCCGTGCCCTGCAGCTCGTTGCCCTCGGCATCGGTGAAGCGCACGCCCAGCGCCCGCAGGCAACCCATGCCGCCGTCGTTGGTGGCCGAGCCGCCAAGCGCCACGGATATCTCGTCAAAGCCCCGCTCGAGCGCATCGCGAATGAGCTCGCCGGTGCCATAGGTGGTGGTGTTGAGGGGATTGCGAAGCTCGTCAGGCACCAGGGGCAGCCCCGAAGCCGTTGCCATCTCGATGAGCGCGCGGTGCTGGTCGAGCACGCCGTAGCCAACCTCCACCTCGTCCATCAGCGGACCGTGGACGCAAAGGCCCTGCAGGGACCCGCCCACGGCGCGCACCACTGCTTGGGTGGTGCCCTCGCCGCCGTCCGCCACCGGCACGCCGGCGCACTCGCAGCCGCCAAACACCTGCTCAGCTGCCTCCTGCAGCAGCTCGGCAGAGGTTTCGCTGCTCAGTGACCCCTTGAACGAATCAGAGACAAACAGAAGCTTCATGGCAACCTCCTGTCGCAAGCCTTGGGCAGCTACACCGTAACACGCGTCGGAGGCGACGCGCGGGACAGTTCCGCCGGAGGCCTTTGCCCCATTTGCCTGTCGCCATAAGTAACAGGCCGGTGAGACGAAGGCCTCCGGCGGAACTGTCCCGCGCATGCGTAAAATTTATGACTAATTTCGCATGATTATGCAGTGCAATTTGAGACCTTATGAGATTATGCCGCCTTTGCGGATAGTTCGAAAGAGCCTTCTAACAGGGCATTGACAGCGCGAAACACAGTGTTAACATGATGGTAGCTTGTTTCCGAATTGTTACGTATCCTATAGAGGGGTCATCATGGGTGTTGTGTACTTCATCGCTGCCATCGTCGCCGCTGGCGTCATCGACGAGCTTCTTTCCGCCGCTGCCGGCAATGGAGACGTCAGCAACTACGACTACCACTTCGTTCCCGGCGTTGGCGCCGTGTTCGGATCGGAGGCAAGCGTGCGCTAAGCACTCCCCTCTCATTGCGTGTGCCGTGGCGGCGGGTCTTACCCGTCGCCTTTTTGTATCCTCCGCCCGTGTGCACTGGCAGCGCACCCCAGCGCGCGTTCGGCCAAGCAGGAGATCGCGTCCATTTTTCGGCACATCCGACGCGTAGAATGTCCTCGACGTACGTAACAGAAAGGCCCCTCATGGCTCAGAGTCCCCAGCCGCACATCAAGAACCTCGCTGACCTGCTGGCCTTCGAGGCACAGCTGGACCACTCCATCTGCGGCACGAGCCTCAACGACCAAGACGAGACGCGCCTGGCAGAAGAGGGAGCCCACGACCCGACCCCAACCCACTACTTCGTACTCGAGCACCTGTTCAAGCACTTCTCCTTCGACGAAGACTCCCGCCTGCTCGACGTAGGCTGCGGGACCGGGCGCGTGCTGGCGTTCTTCGTGCTGCAGGGCTTCCCGGGGCACGCCACCGGCATCGAGCTCGACCCGGAGCTTGCCAGCTCGACGGCCGCCTGGGCAAGCCGGCACCGCAACCTCAGCGTGCTGCAGGGCAGCGCGCTCGACCTCGACCTCTCGCCTTACACGCACTTCTACCTCTTCAATCCCTTTGACCCCAACGTGCTCGAGCGCTTCATCCTGGCCCTCGAGGAGCAGCTGACCCATCCGTTCACGCTCATCCATATGTCGGACAACGGCGACACCTGGCGCTACGTCGGCCGGCCCGGCTGGAGCGAGGTGGCGTCTGGTAGCATCAAGAACTGCCAGAACGACCGCGGCCACAAGTTCAGCGTCTATGAGTGGCCGCAGCACTACACCGTGTGGCACTACGACGCCGCGCAGCACTAGCGCACGGAAAAGGGAGCGCGATCATGGGCCTGTTCAACCGCGAGGAGACCGAGAAACAGCAGCTCAAGCGCCTCTCGAAGCATGCTGGCAACGTGGTCGAGATGCTGAAGGGCACGCTGAAGGGCCCCCAGGGCACCGACATGACCATCGTGCTGCTCTACGCCGCCGGCCTTGCGGGCTGCGCCTGCCATGAGGCCGTGAAGGCCGAGGGTGGCACCTTCGCCAAGGCCACCACAACCAACGGCAGAAGCTACTACCTGAGCGATGACGTCAACAAGTACCTGCTCGAAAACCCCACCAGCGTTTATGGCTTCGTGAAGGCGGTTAGCTCTATAACAGACGATGACGTGCGGGCACTTGTGGTTGCCGTCGTCCAAAGCCTGGGAACCGACGACTTCAAGATCTGGAACATGGAGCCCGATGGCGTGTACAGGGGTATCCGGCAGTGCTGGGACGGCATCCTCGAGACCATGACCAAGCCCTGGTGCAAACGGCCCTCGGAGTGGCCCATCTTCTATGGCATCGTGCTGCAGAACGTCATCCTGCAAGCCATAAGCATTGGCGCACCCGCGGACGAGATAGGAAAGATGGCCATGAGCTGCGCCATTCCCGTCTCGCGGATGGATACCGACTCACTCGTCAGCGCTTAGCGGCATGCGCCAATAGGGCAGGCTCTGCATCTGCCAGGGCGCGTTACTCCAGCCATTGAAATACTCCAGCAGGTTCTTCAGGTCCCTTTCCTGTTCCTCATCCAGCGCCGAGTCCTCTAGCTGGCGCAGGGCAGGCAGCGCGTCGGGCGAGAGCGCGTGGAAGTAGCTCAGATCCAGGCTCTCCAACGACCCTGACAGATAGGCGTCCACGTTGTACTGCGCAATGCGGGCATCCACGTTTGCCAGGTTGAACGCAAGCCAGAGCGCAAGCCCACTGAAGAGCATCGCGCGGAAGAAGCCGAAGCCAGGGGCCACGGACTTTACCAGCAGTTCGGCGAGCAGGGCCGCCGAGAAGGCCATTCCCAGGAAGGTGAGGCAGCGCAGGACCGTCAGCCCGTAGGCCTGCACGTACAGGCGCATGCGCCATGCGGCCGACACAAGGATCACGTAGGTCAGCGCCACAAGCACCCACGTGAGCACGATGACCAAGCGCGAGGGGGCGCTGGCCTGCTCGGGCTTTTGCCCGCTGGCAGCCACCCTTCCCGGCGCGCCGTGGCGTATGACAACGAGCCCCACCACGATGTTGATGGCCACGACCGCCACAAGCTGGAAGAACCCCGACCGCGCATATTCCGCATAGCCGCCATGCATAGCCGCACTCCGCGCCCCGCCGAAAAGGTAGATGAACTGCACGCACGCATACAGCGCATAGACGGCGTTGAGCACGCAAAGCACCATGGTCGCGGTTGCACCGTGCAGCCAGCGACGGGGCTCAGCCTGCGCCCGAGCGGGCTTGCCTGCACCCGCCACCTGCGTAAATCCCTTCAGAAGGCTGAACAGGAAGGGGGTGAGCGCAAGCGCATACACCGCACGCAGGGGAAGCTCGCGCAGGAAGTGAAGACCACTCACCGTTTCGAAGGAGTCCGTCAAAAGCGAAGCGAACACGGCATCTGCCGAGAGGAGCAGGGGCAACACCAGCAGCAGGAGCACGGCGGACAGGACGAAGCCCGCACCTATTTTGGAAGCCATTCCTCGCCTTGCCTCGGTTGCTGCCGACTGCTTGCGCACGTTGAGCGCACCCGCCAGGCCCCCAAACAAGCGTGGGACATGACGCACCAGCGAGGCGAAGAAGTGTCTCAGCGCCTCGAGTTGCGTGCGCAGCCCCATGGCGCACGCCGGCCATAGGTCCGCAACAAGAAAGAGCGTGTGCGTGCCCACCACCAGAAGAACCAGGCAGTTCAGGAAGCGCAGCTGGGGGTTGGCATAGAGCGTGGGAAACAGACACATAAGCAGGCAGGCCACCAGAAGCGGCACGGTGGTGCGGTCGTAACGGCCCCGCTTCCCCACCAGCGCCAAGGCAGCGCCCAACCATGCCAGCTCAACAAGCGTCAGGCCAACGCCGGGAATCCAGAACCCGCCGATGACATAGGCTGGTAAAAGTAAAAGCACCCGATTAAGTCCAAAGGGATCGTTGAGAAGATCACCGATCTCGAATCCCATGTCGGGAGGCCAGAAGACCGTCGAGCACAGTAGCGCCTGCACGAGTGCCATGGCAGCAATCGTCCACTCGCGCTTGGCGAGAGGACGAACCTGACGCGCGGGCTTCTCCCCCATCGCAAGCTTGGCGCCGGGCACGGGAGGCTCCGGCACGCCATGCGTGGGGTGTCCTGTGCGGTTCGTCAGGTCAGCTACCTGCGCAAAGCCACCCGGCATCCCATCTGCCCCGTAGGCTGCGCCGCCCATCGCCGCATTGGTTTTCGACATAGCTGTACCCTCGCTTTCTGTTCGGAAGCTGTTTGACTAGGTGGTATGGGGCAACGGGCGTAGGGCTCGTCACCTTGTAGCTGCAATCTGTGGCGCTGGGGACCTTATGGCCTATGCGTCATCAATGAATTCCAGGAGGTCGCCGGGCTGGCAGTCGAGCTCCTTGCACAGCGCGGCAAGCGTCGAGAAGCGTATGGCCTTTGCCTTTCCCGTCTTGAGGTTTGACAGGTTGGCCAAGGTGATGCCCACGCGCGAGGAGAGCTCGGTGAGCGACATGCGCCGCTCGCGCATCACCGTATCAAGGTTCACAACAATTCGCATGGCCATCACTCACACCGTCAGATCGTTTTCGGCCTTGATGGCCGCCGCCTTCAGCGTGAGGTGCGAGAGCATGAATGCGCTCACACCCAGCCCGCCGCTTATCACCACAACCACAAGCATGACGGCAAGCAGGCCGTCCGAGAGGATTCCCAAGAGGGCCATAATCGCAATGGAGGCGCCAAAGAACGCCGACTCTGCCAGGGCGTAGACACCCATGCGCACCAAGCGCGCCGCGTTCACCTCGCTGAAGGAGTTGTTGGCGGCAATCTCGCTCGCAATGCGCCAGATGACCACCCCGACCGCCACGATGGGGATTGACGCCAGCACGAGGAACACCCAGCTGGCGGTTGTCAGCCACGGCATCTCGGGATGCAGGTTGGCCAGCGCCTGGCCGCGTTGCGGAACGATAGCCAGCATGATGCCCAGACAGAAGATGACATCGATCAGGGCTATCGCCTTGAGCCACCGTGCCAGATCCCGTTGCTTCATGATGCGCGTCCTTTCTCGTGACGTTGGGCCCAGTATGACCGATTTATCGTTTATCGACAAGACTATTTATCATTTTTCGATAAATCTGTTCCCACGACCCGCGAACGGCCGCATCAGATCACCCATGCGAATCGGGGACGGTCCTCGATTCACACGCATGTGAAACGAGGACCGTCCCCGATTCCGGTTGTGCGACAATTGATGTGCATTGCCTCGTGATTGGAGCCCGTCATGCTTGAAGTTGGAACCACCGCGCCTGAGTTCACTCTGCCCGACCAAAACGGCCAGATGCACAGCCTCTCCGAGTATCGCGGCCAGCGTGTCGTGCTCTACTTCTACCCCAAGGACATGACCAGCGGCTGCACGAGCCAGGCCTGCTCGTTTGCCGACCTCTACCCGCAGTTCCGCGAGAAGGGCGCCGTGATACTGGGCGTCAGCAAGGACACCGTGGCATCGCACAAGCGCTTCGAGGAGGCGCACGGCCTTCCCTTCACGCTGCTCTCAGACCCAGACATGCAGGTCATCGAGGCCTACGACGTGCTGGTGGAAGGCGTGACCAAAACCGGCAAGACCACGCGTCGCCTGGTGCGCAGCACCTACCTCATCGACGAGGAGGGCAACATTGCCAAGGCCTTCGGCAAGGTGAAGGCAAAGGACAACGCCAAGCAGATGCTGGACGAATTGGCGTAGGCGCAGGGCTACTCCTGCTCCGCCGCCTGGCGCCAATATGCAGCCTTATCCGGATTGGTGGGCACGTCGCGCGTGCCCTCCTCGCACCACGTGGCCAGCGTGGCCATCCGCTCGCTGAAGTCGGCCGGGCTTAGCGCCTGCTGATAGGCCGCGAGGATGTCGTTGCGCTTTTCCTCCGCCGCAGCTCCCACGCCATTGTCCGCGGCGCAATCAAACCAGTACAGGGCGGCCAGGTCGTTCTGCTCCACGCCCTCACCGGTCTCATAGAGCTCGCCGAGGCAGTACTGGGCCGTGCCGTCATTGGCAAACTCAGCCGCAGCCCGGAAGACCTTGGCGGCATCGGCATGCTCGCCCTTGCTCAGGAAGGTGCTGGCAATTGCGTACAGGCCCCGGCTGACCTCGCGCGGCTTGCTCTCCGCCTCAGGGTAGACGCGCGCCACGAACACGCACATCGCGGTGTAGACGTCCATGGGCCGCTTGAGGATGAAGCCGATGCTGATGAAGTCGAGCATGCACTTGCTGCAAAGCTTGCCGGCCTGCCTGTTGCCCATCAGCTCCGCCTGGTGGAACAGCCGCGCCGCCTCCAGGTAGTTCTTCTTGACGCCCAATCCTCGCGCATAGAGACTGGCGAGGTTGTATGCCGCAGTGGCGTCCGGCATAACCTTCAGGGCGCTGGCGTAGGCCTCGGCCGCCGAGTCGTAGTCCTGTGCGTCAAGCGACACCTTCCCCAAGACGAGGAGCGACCTCACGGCCTCCATGGGCGTCATAGGCTCGTTCTTGCGTGCCATGCGCTCGGCGTATTGGCGCGCCCCATGTCCCACGTGGTATGAGCCGTGTCCGTGATTCGTGCGCTTGTCAGCTGTTCCCATTGCACTCTCCTTCTTCGCCCGACAAGCATACGCCAACACCGGCTGCGCTGCACCGTAGGAAGTAACGGGGCAATAACATGCACCGAGGGCACACCCTGCCCCAGTGCACGTTTCTCCAACCTGTGACGCCTCCGCTAGAAGCCACCACCGCGGCCGCCACCGCCCGAGAAGCCGCCTCCGCCGCCACTGGAGAATCCACCTCCGCTGCCGCGCGAGGAACTGCTGCGGGAGCTTGCCGCGCTGCCGGTGGAAACATCGTGGTGCAGCTCTCTCGACGCCTCGGAGACTGCCCTGCCAATCGAGGCGGCAGGCGTCGCAAGGCCGTCAGCCAGATCGGTGTCATGCCAGCGATACACCCTAAACCCGGGGTCTGCCAGCAGCTCTGGCATGTGCACCTTAAGCTGTGCCACCACCTTGTCGGCCACGCCCAGCACGGTAGCCATCACCAGAAGGCGGTTCCAGAGCACCACGCTTGTGGGTATGGCTTCTTCCAGATTCGTGAATTCCTCGAGCCAGCGCTTGAGCGCCGCAAGCTTTGCCCGAATGTCCATGGCTTCCTGCGTGTAGGTGACGGAGGGCGCATTGTTGTCACTCAGCACGATGTAGATGCCCGCACCAAACCACACGATGAAGCCCACGCAAAGCAGGAAGTTGGGCACGCCCATAAACATGCCCGCCACGGCGAAGATGACGGCAAGCGCGAAGCTGCCCAGCCCCATGATGGCGCTCACAAGGTCATCGGAGTTCTTTGCCACAAAGCCGCGCTCGTCGTAGGCCGCCTGCACAGCGTCCACCCAGCCGTCGTAGCCCTTCTGGTAGGACATCGGCCACTTCTCTGCCACCTCGGCAAAGTCGGACATCAACACGGATGGCCCGCCGGACGGGCTGGCCAGCAGCTCCTTATGCGTGCGCCCCTGCCCTGTGCCCACGGCATCGAAGACGAAGCTCAGCGCCGCGTCGTCGATTCTCTTGCTGCGCGCGTCCACTCCGCCCGCACGCGGAGCGGCGCAGCGCGTCAGCTGCCACTCGCGCACGCTCTTGGTCGTACCGTGCTTGCCCGCCTTCTCGGTATTCACCGCATCGAGTGCAATCGCGCCCCTGTCGGCCAGACGCATGAGCGTCGCCGAAAGGTCAGCTGCATGCATCTGGCCGGCACGGAAGAGCATGCCCAGCACGGCGGGATGGTCGTCGGTGGGGACGTCGCGGTAGTAGGTTTCGCTGAACCGCGGCGCAGGACCCATCTGCCTGCGGCGCTTGTTGTGCCGGTAGACAAACAACGCGGAGCCAATGCCCGCCAGGCACATGAATGCGGGATACCCATAGGCAACCAGGCGCGCCTTCCAGCGCCGGCTGTTTGCCTCCCTTGCCCACTGATCCTCCTCGGCCAGAATCGCATCAAGCCGCGCCTCGTCCGTCACGGGAACATCCGCAAGCCACTCGGCGGGAAAAGCCACGCGCACCTCAAGAAACTCCGCGCTGCCCACGCCCGGCGAGAAGAGCCGCACGCCGTTGCCCTCGAAGCTCACCTCGCCATCGATGGGCCCATGCCCCCACGCCCGCACGTTCTCGCCCGGCTGCACCGCCACGCCCTCGGGCACCGGCAGGCTCACCGAGCACGACACGTTGAGCCACTCCCCCTGCGCCTGCTCGTCTGCAGGCACGTACTGCCAATAGAGCTCGCCCACGTCGGCCCAGCGAGTGGCGACGCTTCCCAGCACATAGGCCACCTCGAACGTCACGCTCTCGTCCTCCATGGGCCAGAAGACCTTGAGCTGGATATGGTCGCCCTTGTCGGCAAGCTCGTAGGTACCAGGCGCTCCCTCGTGCCCCTCTTGCAGGGCGGTCCTCTGGCCATCCGTCACAACCGACACCTCTGCGACGCTGGCACGCACCTCACGCCCCTGGTAGCTGCCCTGCTGCACGTCCCACAAGATGCCGCTGTAGCTGCCCTTGCTTTGGTAGGTCCGTTGCTCCACCACCGTGAGGGAGCCATCGGTGCCCAAGAATGCGGCAATATCCGCACGCGTCATGCCCAGGCTGCGCGCCCAGGCCACCTGCGGCGCCGCCAGAAGGAACGCCAGCGCCAAAGCTGCAAGCAAGAGCCTTCTTGCAGAGCGAACCTCAGACCTGCGTGCCATGTGGGCCTCCTTACATCATGATGGCGATGTGCTCTGCCAGGACATAGATCGAGACGATTGCGAGGAAGGTGATCAGGATGTCCTTCCACCTTGCGGCCAAAAGCCCCACGAACTCGCGCAGAAACGCGTTGGGCCAAAAGTAGGCGCGCGTCCTGCTTCCCATGCCCTGCGCGGCCATGCCTGCCTGGTGCGCGCACACGTAGCCGCGAAGCACGTGGTAGTTGGTGGTGGAGAACCCCACGCGCACCTCGTTCGCGCTGCGTCCCGCGTGCTCCTCGATCACCTTGCGCGAGAACGCCATGTTCTCCTGCGTGGTTGTGGAGCGGTCCTCGGGCACGATGCGGCTGCCGTCCACGCCCTTCTCAACCAGGTAGTTGCGCATGCTGAGGGCCTCGGGCATCACCTCGTCGGGACCCTGTCCTCCACTGGGCACGAAGGTCGCCGGGGCGCCTCCCGCCTTCATGCACGACGCGTCAAACTCTCGGGCACGGTCGACTCTCCCGGCCAAGAGCGGCGAGGGCGTTCCGTCCTTGCGCAGGCCGCACCCCAAGACGATCAGGTAGTCCACCGGGCCATCGGGCTCCATCTGCGAAGCGGTCAGCCCACACAGGATGGTGGCAAACAGCAGACACTCGCCGTAGGCCATGGCCACCGCAATCGTCGTGGCCAGGATCTGCACGACCTCCCAGGGCAGCTTTGACCCAGCCCCAATCCACCACCACCTGCTCCAGAGCCAGGTGGCCGCCAGCCACACCACGCTCGTGAGAACGCCGAGCAGGTTGACCGGACGCATGCCCTCGTGACGGATGAGCGAAATGTTGCTGAGTGACACCAAGAGCATGAGCACGGCCATGATGGCGTTCTCAGCCAGCCCAAAGTAGTCGATAGCCACCGACACCATGTACGCAAGGTCATAAAAGTCGCGCACGCTGCCGCGCATGAGCAGCACCGTGAAAAACAGGCACTGGAACAGGAAGAACAGCATGCCGCCACAGGTCGCCACCATGTGATAGCCAAACCACCGGGCGCGCTGCAGCCGATACAGCACGCTGGCACACAGCCCCGCGACCACCCCAAAGAAGATGCAGAGGCAGACCAGTATCGACTCCCAGCCCGAGAAGTTGACCCCGTTGCACAGGATGGCGCCGTGGCGCACCTCGATGTCCCAGCTTGTGGATAGCGCCTCGTCACCAAAGCCGACCTGGGTTTTGCCGTCTGCCACCGCCTGCAGCGTCACGCATGCCGAGCCGGCAGAGCCGTGGGTCACCTTTGCAACGCTCACCACACCCGGCGTGCTGAGCTTCACGTCACCAATGTCAAAGCGGCTGAAGTCCGCGCCATCCATCCACACGGGCGTCCATGCATCGTAGGTTGCGCACACCGAGCGAATGTGGACGTAGCAGCCCACCACCATCGCCACGGCCAGCGGAATCAGTATCAGAAACCGGCGGCCCAGCTCCTTCAAGGGTTGTCCCGTACCGAAATTGACAGGTTGCATGCATCCTCCTTTGCCTCGATTCTAACAAAGGACGCAGGCAGCCCCGTATGCGGCGCGCTCCCGGCACCGGGAGCGAGGACGCGTGCTGGGGACATTTCAAAGGGCGGCGCCCCTGCTCCTAACGAGGGGCAACTAAGGGACACGCCCTTTTTTGCCCCGCGGGGCAAAAAAGGGCGTGTCCCTTAGTTGCCCCTTCCGGACGCTCTCGCACAAGTCCCCGCAAAACCAGTCCAGAATCAGGGCTGCACTGCCGCTAGAGTTCCCCTCCGTTGCTGGCAATCACGCGCTGCATCCAGGCGTAGCTCTCCTTTGGTGTGCGCTTGCCCGTGCCGTGGCCGTAGTCGTCCTGGTCCACGTGGATGAAGCCGTAGCGCTTGCTCATCTCACACGAGCTGGCGCTGACGATGTCCATCGCGCCCCAGGCGAAGAACCCGCGCAGGTCGACGCCGTCGGCCACAGCCTCGCGGGCCGCCTCGATGTGGTCGCGGAAGAACTGCACGCGGTACGGGTCGTGCACGATGCCGTCGTCGCCGGGCTCCTCCAGGTAGCCGCAGCCGTTCTCCACGATGTAGAGCGGCTTGTGGTAGCGGTCCTGGTACACGTTGAGCGTCCAGCGCAGGCCCGTGGGG
>CACXFC010000061.1 GCA_902766835.1 uncultured Coriobacteriaceae bacterium | reverse complement strand
GGCGGGGACACGCCGGCGGGGCCGCGGTGTGCTATCCACCAAAAGTTTCGAAGAGCCAAAAAAGGGCGTGTCCCTTAATTGCCCCTCATATACCATGTTCCCTTGGCGTATCTTTGGGAACGGAGCGAGGAGACAACCGTGACGACTGGCGCATACGACGAGCCGCAGCGCAAGGCAAACGACGAGGCGGCAAGCCATCCCGGTAACGCTGCATGCTACGACGTGAGCATCATGGCGCCCGACCGTACGAGCCCGCTTCGTGGCAAGGCCATTGCGTTTCTGGGCAGCTCGGTTACGGTCGGCGCGCTCTCTTTAGGGCAGGCGTGCGCCGACTACCTGGCGCGCATCGATGGCGTGCTGGCGCTCAAGGAGGCCGTGAGCGGAACGACGCTGGCGGACGACGAACATGACGGCAGCTCGTACGTGGAGCGCCTGCGCACCATACCCGCCGCTACGCACCTCGACGCCCTTGTGTGCCAGCTCTCCACCAACGATGCCTGGAAGGGCAAGGCCATGGGGTCCGTGGCGGCGGAGGGGCCTTACGATACGGCTACGGTGGCGGGTGCCATTCAGGATGTGATTGCCTACGCACGGGCCACATGGGGCTGTCCGGTGCTGTTCTACACGGGCACCTATTTCGAGAGCGCGGAGTACGCGCAGATGGTGGCACTGCTGGCGCAGGCGAGCGAGCTGATGGACGTGCCCGTGATTGACCTGTACCACGATGAAGAGATGCGCGCGGTTACGCCCGAGGACTACGCGCTTTACATGCATGATCCGGTGCATCCCACCAAGGCGGGCTATGGCCTGTGGTGGACACCGAAGTTTAGGGAGGCGCTCGTGCGCGTGCTGGCATAGGGCGCATGCAGGCGGGCACGTACAACGCCAAGGCGGCGGCAACCTGGGTTACCACCGACCTGCATGACGACGGCCTGCTCAACGCCTTCGCCCACTTCGGCCTGCTCTAAGGCAAAACAACAGTCTGACGTGCGCTGGGGGCTCGGCCTTGCGGCGCTCTCAAATACCGGAGGTGCCGCTCTCTATCGGCAATAAATATGTGCCATGCTATAGTAGAGACAAAATTTATTGCCGATAGAGAGGTGCCGCATGCCCTATATATCCGTTAAAGAAACGGCAGCTCGTTGGGGCTTATCGGAGCGTAGCGTGCGTAATTACTGCGCGCAGGGGCGCATTGAAGGCGCCGTGCTAGTGGGAAAGACTTGGCAGATTCCTGCCGATGCTCCCAAGCCGCGCCGTTCAAATGCTCGTCCAAAACGAGCGCTTGTTGAGGTGCTTTCAGCTGAGCGCGCTGCTGGCATTCGCGGCGGCATCTACCATCGCCTGCAGGTAGACATGGCATACAACTCAAATCACATCGAGGGCTCGACGCTCACGCACGAGCAGACACGCCACATCTTCGAGACCGCAACGATTGGTCTTGCAGACAACGAGGTCGTTCGCGTGGATGACGTGGTCGAGGCTGCCAACCATTTCAGGGCCTTCGATTATGTCTTGGACCGCGCCTCCCATCGTCTGACGCCACACATGATCAAAGACCTGCACCGCCTCATCAAGCAGGGGACGTCTGATGCGGCGCATGATTGGTTTCGCGTGGGCGACTGGAAGGCGTATCCCAATGAGGTCGGAGGTCGCATGACGACCCCTCCCGAAGAAGTGGGCGAACGCATGCAAGAGCTGTTAGAGCACTATGAAAGCAGGCGGCATCAATCGTTTGACGACCTCCTCGACTTCCATGTGCGCTTTGAGCGGATCCACCCATTCCAAGATGGCAACGGTCGCGTTGGGCGCCTCTTGCTATTCAAGGAATGTCTGCGCTGGGGTGAGGTCCCCTTTGTTATAGGCGAAGACCTCAAACTCTTTTATTATCGAGGTATTGCTCGATGGGACCAAGAGCGCGGTTGGCTGCGTGATACATGCCTGACGGCACAGGATGTCATGCGCGAGGTGATTAGGCAGTTTGCAATTGAGGTCTAGAAACCGTCGCCTGACATCCTGTGCCTGGGGTATGGCCTACCTGCCGCCTGCCTTGTCGTAGAGCAGGCGATCCTTGATGGGCTGGGCGTCGATGCCCACGGCTTCCATCACCTTGAAGGCAAAGGGGTAGGGGGTCGCGGGACCCTGCGAGGTCACGACGTTGGCGTCCCACACGGCCACCTTGTCGGCCACGAACTGGGCGCTTGTGAGCTTGGCACCATAGCCGGTGTAGCCCGTGGCACGGCGTCCGGCCAGCACGCCTGCGGCCTCAAGCACCGTGGTGCCCGAGCACAGGCCGCCTACCAGCTTGCCTGCCTCGTTGAACGAGCGGAAGGCGCCCATGACCTCGTAGTTGGCGATGAGCGGGGCCGCGGCGGTGCGTCCGCCCGGCACAAAGAGGGCGTCGTATGCGGCAACGGCCTCGGCCGAGAAGGCGTAGCCGGCCTTGATGGTCATGCCCTGCATGGTGGGCACCCACAGGCTCTCGCCCGTGGCAAAGCTGTGGCAGGTGAGCCCGGCGCGCATGAGCAGGTCCATGATCTGCACGCACTCGCTCTCCTCGCAGCCGTCGGGCATGAGGATGGCCACCTTCTTGACATCGAGCGTCTGGGGTGTGGAGGCCTCTCCCTTCGGCGCAGGCCAGGCGCCCGCCTCGGTCTTCCAGGAAGGAATGCCACCCTCCACGTCAAAGGCATTGAAGTACACCATGCGATTCTGCACGGTGAGGGCGTCAAAGCCCAGTGCGTCTACCAGCGCATACGCGAAGGCGTAGGCAAAGGCGGGGCCTTGGCCGCAGATGAGCTTCCCATCGGTCACCACCGGGGCGTCAACCCAGGTGCCCGGGTTCTCGATGGCATCCTTGACGCCGGGATAGCAGGTGAAGCGCTTGCCCTCAAGAAGGCCAGCGCGGCCAAGGGCTTCGGGCGCAGCGCAGATGGCGGCAATCCATGCGCCGCGCGCGTCGGCAGCACGCAGGGCCTCCAGCAGCTCCTCGCAGTCGCGCATGGCATCGGAGCCACCATAGCCACCGGGCAGCACGACCATGTCGTAGGCATCAAGCGATCCGTCGAAGGTGGTGTCGCAGCGCATGGCAATGTGATGCGTGCCGGCAATCTCCAGGGCGCCTAGGCCCACCATGTCGCAGGCAATCTCCGCGCGACGCAGGATGTCCACAATGGTGAGCGTCTCGCCCTCTTCGCAACCCGGCGCACAAATAACAGCAACTCTTGCCATGGCCTCCTCCTTCGTTTGGTTGGCAAGCTCATGGTAGGGGGCGGGGGTGTGCCAACGAAAGGGATTTCCCGTTTTTGGAAAAACATGCCAGCGAGGCCGTGCGCACCTGATGCGCACGGGGGTCATATCGTCTTTCCCGCTCGATTCGCTGGCGAAACATAAAGCCTCGCTGTGTTGCTATGCAATAATGCATGGTGTCGGGAGGAGGCGACAATGCGACAATACGTGGTGGACGCATTTACCAACAAGGTCTTCGCGGGCAACCAGGCAGCTATCTGCGTGGTGGACGAGTGGCCGGAGCCTGGCCTCATGCAGGCCATTACCATCGAGAACAACTTTTCGGAAACGGCGTTCGTCAAGCCGCTGGACGACGGGCGCTACCACCTGCGCTGGTTAACTCCGGCGTGCGAGATTGACTTCTGCGGTCACGCAACGCTTGCAGCGGGCTATGTGGTGCTCAACCACTATGCTGCCGGGGCAAAGCTGGTGACCTTCGTTACCAACGAGGTCGGCGAGCTGGTGGTCACGCGTGCGGATGACCGCTACGAGCTGGACTTTCCCGCTTACGAGCTGAAGCAGGTGCCCGTGAGCGATGCCATGGGGGCGGCGCTGGGTGCGCGTCCGCTTGAGGCGTGGATGGCGCGCGACCTTGTGTGCGTAATGGACAGCGCCGCCACGGTGCGTGCGATGGAGGCCGACCAGGCTGCCATTGAGGCGCTCGATGGCCTGCTGGTGCACGTGACGGCGGCAGGGGAGGAAGGTTCTGGCTTTGACTGCGTGAGCAGGTCGTTTGCTCCCAAGCTGGGCATTCCCGAAGACCCAGTGTGTGGCAGCGGCCATTGCCACATTCTGCCGTATTGGGCCGATCGTCTGGGCAAGCAGGATCTGGTTGCCTGGCAGGCCAGCCGCCGCGGCGGAACCTTGTACGGACATCTTGCGGGAAATGGCCGCTGCGTGCTGTCTGGTCAGGCCGCGCTCTTTTCGGTAGCGGAGTTGCAGGTGTAGCCCCGACGCCGCACGTATCGCGCATCTAGAGGAGGAAACCATGCGTATCACGCGCTTGCAGGTCAATCACATCACCAATCCCCTGGGCTTTGACCTGGGAAAACGTCCGACCTTCTCGTGGGTGGTCGAGGATGCGAAGGGCACGTGTGCCACAGCATCGCGGGTGATAGTGACGTGCGCAGACGAAGTGGTGGTCGACACGGGCTGGGCTGCGCTCGACGCCAAGGCCTGTGCGCTCGACATCCCCCTTGCCCCGCGGACGCGCTACGGGTGGAAGGTGTCGGTGCGCACCGATGCGGACGAAGAGGCCGAGAGCGACGCGGCATGGTTTGAGACGGCAAAGCTCGACGAGCCCTGGCAGGCTCAGTGGGTTACCTGCGACTATGCTGAGCCGCGCCATCCCATCTTCTGCAAGGCGTTGGGGCCTGAGGCGTACGAGAACGTCCAGAGCGCCCGCCTGTACATCTGCGGTCTGGGCGTCTATGAGGCTACCCTCAACGGCTGCGCGCTCAGCGACAGCAAGCCTGAGTATCTGGCGCCGGGGACGCATGCGTACGACCGGTGGCTGCAGTACCAGACCTACGATGTGACCGAGCTCATGCAGCTGCCGTACGACGAGGGCGACGATGGCCTGTGCGTGCACCTTGGCCACGGCTGGTACAGCGGGCGCTTTGGCTTCATCCTGACGGATGTGGGCTGCTACGGAGATGACTGGCGCCTGATTGCCGAGCTTCGCGTGAGCTACGCCGACGGTTCCGAGCGCGTCTTTGGCACCGACGAGACCTGGCAGGTCAGGCGCTCCTCGGTCATCTTCTCAAACATCTACGACGGCGAGCGCGTGGATGCCACGCTGCTCGCGCTGCCTCCCGTGCCGGCAACGCTGCTGGCGGCCGATGAGGCGGAGGCCTCCACGGCGCGCCTGCACGAGCGCCTGAGCCTTCCGGTGGTGGCCCACGAGCGCTTCGTGCCCGAGGTCATCCACACTCCCGCAGGCGATACGGTCCTCGACCTTGGCCAGAACATCTGCGGTACCTTCGAGCTGCTGCTTCGCCACCCCCAGCCCGCCGACGTGCATGTGCATCTGCAGTTTGGCGAGCTTCTGCAGGACGGCGAGTTCTATCGCGAGAACCTGCGGACCGCCCAGGCGGCCTACGACTACGTGGGCACCATGCCGTCAGGGGGCATGTTGCTGCTGCGTCCGCACTTCACCTTCTATGGCTACCGCTACGTGAAGGTGGAGGGCACCTTCGACCTTGCCCACGCCGAGTTCGTCGGCATTGCGCTCTACAGCGACTTCGACAGCAACCGCGGGCGCATAACCACGGGCAATACCAAGGTCAACCAGCTCATTTCCAACGCGCGCTGGGGCATGCGCGACAACTTCCTCGACACGCCCACCGACTGCCCGCAGCGCGACGAGCGCATGGGGTGGACCGGTGACGCCAACGTGTTCTCCGGCACGGCGCTGCGCCTGGCGGCACCCTACGCCTTCTATCGCAAGTACCTGTATGACATGGCCCTTGAGCAGGCTGCGCGTGGCGGGCAGGTGCCTGCCACCGTGCCCTCGTGCGGCTCGCGCTTTGGCAACGGAACGGCCGTGTGGGGCGATGCCACCTGCCGCATTGCCTGGAACATGTATGAGGTGGACGGTGACCCGGCCATTCTGGCCGAGCACTTTGATGCGATGCGCGGTTGGGTCGACTGGATCGAGCAGACCGACGGCACGGAGCATCTGTGGTGCAAGGTGTTCCAGTTTGGTGACTGGTTGGCGCTCGATGGGCCGGTGCCCGGCGGGGTGATGGGCGGCACCGACGTGGGGCTTGTGGCCTACCTCTCGTGGTGGGACAGCACCATGACCGTGATGGCGGCAGCCCATGTGCTGGGACGCACAAGCGACGAGGCGCACTACCGCGCGCTTGCCGACCGCATTCGCAGCTGGATTGAGGCGGAGTACTACACGGCAACCGGTCGCTGCGCCGTTAACACCCAGACGGCCTACGTGCTTTCGCTGTGGTATGGCTTCGGCAGTCGGGCCTGGAATGCCGCTCAGCTGCGTCGCCTGCTGCAGGAGAATGGCGGAAAGCTCAAGACGGGCTTTGTGGGCACGCCGCTCCTGTGCCCCGTGCTTAGCCAGAATGGCCTTGACCGCGAGGCCTACGACCTGCTGCTGAACGAGGAGTACCCCGGCTGGCTGTTTGCTGTCAATCTGGGTGCCACCACCGTGTGGGAGCGCTGGGACTCCCTCGATGCCGCGGGGCATATCACGGGCATTGACATGAACTCCATGAACCACTACAGCTATGGCGCCATTGTCGAATGGCTCATGAGCTATGCGGCAGGACTCAACCTCGCGGCGCCTGGCTTTGCACGCGCAACGGTGGCTCCGCACGTGAGCTGGCGCCTGCGCTCTTGTGCGTATGAGTTGGACACGGCTGCGGGCACGTATCGTGTGGCCTGGGAGTGCGTGGACGAGGCGCTCTTGCGCGTGGCCATAACGGTGCCCTTCGGCGCCCAGGCAGAGGTCACGCTGCCGTTTGCTACCGAGGAGGCCTATGCGGCACTGGGTGGCCACACGCTCGGCGCGGGCACCTACGAGGTCACCTACCACACCACCGAGCCCCTGCGGCGCGTGCCCAGCGTTGACTGGACGGTGACGCAGATACTGGACGACCCGGCAATCGCCGGCGCCTGCCGCCCCTTCGTCGACGGCTTCGACTTCTGCATGAGCACCTCAGACCCCACCAAGACCCTGCGCCAGCTGCAGGCAGAGGGGTTGGGCCAGAATGTGAAGATGACGGCCGAGCAGCTTGCGGCATGCGACGCGGCTCTCAGGGAGCTGGCAGACTAGGGGAGCGGAAGGCGGGGCATGGACGACGTTGTTGCCACAGAGCAGGAACATCGCCTCATAGAGAAGCTGCGCGAGCGTGGATTGGTTGACGGCTGGCTTTCGAAGTGGGGCCAGCCGGCCCTTCGGCATATAGAGGTGGGACACGAGCCACAGCGCCTGATGGATGCGACTGCCCTGCAACGCAGGTTTACCGCCTGCGCATATGGGACGCCCTCGCCCGGCGAAGGCCTGTGTGCCAGCTGGGTCGAGCAGGCGTTCTCTCGCCTGGGGCTTGGCGTGGTGCTTGGCAACGCGGCGCAGCTGTATGACGGCTACTGCCACTACACCGATACGGCCGACCTCAAGGTGGGCATGATCGTGGCCGTGCCAAGCCATCCGTTCTCGGCCCAAGGGCTGGCGCAAGGCCACGTGGGCGTCTATCTGGGTGACGAAGAGGTCATGGATGCCGTGGGGGAGGACGTGCGCAAGGTGCCCCTCACCCTGTGGCTGAGTACGTATGGCCTTATATCGGAGCCCCGCTGGGGCTGGCTGGGCAGCATTGGGCTCGCATGATTGCGCAGGATGGGGACATTGTTACCGTTTGCCGCACATAAGAGCCCGTTCGTCCTTTAGCCAAAAAATGGTTCGAAAATATTTGTAGTGTTGCAATTTATACAGAATTGCCAGCATATAGACCTACCGATGCACCGCTCACGTAATTTTGGGCGGAATTGACTGAATTTGACGCGAACCTTCTTGTGGGAAAAGACTAACATGGCTTTTGTTTTGTGAAGGGACTGTGGAGGGGGTCTCGCACAAGAGCTACCTCCCGGTTGCAACACGAGCTGGCCGTACGTATCGATTGCACGTAAAGGAGGTAGTTTGATGGTCAGTATTGTCCTAGCCAGCCATGGCAGGTTCTCTGAGGGAATCAAGGAGTCCGGACAGATGATCT
>CACXFC010000060.1 GCA_902766835.1 uncultured Coriobacteriaceae bacterium | reverse complement strand
GACCTGGAACTGGTAGTAGTGCTGCATGCGGTTGGGGTTCTCGCCATAGCGGCCGTCGGCGGGACGGCGGCAGGGCTGCGGGTAGCACGTGCGCCATGCAGCAGGCCCCAGGCTGCGCAGGGTGGTGGCGGTGTGGAAGGTGCCCGCGCCCACCTCCGAGTCGTACGGCTGCATGACGGTGCAGCCCTGAGCAGCCCAGTATTCGGTGAGCTTCAGGATCATGTCCTGGAAGGTCAGCGTGGATTCGCTCATGTCCTTCTCCTTCGTTCCCTCAATTGCAGATACGTGCAAAGCGCAGCGGTGGCCGCGCGGTTGTTAGAGTGCGCCCATGTCGGATATGGGCCAATAGATGAACAGCGCCTTTGACGTGACCGAGCTGAGCGGGATTGCGCCGAAGTAGCGCGAGTCAAGGGAGTTTGTCCTGTTGTCGCCCATGACCCACACGTGGCCCTCGGGCACCGTGTAGGGGTAGCTGACGTTCTCGGAGAGGTTCGTCGCATGCCCGTCCAGCGCATAGGACGGCTTGCCCTGAACATACTGCTCGTTGAGCGGTACGCCATCCACCAGCACATAGCCGTCGGAGAGGTCGACAACCTGTCCCGACGTTGCGATGACGCGCTTGATGAGCGTCGAGCCCGAACCGTCAGGGTCGTTGAACGTGACGATGTCTCCCGGCACAGGTGCCTGCCAGTGGAGCGTCACCTTCTCCCCCACCAGCCGGTCTCCCAGCTGGATGGTCTCGAGCATCGAGCCCGAGGGGACCTCGTAGGTCTCGGCAATGAAGAGCCTGATGACGACGGCAAGCACCAAGGTGCCGAGAATCGTCATGAGCAGCTCGAGCCATGCTGGCCTGGTAGGCGCCTCTTCCTCTTCGTATTGGTCGTCTCTGCGTGCAGACATAGGAGCGCTACACCTCCCCTGCTTGTTCGCTGCCGTCAAGCAGCTCGTCAACATAGCGCCGCTCCTCGTCTGTGAGCGCCGCGTTTGTCAGAAGGTCGGGCCTGAAGGCGGCCGTCCGCCTGAGCGCACTCTGGCGACGCCACCTAGCGATGGCCCCATGGTCGCCCGAGAGAAGCACCTCGGGCACCTGCTCGTCCCTAAAGGTTGCGGGACGAGTGTACTGCGCGTACTCGAGCAAGCCGTCGCTGAACGACTCGTCCTGCGCGCTCTGCTCGTCCCCAAGTGCACCGGGAAGCAGGCGCACCGTCGCGTCGGTCACGGCCAGGGCCGCAAGCTCGCCTCCGGTAAGAACGTAGTCACCAAGCGAGATGACCTCGTCGGCCAAGCGGTAGACCCGCTCGTCCATGCCCTCGTAGCGCCCGCACATGAAGATGATGCGCTCCATGTGTGCCAGGCGCTCGGCCGTGCGCTGGGTGAACGGAGCGCCGCAGGGCGAGAAGAAGACAACGTGTGCCGCGGTCTCGTCCATGGCCTGCACGGCCTCGATGGCCTCGAAGATGGGCTCGGGCTTCATGAGCATGCCCTGCCCGCCGCCAAAGGGGGCGTCATCTACAGTGCGGTGGCGGTCGTGGGTCCACGTGCGCAGATCGTGCGCGTGAAACGTGAAGACGCCCCGCGCCTGCGCGCGTCCGAGTATGGAGGCGCCCACGTAGCCCGAGAAGACCTCCGGTATGACTGAGATGGCATCAAAGCGCATGGTGCCTACTTCTCCTCCACGACGACGGTTCCCGCTGGCACGCGCACGTGTATGGCCCCCTCTGAGGGCACCTCGATGACGAACTGGTCAACCACCGGGATAAGCACCTCGCCATAGGGTCCGTTGATGACCCACACGTCCTGCGCGGCGCCCTTCATGACCTCGTCAATCACGCCAAGGGCCCCATGCGCCTCGTCTACGACCTCACGCCCCAACAGGGCATCGACATCAAGCAGGGCATAGTTGGCGGGCAGGTCGTCCAAGCGCGCAAGCAGCGTTTTGCCCACGAGCTCCGTGGCATCACCGATGGAGCGCGCCCCAGACAACTCCACGAGCTGCCCCTCCTGGCCTGCGTCCGAGGCATGGCGAACCTCATGCCAGCGGTCCTCCTTCAGCGGAGGGGGGACGATGGCCACCTCAAGGCCTTCACGCAGCAGAGGGGGAAGGCCGTGAACGGGAACCGTCACGACCTCCCCCCTCTTTCCGTGTGGCTTCACCACACGCGCTATGGCTCGATACTGCGCGCGCAAGCTCTTAGCCCAGTACCTCGACCTCGACCGAGGTTCCCACGCGGGAACCAAGGGCACGAGCGAGCGTGCGTATGGCCTTGATGGTGCGGCCGCGACGTCCAATGATGCGACCAGCGTCCTGCTCGGCGCAGCTGACCTCAATCAGCGCGCCCTCAGGCCCGTCGGTCACGTCAAGGGAGACGGCCTCGTCATCGCTCACGAGGCCGCACACGATGTACTCCACAAGGTCAGCCACCTTGTCGGAGGGCATCTCAGAAGACACGGCGACGTCCTCGATGGTCTCGGTCATCTCGTCGGTCACGGGTACTACTCCTCAGAATCGGCAGCAGCCTTGGCAGCGGCCTTCTTGGAGAGCTTCTGCTTCTTCTCGGGAGCAGGAGCGTCGGAACGCGCGATGTCGATGAGGTGGGACACGGCGTTGGTGGGCTGGGCGCCCTTAGCGATCCAGGCATCGATCTTCTCGAGGTCGAGATCGATGGTCTTGGGGCTGGTCAGCGGGTTGTAGCGACCAACGAGCTCGATGTAGCGACCGTCGCGGGGCATGCGGCCGTCAGCGACGACGACGCGGTAGAACGG
>CACXFC010000059.1 GCA_902766835.1 uncultured Coriobacteriaceae bacterium | reverse complement strand
GACCTCCATAGGGCGGCGCCGGTCGCGCTTGGCGCCGACAACTTACAAAAGCCAAATTACTTTAGCACAGTGCGGGCGGCTTGCAAGGGTCTACCACACCTTCTTGTGGCGGTTTTGTAGCCACCACACAAAAGATGGCGTATTTGGCCCCATCTTTTGACTGTTGGTCAGGATTGGCGAGCTGGCCAGCTCCTGCCCGCGCCGGCCACGCGTTTGGCGCCCGCAGTTGTTCCGGTTGTATGACAAGACGGTATGACCGGAAGCTTTTCGGCAAACGGCATGGCTGGTGCGATATACTTTACACCGACTGTGCGACGGTCAAACGGGTCACAAAAGACCGCAATGAGGCGGAAGGATGATATATATGGCCAAGGTCATTCCTGGGAATCTGAAGGTTTCCAACGACTGCATCGCCGATTTGGCAGGCTACGCCGCGCTGGAATGCTACGGCGTCGTAGGCATGGCCGTTACCGATCAAGAGGAGGGCGTCACGCGTCTCTTGCCCACCACGCGCCTGAGCAGGGGCGTGGACGTGTCTGCAGAGGACGGCCACCTTGTCGTCGACCTCCACGTGGTTGTGGAGCAGGGCGTCAACATGTCGGCCATTACTTCCAACCTCATCAGCTCTGTCAAGTTCCTGCTTGGCCGCATTGCCGAGCTTGAGGACGTCGATGTGCGCGTGCACATCGAGGGCATGCGCACGAGCCGCTAGCATACGTCGAGGTCCAACCCGGCAACGAGGAACCGAGGACATTACAAGATGATCACTAACGTCATTCGCACCTGCTTCCCGGCTGCGGCAAAGGTCGTTGCAGAGAAGGCCGAGGAAATCAATAAGCTCAACGTGTTTCCCGTCCCCGACGGAGACACGGGCACCAACATGTCGCTCACGCTCAACACCGTCGTGGGCGAGGTTGAGGCGCTTCCCAAAGACGCCACCATGGAGCAGATCGCCGCTGCCATCACCCACGGTTCGCTCATGGGCGCGCGCGGCAACTCCGGCGTCATCACGAGCCAGATCCTGCGCGGCATAGCCGAAGGCCTGGTGGGCGCACGCCCGTCCGGCGCCACTCCCGCCGATATCGCCGCGGCCCTGCGCAATGGCGTGAAGGTCGCCTTCAAGGCGGTGCGCAAGCCGGTCGAGGGCACCATCCTTACGGTCCTGCGCGACGTCTCGGCCCGCGCCGACCAGCTCGAGAAGACCAAGATCACCACGCCCGAGATGCTCGACGCGCTGGTAATCGAGGCATACGAGTCGGTTGCCCGCACCCCGGAGCTGCTGCCCGTCCTCAAGGAGAACGGCGTCGTCGACTCTGGCGCCTACGGCCTGGCCACGCTCATCGAGGCCTTCGTCAACGCATACGAGGGCAAGGCCGGCGAGGTCTCCGACTTCAAGACCACCATCGATTCCGATGACGCAAAGGCCCAGGTGGCAAACGTCGTCGACATCGAGATCAACGACGACTGGACGGGCTCGGAGTACCGCTACTGCACCGAGTTCCTCTTCCATGCCGAATCCGAGTCGTTCGACGAGGATGCCAACCTTCGCTACCTGGCGAGCATGGGCGACTGCGAGCTGCTCGTGGGCGCCTATCCCGACTACAAGATCCACGTCCACACCAACCGCCCCGACCGCGTTTTGCGCCACATGCTGCACCGCGGCCAGATCTTCAACGTCTTCGTCCACAACATGGACCTCGAGGCGCAGGAGCGCACCGAGGGCATCCGCGCCGACAAGGAGGCCAACGAGGCCGCAAAGGGCCCGCGCAAGGCGCTCGGCTTCGTGGCGGTTGCGGCAGGCTCCGGTCAGGCCGAGATCCTTCGCTCCCTTGGCGTTGACGTCGTGGTGGAGGGCGGCCAGACCATGAACCCCTCCACGGCTGACATCCTGGCGGCAATCGAGGCCGCCAACGCCGACGCGGTAATCGTCCTTCCCGACAACGGCAACATCCGCATGGCCGCCGAGGCCGCGGCCGCTGCGTGCGATACCGCCGAGGTGGCCGTCGTGCCCACCAAGTCGGTGCTGCAGGCCTTCTCGGCCATGTTCGTCGTCAACCCCGACGGCGACCTACAGAGCAACGTCGACGAGATGACTGCTGCCATCGAGGACGTGCGCGACGGCGAGATCACCACGGCCGTGCGCGACTCGCAGGCGGCTGACGGCTCGCCCATCCACGCCGGCGACGTCATGGGCATCGAGGGCGGCGCCATCACCGTGGTGGGCTCCGACGTCGAGGACGTGACGGTGCGGGTCATCAACCGCATGCAGGAGGACGAGGAGGGCGACACCCTCACCATCCTCGCAGGCTCCGACCTTGACGACGCGGCCTTCACGCACCTGCTTGACGCCATCGCCGAGGCCCAGCCCGAGCTTGAGATCGACTCGCATCGCGGAGAGCAGCCCCTCTATCCGGTCGTCTTCTCGATCGAGTAGCAACGAGGGTTCTACATGGGTCGTTCCCTCAGCATCGGCGAGGCATCCGAGCGCGTCTCGCGCACGTGTTCCCTTGCCGATGATGCGGGCAGGTTGCGCTATGTTTCAGGCGCTCGTGCCAAGGCGCTCGAGCGCCTTGGCATTTTGCGCGTGCGCGACCTGTTGCTTCACGTGCCACACCGCTATCTCGACTTCACCAACACCGTGAAGATCGCACGTGCCGACGTAGGCCAGGAAGTGACCGTCGTCGGCACGGTGGACAAGATTACCCTCAAGCGCCCCCGACCCCGCATGCAGATCGTGGAGATGTACGTCCTCGACGAGACGGGCGTGATCCAGGCGACCTTCTTCAGACAGCCTTGGATTGCCGAGCAGGTGCATGTGGGCGACACGGTGGCCCTTTCGGGCAAGGTTACCTTCGCCTATGGCTTCAAGCAGATGAAGGCACCCTTCTATGAGCTGCTCTCAAGCGCCGAGGAGGGTGGCAGCTACGCGCGCGTCTTGCCCGTGCATCCCGTGGGCGAGGGCGTGACTGCCTCGTGGATGCGCAGGATCGTCTCGGCCGCCCTGGCCGACGTCGGCGACATCTGTGACTTTCTGCCTGCGCACCTGGTGGCGCGCAGAGGCCTTATGAGCTACGCGCGCGCCCTGCGCAACGTGCACTTTCCTGCGGGCATGCCCGCAAAGGAGCCGGCCCGGCGCAGGCTTGCCTACGACGAGCTCATCTGCCTGCAGCTTGCCCTGCTCACGCGGCAGCGCATCTCGCTTGCCGGGGTCAGCCCCACGGCCCATGCGACCACCGGCCCCTACGTGCAGCGGCTCTACCAGGCACTACCCTTCGCCCTGACACGCGAGCAGCAGCAGGCGGCCACGGAGATCCTGGCCGACATGGCAGCTCCGCAAGTGATGAATCGCCTGCTTCTGGGTGACGTGGGCACCGGCAAGACCGCCGTTGCTGCCGTGGCCCTGGCCGCCGTGGCAGACACCGGGACGCAGGCGGCCGTCATGGCGCCCACCTCGGTCTTGGCGCGCCAATACGCCGAGAAGCTCGGCCCCATCCTCGATGCGGCAGGCATCAGCTGGACGCTCATCACCGGTTCGACACCCGCGGCAGAGCGGGCGGCTGCCCGTGAGGCGATTGGGGCGGGGGAGACCTGCGTCACCTTTGGCACGACGGCCATCCTCTCTGACGACGTGGCCTTCCGGCATCTGTCGCTGGTGGTAATCGACGAGCAGCACCGCTTTGGCGTCGACCAGCGCGCAGCCCTGCGCCGCAAGGGGGCGGGAGCAGACCTCCTGACCATGACGGCAACGCCCATCCCCCGTACGCTGGCCCTTTCGGTGTACGGCGACGTGGCATGCTCGCGCATTACCGAGCGGCCGGTCCCGGGCGCGGGCATCACGACCAAGGCCATTGCGCCCGAGAACCTCGACGTGGCGTGGACTGCCATCCGCGAGGCGGTGGACGCGGGACATCAGGCCTATGTGGTCTGCCCGCTCGTGGACGATTCCGATGACGGCTCCGAGCTCGACGACGTGCCCGAGGGCGCGCGCTCGGCGGCAACGCAGCTGAACTCGGCAACGTCCACATATGCCAAGCTCGCCGAGCGAATCTATCCCGACCTGACCATCGGCCTTCTGCATGGCCGCCAGTCCGCGTCTGAGAAAGACGAGGTCATGGCGGCGTTTCGTGCCGGAGAGGCGCAGGTGCTGGTGTCCACGACCGTCATCGAGGTGGGCGTGGACGTGCCCAATGCCACCGTGATGCTGGTGCTTGATGCCGACCGCTTTGGACTTGCCACCCTCCACCAGCTGCGCGGCAGGGTGGGGCGCGGCAAGGATGCCGGCACCGTCTACCTCGCGTGCGCCGCAAAGCGTGGTACGCCCGCCCGCACGCGCCTCGACGCGCTCGAGGCAACCTCCGACGGCTTCGAGCTGGCCGAGCTCGACCTCAAGCTGCGCCACGAGGGCGAGGTGCTGGGATATAGGCAGCATGGTGGCGTAAGCCTCAAGGTCGTCGACCTCGCCGAGGACGCTGACCTTGTGGAGGCGGCCCATGAGGACGCCCGCGAGCTGGCGCTGCAGGACGTGGAGCTGACGCTGCCCGAGCATCAGGCCCTCGCCCTGGAGGTGCAGGACCGCTTTGGTGCCTACTTCGAAGAGGTGGAGCGCGCATAGTGGCGCGCAAGGTCTGAGAGGATTTCCATATGAGGATAGTTGGCGGCAGATGGCGGGGGAGGCCCCTCAACGCACCAGAGGGCAGAGGCACCCGCCCCACCACCGACCGCGTGCGCGAGTCCCTCGCTTCGATGGTGCTTTCTGCCTTTGACCTCGACCTTTCCGAGGTGGCTGTGCTCGACGCCTTTGCAGGCTCGGGTGCTGTGGGCTTTGAGCTGCTCTCGCGTGGCGCGAGGAGCTGCACCTTCGTGGAGCGCGATGCCCGGGCCGCCAAGGTCGTGCGCGCAAACGCAACGTCGCTTGGTGCCACGGCGCAGGAGGCGCACGTGCAGGTGGGAGACGTCTGCGGGCTGGCCAAGCGCGGTGCGGTTGCTGGTGGCCCCTTCGCGCTGGTCGTCCTCGACCCTCCCTATGCGATGGAGGCAACGGCGGTATCCGCCCTCGTCTCAGACCTATGCGAGACGGGCGCTCTTGCGCCAGACGCCGTCGTGCTCTACGAACATGCCACCGGAGCTCCCGAGCTCGGGCTTGCGAGCTTTGACGTGCTGAAACAGAAGAAGCGCGGCACGACCACGGTCACGTTGCTGCGCAGGGAAGCCTAAGGCAAGACGCACATACCCCCTAGGAGGTTGCACATGCCCAATCACATCCAACACGTCGTGGTGCCCGGCACCTTCGACCCGGTCACGCTCGGCCACGTTGACGTCATCAATCGCGCGCGGCACCTCTTCCCCCGCGTGACGGTTGCCGTGGCGGAGTCGCGGACCAAGCGCGGCGTGGGAACCACCTTCACGCTGGAGGAGCGCGTAGACATGCTGCGCCAGGCCCTTGAGGACGAGGGTGTGAGCGAGCTGGGCGGCATCGTGGTGCTGCCTTTCACGGGCCTGCTCGTCGACTTCTGCCGCCAGCAGGGCGCGGGAGGCGTGGTCAAGGGCCTGCGCGCCATGACCGACTTCGAGTACGAGCTGCAGCAGGCGGACCTCAACGCACACATGGCCCCCGACATCGAGAGCGTCTTCGTCATGAGCAGCCCAGGATTCGGCTATGTCTCGTCGAGCGTTGTGCGCGAGCTTGCGTCGCTCGGAAGCGACGTGCGCAGCATGGTTCCCGAATGCGTGGCCGAGCGTCTGCGCATCCACTACGCCGACGAGCGATAGACCCACCAGGCAGTAAAGCAGCTGCGTTCGCCTCTGGCTGGCGCACGCAGCCCACAGCGAGCAAGGAGAAGGCAATGCCTAGCGCCCACAACGTTTTGGTCGGACAGTCCGGAGGCCCCACGGCCGCCATCAACTCGAGTCTGGCGGGAGTCTTTGACACGGCCCAGAGCATGGGATCCGGCGTGCTGGGCATGCGCTACGGCATAGAGGGCCTGTTCAAGGACAAGCTCCTCGACCTCGAGCCCGAGCTTTCCAGCGATGTCGACGTGCAGCTGCTGCGCCAGACGCCCTCAAGCTACCTGGGAAGCTGCCGCTACAAGCTGCCCCTGCCCGAGCAGGACGAGGAGCCCTACGTCAAGCTCTTCAACCTCTTCGAGCGCAACCACATTGGGGCCGTGCTCTACATTGGTGGCAACGACTCCATGGACACCATCTCCAAGCTTTCGGCCTATGGCGCGCGAGAGGGGAGTCGCATTCGCTTCGTGGGCATACCCAAGACCATCGACAACGACCTTGAGGGCACCGACCACACGCCCGGCTATGGCAGCGCCGCGAAGTTCATCGCCACCTCGGTGGCCGAGATCGGCCGCGACTCAAGCGTGTACGACCTGCGCAACGTGACCTTCGTCGAGATCATGGGGCGCAACACCGGCTGGCTTGCCGGCTCGTCGGTGCTGGCCTCCCAGGAGCACGCAATCTGCCCTGACCTCATCCTGCTGCCGGAGTCGCCCGTCACCGAGGAGGCCCTCACCGAGCGCATCGCGCAGCTGTTGGGCCAGATGAAGTCGGTGGTGGTTGCGGTATCGGAGGGTGCGCGCCGCCCCGACGGCAGCCTCATGGCCGAGCCGCCCACCGGTGCCATCAAGCTCGACGCCTTTGGTCACGAGGCGGCGCTCTCGGGTGCCAGCCGCTACCTGGCCACTACGGTGGGCCAGGCGCTGGGCGTAAAGACGCGCGCCGTTGAGTTTTCCACCCTGCAGCGCTGCGCCAACCACCTGGCCAGCGCCACCGACCTCGATGAGGCCTATGCCTTGGGCGGCCTTGCCGTGCGTGCGGCCTTTGAGGGGAAGACGGGCGTCATTCCCGCCATCAGGCGCATCAGCGACCAGCCCTACGTTACCGAATATGTCACCGTCAACATCGCCGACGTGGCCAACCGCGAGCGCAAGGTGCCCCTCGACTGGATTCGCGAGGACGGCATGGGCGTGACCGACGACTTCGTGCGCTATGCGCGCCCGCTGGTGCAGGGCGAGGTTGCGCCGCTGTTTGTGGGAGGCCTGCCGCATCACATCCAGATGCTCACCTGGGGCCGCTAACACATCCATAGAACAATTGAGGGAATTAAGGGACACGCCCTTTTTTGCCCCGCGGGGCAAAAAAGGGCGTGTCCCTTAATTCCCTTGCCTCGTAAGCAAAAGGCGTGCCCTTGCTCGTCCTGTCCATCGCTTGCGAAAGGGGAGAAATAGGTGTGGACTGGCACGTCTCCAAGGTATAGGGCCCGTCCTTTGCTATAGTACTGAGATGCTGTTTCACAAGGTTGCATCAAAGATTTTTGCCGTGAGGGGGCGCTTGAGCCTATGACCCTGTTCGAGCTGTTTGGCCTTCTGCGCAAGAGATGGAAGTTCATCATCTTGCTGCCACTGATCGCAGGCATCGTGACCGCCATCGGTGCGCACTTCCTGCCGGACGAGTACACCGCTTCGACGACCATGTACGTTCTGCCCAAGACCGACACCGAGGACGTTACCAACTCGGTGACGCAGTCCGACCTCAACTTCGCCTCGATGCTGTCCAACGACGTGTCGACCATCATGAAGTCGAGCCGCGTGCGCAAGGACGTGGCCGAGCAGCTGGGCCTGCCTGGGCTGGGCGGCTACTCCATCAACGTGGTTGCGGGCACCAGCTCGCGCGTGCTGACCCTGACCGTCACCGGGCATGACCCCGACATGGCGGCACGGGTGGCAAACGCGCTTGTGGCCGACACCTCTCAGGTGGCTGTCGAGGTCATGCAGATTCAGGCGGTCAACGTGATCGACCCCGCCGAGGCACCGGCTGGCCCCTCGGGTCCGCGCCGCTCGCGCTATGTGGCCGTGGGTACCATGGCGGGCCTGTTTGCCGCCATTTGCCTGGTCATCATCGAGGATATGCTCGACACGCGCGTGCGCAGCAGCGAGGACGTCGAGGAGATCGTGGGCGTACCGGTCATTGGTCACTTCACCGTGGTTGAGAGGGGCTAACCGATGGCACTGTTTAACCGGAGAAAGAACCAGGCCAAGAACGAGCGCAGCAGCGTCATCAACTCCGCGAAGACCCTGCTGGCCAACATCCGCTTCATGGATGTGGACAACCCTGTGCGCACCTTGGCCATCACCTCGGCCGTCCCCAACGAGGGCAAGACCTTCATTGCGGCCAACCTGGCCAGCGCCATTGCCACCTCGGGCAAGTCGGTGCTGATCGTCGAGTGCGACATGCGTCGTCGCTCGCTGTCGCGCGCGCTCAACGTGCACGCCCAGTACGGCATCTATTCGGTCATGTCGGGCGAACGCACCGTGCAGGAGGCAGCAGTTGCCACCGGCACGCCCAACATGTACTTCCTCGACGCGGAGCCGCGCATTCCCAACCCGTCCGACCTGCTCAACTCCAACCGCTTCACCAAGCTGGTTGACCTCGCGCGCAACACCTACGACTACGTGGTGTTTGACACGCCGCCCGTGTGCACCTTCGTCGACGCGGCGGTTCTGGGCACCAAGGTGGACGCGGTGTTCATGGTGGTGCGCGAGGGCTTCACGCGCAAGGCCGACGTGGCCAACGCGGCCGATCAGCTGCGCAAGTCGGGCTGCAACCTTGCCGGCATGATCATGAACTACTGCGAGCGCACGAGCAGCGAGTACTACTACCAATATTACTACTACACGCGCGACGACAAGAAGGCCTCGTCCAACACCAACGCGCCGCAGATGCCCGCGCCCAAGGGTCGCCCGAAGCGCGCCGCCCGCAGCACCCAGGTGCCCTCGGCACCCCCGGCACGCAGACGCACGCCCGAGCCGGAAGACACCGGCACCTACGAGCGCCTTGCCGAGCAGCTGGCAGACGGGAGCTCTTCCTCTGCGACCGCCTCGACGCCCGTGCCCACCACGCCCTACGTCCCGCAGTCGAGCTACGACGAGTTCTAAGCGACGTAGCACCCTGCCTTGCAGCCCATACGCGGCTGACATCCAAGTCTTATGAAGCCGCAGCCCCATGCTGCGGCTTCTTTGCAAGAGCCACCAGATGTGATGGAGCCATCATGCGCGACATGCACTGCCATATATTGCCCGGCGTCGACGACGGCGCCCGCACCATAGAGGACTCGCTCGCCATGCTCAAGGCCGCAAAGGCTGCGGGCATCACCTCCATCACCTGCACGCCGCACTGCCGCGACCCCTACTTCGACTTCGAGGAGATGTGGCAGGCCTTCTACGAGCTGGAGGATGCGGCGGAGGGCTTTCCGCTCCAGATGGGCTTTGAGGTGAACTACCGTAAGCTCATGGACCTGGGCATCGAGTGGGCCGACGCGCTGCACTTCGATGGGAGCAACGAGTTTTTGCTGGAGCTCTCGGTGGTCGCCGTACCATCGCACTATGCAGACTACGAGCGCACCATCTTCGAGCTGCAGGGAATGGGCTACGAGGTGATCATTGCCCACCCCGAGCGCTACGCAGCCATCCAGAAGGACATCGGCTTGGCCGAGGAGCTGGTGGCAATGGGCTGCAAGCTGCAGGCGTCGTGCGACTTCATTGCCGGCGGGCGCTTCGGCCGCGAGCGCAGGCCTGCGGTCAAGATGCTCAAGCGCAGCCTGTACAGCTACCTGGCAAGCGACGCCCATAACGTGAAGCACTACGAGTACTTCGCGAAGAGCTGGAACAAGTACGCCGACCTTCTGGCGTGATAAGACTGGGCTCGTTCGCCCGCGCTTTGGCCATGCCCTTTGCGCACATGCGTGTGCCCTGGGGTCGGTTCTCGCGGCACATCCGTGTGCGTTTTCGCG
>CACXFC010000058.1 GCA_902766835.1 uncultured Coriobacteriaceae bacterium | reverse complement strand
GGGCTCGGAGCCGTCCTCGGGCTGCACGACGTGCCAGGTGTACTCGCCGTCGGCGTAGGCCTTGGTGCGCTCGCCGGCGCGGAAGGCGGGACGGACGCTGTTGAACTGCACGCCCATGTCCATGAGCCACTGGATGGTGTCGCCGGACTTGTCGTAGTAGGCCTTGACCAGCTTGGCGTCAACCTGATAGTGCGTATAGAACATGTGGCGACGGAAGAGCTCGCCTGCGGTGAGGGTGATGCCGCTCATCTTCTGGACGGGAGAGCCAGCCGCGCAGGGGCCCATGCCCATGTTGGCGGCGCCGCCCGTGTTGGACGCCTTCTCCAGGCAGATGACCTTCGCGCCGTTCTCGGCGGCCGAGATGGCCGCTGCGAGGCCGGAGAGGCCTGCCGCCACGACGACGACATCGGTTTCAAGCTGCTTTGCCATGCGATCCTCCTTGTTGTTCTTGCCTTACTCGCGTGGCCGCCCGCGGGTGCAGGCGGCCTAATTACCCATGTATGAACGTTCTCACAGGCTCCGTCATCCATCTATGTGAGCGCAACCGACTTTGCCGCCAGCATGCGCAAGGGCCCTTGTGCAAACGAACAAGGGCCTTAGGAGAGGTGTTACTGACGGGTGCCGAGGTCCTGGAACTTGGCGTAGCGATCGTCCGGATCGGGCTTGACGGGCGACAGGAACTCCTTGTAGGCCGCCACGCGCGCCTTGTACTCGGGCGTCTTCTGGAGCTCGGCCAGGATGCCCTCGTTCTTGCCGATGTCCTCGCCGTGGATCTGCTTGCCGCCCATGGTGTCGTGGGCACGCTCGCGGCCCTGCTCGTCGTACATGCCGGGGAAGGCGGGGGCGCCGTCGGCGTCGAGGACGACGTTGCCCTGCTCGTCGGTGAGGTCGTGCTCAGCGTACTCCACCGTCACGGCACCCTCGGCGTTGATGACGATCTTGCCCTGCAGGCCACACACGGCGCACACGGCGCGGTTGGTGCCGGGATACAGGTAGAAGTCGTTGCAGTTGCAGTGCGGGCAGACACCCTTCTCGCCCTTGTACTCGGCGTGCTCCGGGTCCTTGGCGGCCTCGGCCAGGTTGACGCCGATCTGATGCGCGCGGGCGACGACCTCGTCCTTCATGAGGGCGGTCTTCGACCAGGCGATCCACTCGTTGTCAATGACCTTCCATGCGGGCGTCATCGACTGGATCTGGTGATCGGACTGGATGTGGGTGCCCCAGTCAGAGCCGCCGATGCCGATGTAGGACACGGGGATGCCGGTGTGGAAGACGCACTCGGGAGGAATGGTGCCCTTGCCGCCGTGCTCGATGATGTCCTTGGCAATCTGCATGCCGATGAAGTTGTTGCCAGTGTCCATGCGGGGCCCGAAGCGGTCCATGATGGTGTGGAACAGGCCCGACGCGCCCGTCTCGAAGATGGGGTCGACCATGATGATGCCGTCGGAGGTGAACATCTTGTAGGCCAGCCAGTCGAAGTCATCCTTGTGGATGCACATGTTGCCGCGGCCGCTCATGAGCGCCTTCACGCAAGCGATGCAACCGGTGCAATGCTTGATGTCGAGGTCCTGCGCGCGGATGAACTCGACCTCGCAGCCAGCCTCTTGGGCACCCTTAAGTGCTTCCTTGCAGATGGAGTCGTTGTTGCCGTTCTTGGTGCCAAACGAGACGCCGAGAATCTTGGTCATGCTATCCCCTCTCCGAATGTAACAACAGACGAACTTAATAAGAAAAGTCTACGAGGGAAGGCGCTGTGCAATCGTTTGAATGCATATAAGCGGAACGTGCCACGACGGCCCGTCAATTGGACTAGAGACTAATGACGGCGCGGGAGGTGGCCTGCACGCGACGCTGGTGACTTCGGCGCTAGCTCTTGCGTCCCACGGCGCGCTGCCACGCAAGGGGCATCTGCTCCACATCGAACATCAGGGCAGAGTCGGCACCACCCATGTAGCGCATGAAGAACGCAACTGCCAGACGATCCTCGCCATTGCGCAGGTCGATGAAGAACTGCTCGTTGATCTTGTTCACGCGGTAGAAGTAGGTGTTGCGATGCACGTTGAGCGCGCGGGCCGCCTCGGCGGGACTGCCGGGGTTCTCGACGGTCTGGCACGCGGTGTCAAGGTAGGAGGTGCCATGGTCGCGGTCGTAGAGGCTCATGGCCACCACACGCTTGTCGAGCATCATGTCCACCTGCCCGAAGGTGTGCGCCATGCTCGCCAGAACAGCAAAGCGGTGGCGCCAGAAGTAGACGATGGGCCCCTCGTCATCCACGTGCGCGGCCATCAGGTCGACGAGCTGCTGGTGGCGGTCGGGCGCCAGCACGATCTGCTCGAAGGGCTCGCTCACGAAGGCCTTCATGCCGTTGCGCGCAAGGGTGTTCACGAACTCCTTGCGCTGCGCGAGCAGGCGGCTTGCACGCTCGTAGCAGTCCCAGCCCGGGCAGGTGCGCGCCCCGATGGCCACCATGATGACGAGGTTGCCGTCGATGGTGGTCCACAGGCTGTTCCTGAAGGCATTGTTCACGCGAGCTGCTATGCGCTGCAGGTGCGCATGGGGCATCTCGCGCTCGCTGGTGAGCTCGATGAGCACGTAGGTGTCGTCCATGGGCATGGAGCTCAGCGCAAGCTGGGCGCGCATGGTCTTCTCGTTGGCAAAGGTGGCGTTCAGCAGGTCGTCGAGCACCGTCGAGCCCGAGCCGGCACGCTCTCCCGCCACGCCGAGCTTGTCGATCATGATGCCCGCAAGCGAGCCGGCGAAGTCGACCAGCTCGAGGTCGGACTCGCGAATGGGGCTGCCCTGCTCGAGCATGTCGAAGCGCCCCATCTCCATGTGGTGATACGTGATGATGGAGGTCACCCAGCGCTGTCCGAAGCGCTCGTTCTCAGAGATGATGGAGTGGCCGGCATGGCGCACGTCATCGAGGATGCCCGCCCGCTCGAGCTCGGCGTTGACCTCCTCCGAGACGTAGCCCTGGTTGATCTCCTCCAGCACGTCGGCGCGATTCTTGGGGAAGTCGCCCGAGCTGGCAAGCAGGCGGCGGTCGGAGTTGACGATCATGAGCGGGTTGCCCAGGACCTCGTGGACGCGGTCGGCGTAGCGCTGGATGTCGTAGGAGCTTTGGAAGGCGGCGTAGATGCGCTTGCGCTGCAGGTCGAGGTGTATGTGAAGCTCGGGAAGCCGCCCAAACGCCTCGAAGAAGGAGGCGTAGTCAAGATCGCTGCTCACGAACAGCGTGCGGTCTGAGGGGCGCTCGGCGTGATCGAGCGGGCCCGCCCCGCAGTACACGAGCGTGGTGCCCGCAAAGCCCTGCTGGGGCTCCCTTGCCCCCTCGGGCGCAAGCACAAGCAGCTCCGAGAACGACTCCTTCAGCTCGGGGGCAGGAAAGACGATGACCTCGCCGTCGAAGCGCACGTCGGCGCCAGCCACGTAATCGCTCACACCCAACTCGCTCAGGACCGTTCTCAGCTTCATCAACCACGCTCGCCTTCGTGTCACATAAACATCCGATGGTATTGTCTGATTTGGAAATTGATTTAGCTCTGTGCTCATGCACAAACTTGCCCACACGTATCGGCGGGATTTGGGGGCCATGTCCATGTGCGTACGCAGCTGGTGCCCCTAGGCTGATGGTGTGGCAATCTGCGTCCGCATGTGCATCGGGGACGGTCCTTGTTGCACATCCGTGTGCACCGGGGACGGACCTTGGAACCACGATGCACGCATCCGACGCACCCCGTAATGAAAGGAATCGCCCATGGCCTATCGCATCCTCACCCTCTCCCCCGGCTCCACCTCCACCAAGGTTGCGGTCTTCGAGGGAACCGAGCCCATCTTCAAGGCCAACGTCCGTCACGACCCCGCCGAGCTCGCCGCCTTCGACCTTGCCAAGGACCAGCTCCAGTACCGCATCGACACCATCGAGCACGAGCTTGCGTCCGCGGGCGTCACCCTCGAGTCCATCGATGCCTTCAGCGGCTACTGCGGCGGCATGGGCCCCACCATCGGCGGCATCTTTGCCATCGACGAGACCGTCTGCGAGCACGTGCTCAACTGCGGCATGAACCACCCGGCCATCCTGGGCGCCCCCATCCTGCACACCTTCGCGCAGAAGACCGGCAAGCCCGCTTTCGCCGTCAACCAGCCCGACACCGATGAGCTTGACGACGTGGCGCGCATCACCGGCTACCCTGGCGTCTACCGCAAGAGCCACGTGCACTGCCTCAACCAGAAGGAGTGCGCCATCCGCTACGCCGCCAGCCTCGGCAAGTCCTACGACGAGGTCAACGTCATCGTGGCGCACGTGGGCGGCGGCCTGTCTGTGGCGGCGCACCGCCAGGGTCGCATGGTCGACACCAACGACGTGCTCGAGGGCTCGGGCCCCTTTGCACCCAACCGCTCCGGCGACGTGCCCCTCAAGCCCGTGGTGGCGCTGGCCTTCGACGGCGCGCATGACAAGCGCGAGATCATGAACGTCATCGGCAAGACCGGTGGCCTGCTGGGCCTGGTGGGCACCGACGACGCCATTGCCATCAACGAGCGCATCGCGGCCGGCGACGAGTGGGCGAAGGTCGTCTACGAGGCCATGGCCTACCAGACCGCCAAGGCCATCGGTGCCTTCGCCGCCACGCTCAAGGGCAAGGTGGACGGCATCATCCTTACCGGCGGCGTGTCCAACGACAAGGGCTTTGTGGCCTACATCGAAGAGCGCGTGGGCTGGATTGCCCCGGTCGTCGCCTACGGCGGCGACTTCGAGATGGAGGGTTCGGCCTCCGGCGCCATCCGCGCGCTCGAGGGCACCGAGGAGGTCATGACCTACACCGGCGAGCCCTCGTGGAAGGGCTTTGCGATGCCCGGCGCCTTCGCTGACGTCGAGGCATAGGGCCCAATACTTCTCCGGTTACCTAAAACTCGGTCGAGTTTGCGCGAATCGTGGGAAAACGTCGCGGCTCGACCGATTTTTAGGTAACCCGCCCACCTATCGCCGCAAAATTCAAGGAGCTTCCATGCAAAAGTCCTTCCACTACGCCTTTGCCATCGTGGCGAGTTGCATCGCCATCACCTGCCTTCCCTGCGCGCTCGTCCTCTCGTGCGCCGGCATCTTCTTCACGCCCGTCTCCGAGTTCTTCGGCGTGGCCCGTGCGCAGTTCACCCTCTACTTCTCCCTGCTCAACATAGCCATGATGCTCACGCTGCCCGTTGCCGGCCGCATCATGAGCAAGGTCGACCTGCGCATCGTGCTCTCCGCCTGCGTGGTGATCTGCGGGCTGGGGCTCATTGGCATGAGCCGCGGCAACTCGATGCCCTGGTTCTATGCGATGGGCACCGTCCTGGGCGTCGGCGTGGCTCCGCTCATCTACCTCTCGGTTCCCGCACTCATCAACGCCTGGTGCGTCAAGAACGTCGGGTTCTTCGTGGGCCTGTGCATGGCGTTCACCGGCATTGGCGGCGTCATCTTCAACCCCATTGGCACCTCGCTCATCCAGAGTGGCCCCGAGGGATGGCGCACCGCCTATTTCGTGTTCGGCCTCATCGTGCTGGTGGGCACGCTGCCCTTCACCCTGCTGGTGGTGCGCAGCAAGCCAGCTGACAAGGGCCTTGCTCCCTATGGCGCCGACGAGGTGGCCACCCAGGCTGGCCCGGCTGCCGAGGCCACCGGCATTCCCGCAGCCCAGGCCATGAAGACCCCAGCCTTCTTCGCCCTATGCGCCTTCTGCGGCATCATCACGCTCAACCAGACCATCTACCAGTTCCTCGCAAGCTACGCTTCCTCCTTCGAGGCGACCCTCCCACAGATTGCCGCCGCCTCCGGCGTGGTGGCAAGCGCCGCCATGGCCGGTCAGGCCATCGGCAAGGTGGTGCTGGGCATCATCAACGATCGCTCGGTGCGCATGGGCATCTTCTTCGGCCTTGCCTGCGGCGTTGCCGGCGTGCTGCTGATGTGGTTCTTGCCCCAGGCGCTAGCGCTGCTGCTTGCGGGTGCGTTTTTGTTCGGCGTGGTCTATGCCATGACCACCGTCCAGACCCCGCTTCTGGTGCGCTCGGTCTTCGGCTCGGCCGACTACACCAACATCTACTCGCGCATCTCCATGGTGGGCTCGCTGATGAGCGCCGTTGCGGCGGTGTTCTGGAGCTTTGTGATCGACTCCCCGCTTGGTTTCCCCGGCATGTTCGTAGGCGGCCTCGTCTGCATGGCCCTCTGCCTGGTCACCAGCCTCTACGCCCTGGCGCAAAAGCCCGCTGCATAAGGAGTGCGGGACTCAATCCCAGCCAAAGACACCCCCACGATGCCGCCTGCGCAAGCTCGACCTTGCAAATAACGGCGTTGTGGGGGTGCTTTTTGATGGAAACGGATGCGATTCGGCGATTCCCGGCCCGGCTATGCCTTGTGCTTGCGCCGCTTGCGCGGCGGCAGCTCGTGCCAATGGTCAATCACCGCACGGAAGTCGACGCTGTCGGCGTCGAAGGTGTCGCTGGGGCACAGGTGAATGATGCCGCGGAACTCCGTCAGGCGCGCGTGCTCCCACTGCATGCCCCGGTCCGTGAGGGCATAGGCGGCAGCCGCATCGAAGGAGGGCAGGTCGTCCTTGGAGAACGCATGGTCGTGATGGCCAGTGTAGAAGTGCTCGAAGGGTAGCTCGGCCATGCGCGCGAGGGTCTTCTCCCGCCAGTCCTGAATGGTAAGCGACTCGTCGAAGAACAGGCACATGATGGGCGTGACCGCATCGCCCGAGAGCAGCACGCCGCAATCCTCCACGAGGTAGGCCACCGAGCCCGCCGTATGCCCCGGCAGCGCCACGGCACGCACGGTGCGTCCGCCCAGGTCGAACACGTCACCGTCGGCCACCGGCAGCTCGCGCGGGCGGGCGCCGTCACGCAGTGCAAAGGGCGTGTCCTCCGTAACGACCCCCTCCTCCGCGAGCTGCGCGAAGATGCGACCGCTGTGGTCTTCCACCAGCTCCCAGCACCGCGCTCCCCCATCGGCCGGCGAAAGGTAGGCCTCCTCGTACCAGTACGCGCCCGAGAGGTGGTCGTCATGGCCGTGCGTGAGCACAACCGCCACCGGCAGGCTCGTGAGCTCCTCCACATGCGCGCGCACGTTTCCGATGCCGCCGCAGGAGTCCACCAGCAGGGCGCCGGTCTTGCCCTCCACCAGGTAGCAGTGGTTGTCCAGCACGTCGGCAATCATGTGAATGCCGTCGGCAACCAGGCTCGTTCTGAAATCGTTTGACATGGCATGCTCCTTAGCAAACGTGGCCGCCAGCTTGATTCTGGCGGCCACGCTTAAGAACGTCTATGCGGGATACCTAGTGCATCTGAGGCGCGGGATCGTTGCAGATCTTGCGCGCGAGGTTCTCGATGGGGCCGTTGAGCAGGAAGGTCACGATGAAGCAGGCAATCCACACCGGGATGATGTTCTGGAAGAAGCCGATGACGGCGGCGATGAACGGGGCGCCACCCAGCACGCAGGCGTCAAGCCAGCCCACCAGGAAGCACAGGATGACGGAGTAGATGGTGTTGATGGGGATGTTGACCAGCAGGCCGAACTTCGCACCCTCGGAGGGGTTGGAGTGCTTCATGGCAAAGTCGAGGCCGACCTTCTCGATGGCGGGAATCATGCCAAGGATGGTGGCGATGCACCACGAGAACACGAAGTTGATGAAGAACATGGGCCAGATCCAGCCGTTCGACGCATCGGCGGTCTTGAACACGTACAGGGCAAGGAACTCGCACAGGACGCACAGCACGAGTGCGACGCAGGCGTTGAGGATGGCCGCCTTGACAAAGCGGGTGGAAGTCTTCATAGGCATATCTGATGCTCCTCCTTTTTATAGGATGGCTATATGACTGCTTGAGAATACGTTCGCGGAATGGAAAAGGGTATGGTTGCCCTCCATAACGTTTGCAACCATACCCCCGCATTCTTTGGGCTGATGCACTATGGGTGCCGCTATTCCTTGGGTCCGATGAAGCGACTGAACACGTCGACCGCGTAGCCGGCGTACCACACTCCCGCGAGCATCGCCACCGCTACTTGGATGGGCATGGTCCCCAGGTTGGCAAAGCCGAGCGGTCCCATGACGGTGAGGCCCACGGCCCAGCCGGAGAGCACGGCAGGCAGGAAGAAGAGCTTCTCGAGGCGCGTGCAGAACAGTACCGCCAAAAAGCCCAGCACCGCAAGCGTGATGAAGGTGTTGCCGTCACCCGGGAAGGGCAGGTTCTCCATCAGCCAGATGGCGCAGACCGCCATGAGGTCGGAGAGCAGGAAGCCGAGCGACATGGGCAGGCCAAGCTCGACCTTGTTTCCGGCGGTTACATAGATGCCCGCGCAGATAAGGGCGACGGCGCCACAGGAGATGCCAAGGTGGCCCGAGACGACGGCCCAGATGGGCGGCAGCAGGCCGATGGAGATGGCAAGGGCAAGCCGAGGGTCTTTGATCATAGATTTCCTTCCTAGCACATGTGCAACAGGGACGGTCCTCGCTGCACATCCACGTGCAACAGGGACGGTCCTCGCTGCACACGGATGTGCAACAAGGACCGTCCCCGATGCGCATTCGTTAGTCGTCGAAGCCGGTGAACACGGGGACGCCCGTGTAGGTCTTGGGCTCCTCTTCGCCGTCGAGCACGCGGATGGCACCAGCGGCCATGGCCTCAAGCTCGAACTCGCCCGGGTAGGCGCTGACCGGCGCGATCCAGCCGCAGTTGTCCTCGATGCTCTTGACGAGGCCCTTGTTGTGGACCATGCCGCCGCCCAGCAGGATGCCGTCGACCTTGCCGCCAAGCACCGTGGCCATGCTGCCAATGTACTTGTTGATCTGGTAGCACATGGCGTTCCAGGCACGGGCCGCGGCCTTATCGCCGGCGGCCGCGCGGTCGCACACCTCGATGGCGTCGGAGGTGCCCAAAAGGTCGACGAAGCCGCCGGTCTTCATGCACATGCCGCGGACTTCCTTGATGGTGTGGCCGGCCTCAAGGTAGTTGAGCACCTCGGCCACGGGCACGGCGCCGCAGCGCGTGGGGGCCATCATGCCCTCGCCGCCGACGATGTCGTAG
>CACXFC010000057.1 GCA_902766835.1 uncultured Coriobacteriaceae bacterium | reverse complement strand
TTTGCAAAAGCGCACACGGATGCGCCGCAAGAACCGACCCCAAGGCACACGCATGTGCGAAAACCGACCCCCGTCCCCCTGACACGCAGTGTGCCAACGCCCCCGGCCCCTGACACGCCGAACCGACCCCGGGGCCCACGCATGTGCGGAAGGGGATTGCGCCAGCCGTCCTTTCCCCGCCTGACGCATTGCTTGTGGATGTGGGTCGCCCGCATATGCGGCCACCACGGCTCATGGTACGATGGTCAGCGATTCTGACGGGAAGCACCCGAAAGAAGCCTCAAAAGCTAGATGCGCGTTGACGGCAAGGAGCGATTCCGAGCGGGAAACGAAGCGTTGGTCGGCATGCCGCGAGTGGCACCTGCCGTGCGTCGCCTTGTACCCATCCGTCTCTGCGCAGGCAGGGGCGGTTTTTTGGTGCCAAGAGAACGGCAGCAACATGCTCAAGATCGCCATCTACGGCAAGGGCGGCATCGGCAAGTCCACCATTACGAGCAATCTGGCGGCAGCATTTGCCGTGCAGGGCCACCGGGTTATCCAGATTGGCTGCGACCCCAAGGCAGACTCCACCATCAACCTGCTGGGCGGCGAGCCGCTGCAGCCGGTCATGAACTACCTGCGCGAAACCGACGACGACCCCCAGAGCCTGGACGAGATCTCGCGTGAGGGCTTCGGCGGCGTCCTGTGCATCGAGACGGGTGGCCCCACCCCGGGGCTGGGCTGTGCCGGCCGAGGCATCATCGCCACGTTCAACCTGCTTGAGGACCTGCGCCTCTTCGAGACCTGGCAGCCCGACGTGGTGCTTTACGACGTGCTGGGCGATGTGGTCTGCGGCGGCTTTGCCGCGCCCATCCGCGAGGGCTACGCCGAGAAGGTGCTCATCGTCACCTCGGGCGAGAAGATGGCGCTCTATGCGGCCAACAACATCAACACTGCCGTGGCCAACTTCGAGGACCGCGGCTATGCGCGGGTGGCGGGCATCGTGCTCAACCAGCGCAACGTGGTGGGGGAGGACGAGAAGGTCCAGGCCTTTGCCCGCGAGCACAACCTTCCCATTGTGGCGCGCATCCCGCGCTCAGACGACATCACGCGCTTCGAGGACCAGGGTATGACGGTCATTGAGGGCGACCCCTCGCTGCCGGTGAGCGCGTGCTTCCTGAGCCTGGCCGAGCGCCTGTGGAACGGCGAGGTGTAGCCATGGAGCGCCGTGCCTGCGGTTACACGGCCGCCGAACTTGCTGCGCGCGGGCCCGAGGACCTGCCCGACGAGCTGGTCTCAAGCCGGCATCTCATCTACAGCTCGCCTGCCACGCTGGCATTCAACTCGCCCGGCGCCGAGGGCTTTGGCGTCAAGCGCGCGGGCCTGGCCATTCCGGGCTCGGTGATGCTGGTGGTGGCACCGGGGTGCTGCGGGCGCAACACCTCGCTCATCAGCAGCATGCCGGCTTACCACGACCGCTTCTTCTACCTCAACATGGACGAGACCGACATCGTGACCGGCCGTCACCTGCGCAAGATTCCGCAGGCGGTGGAGGAGGTCGTGAGCAGCCTGAGGGAGCCGCCCTCGGTGGTGATGATCTGCATCACCTGCGTCGACGCGCTTCTGGGCACCGACATGGAGCGCGTCTGCCGCAAGGCCGAGGAGCGCGTGGGGCTGCCGGTGCGCCCGTGCTACATGTACGCGCTGACGCGCGAGGGGCGCCGTCCGCCGATGGTACACGTGCGCCAGAGCCTCTACTCCCTGCTCGACCCGCTTCCCAAGCGGCCCACCTCGGTGAACCTGCTGGGCTTCTTCGCTCCGCTGGTGGATGACTGCGAGCTCTATCGCTACCTGCGCGGACTGGGCGTGAAGGCCATCCGCGAGGTCTCGCGCTGCGCGGACTTTGCCGACTTCAAGCAGATGGCCGAGGCCAACTTCAACCTCGTGCTGCATCCCGAGGCGCGCTTTGCGGCGGCCGACCTGCAGGAGCGCCTGCAGATTCCCTCCATCGAGCTGACGCGACTCTATCAGATCGACCGCATCCGCAGCCAGTATCGGGCGCTGGGCCAGGTGCTGGGGACAAGCTTTGACGACGAGGCCGACTATGCGGCGGCAGCCGCTGCCATCGAGGCCTTCCGCGCCCTGTGTCCCACGGCGAGCTTTGCGGTGGGGGAGTGCGTGAACGCCGACGCCTTCGAGCTGGCCCTGGCGCTGGTGCGCTATGGCTTTGCGGTGCGCGAGGTGTTTGGCACGCTGTCGGGCGAGAACTTCGTGTTCCTGCGCAGGCTTGCCGAGCTCTCGCCGCAGACGCTCGTGTACTCCAACATGGAGCCCACGATGATCCACTACGACGCGTCCGACTGCCCCGTCGACTTTGCCCTTGGCAAGGACGCCGCCTGGTATCACGGCGAGGCCGCGCGGATCGACTGGAACTCCGACGTGCAGCCCTACGGCTACGCGGGCGTGCGGAGGCTCTTCGAGGCGCTGGCGGAGCTCGCGGGTGCCGCGGACGGCGATGGTGCGCCAGACGCGAAGGCTGCTGCCGCACCTCCGAAGGAGGGACTGGTTGCCGCCGCTGCGCCCGGCATGCGGGGCCTGCGCAAGTACCTCACGCCCTTCGCGCCCGACCAGAGCGGAGCGGTGAGCGTGCTCTACGAGCTCGGCGGCCTCGTGGTCATCTGCGACGCGGGCGGCTGCACGGGCAACGTCTGCGGCTTCGATGAACCGCGCTGGCACACGCGCCGCAGCGCCGTCTTCAGCGCGGGCCTGCGCGACATGGACGCCATCCTGGGGCGCGACGACAAGCTCGTGAACGAGCTGGTAGATGCCTCGGCCAAGATCGACGCGCGCTTTGCCGCTGTGGTGGGCACGCCCGTGCCCTCGGTCATTGGCACCGACTACCGGGCGCTCCGCCGCATGAGCGAGCGGCGCGGCACGCTGCCGACCATCACCGTGGACACCACGGGCATGGAGCTCTACGACGTGGGCGCCAGCAAGGCCTACCTCGCCCTCTTCGACCGCTTTGCGACCGAGGAGCTTGCGGTGGAGCCCGGGCGCATTGGCGTTTTTGGGGCCAACCCGCTGGAGTTGAGCACCCTTGAGGCCGACGAGCTGCGCGGGGCGGTGCCGGGGGCGGTGTGCTACGGCATGGGCTCAACCTTCGACGATGTGCTGCGCGCCTCCGCGGCCGAGCGCAACCTGGTGGTGGCGCCCTCGGGGCTGGCCGCGGCCAAGCTGCTGAACAAGCGCTTCGGCACGCCCTTTGAGGTGCGCGACCCGCTTGCGGCGCGCCTGGCCGAGGGAGCCGATGTGGCTGGCAGGCGCGTGTTGGTGGTGCACCAGCAGGTCACGGCCAACAGCCTGCGAGACGAGCTGCTCGCACGCGGGGCGGCACAGGTGACGTGCGCCACGTGGTTCATGCTGCTTCCTGAGCTGGCACAGGCCGGCGATGTGCGCCTGCGCGAGGAGGCCGACCTGGTGGAGCTTGCGGGCGCGGGTGGCTACGACGTGCTCGTGGGCGACCCAACCCTCTGGCGCATGCTCGGCAGCTTCGACGGCTGCACCATAGACGTTCCGCAGTTCTCCGTGTCGGGAAGGCTGGGTGACAGGTGATGGCTGACCAGGGCGTGGAGACCAGGCGCATCAGGGTCTACGGCATCGTGCAGGGCGTGGGCTTTCGCCCCACGGTCGACCGTCATGCGACGACGTCGGGCGTGCGGGGCACGGTCTGCAACAAGGGCCCCTACGTCGAGATCTATGCGCAGGGCACCGCAGGGCAGGTCGACCGCTTCGTCGAGCTGCTGCGCACGCGTCCGCCCAAGCGGGCCTCCATCCTCAAGATTAGCGTGAAGCCGGTTGAGGAGGCACCTGTCTTTCAGGGCTTTTCAATCGTGGAGAGCGAGCGTACCAAGGGTGAGATCTTCATCTCGCCCGACCTCGCCATCTGCGAGGACTGCCAGCGCGAGCTGTATGAC
>CACXFC010000056.1 GCA_902766835.1 uncultured Coriobacteriaceae bacterium | reverse complement strand
GCAAGCGGGAGGCAATTTGGGCAATGCTGCGCTCGTCTGCTACAAGCAGATGCTGGGCTGCCTTGATGCGCTCGGCAGCGAGGTAGGTGCGCATCGTGTGTCCGGTAGTGCGCTTGAACAGTCGGCTGAGGTAGGCGGGGGAGAGGCCTATGGCATCCGCAACCTCGGTGACGCGTATCTCCTGGGTGAGATGGATGGAGAGATAGCGCTTGGCCTGCTCCACATAGAAGTTGCCTGTGTCGGTGCGTTTTGACGCCGCGACCAGCTCGCAGAGCTCAAGGCCCGCATCGTAGGCAATGGGCACGAGCTCGTCGAGCCCATCGAAGGTACTCAGGCGACGCAAGGCGCGGTCGGCGATCCAGTTGGCTTCGGGTGGGTAGGCACCGCCCTGGATGGCGGCAATCATGAAGGTGTTGACGAGGCTCACGGTGAGGTATTCGTACTATTTGCGTTGGTTGTCGGTGATGCGTCCAGTGGTAGTAAAGGCCTCGAACCTGATGCCGAACCTCTCTAGAAACCCTTCGGCATTGCCGTCTTGGACCAGGAGAAAGAGCGGATTAACGTCCCAAAAGGTCGTATTGAGATAGTCGTGCTCCGAGTCCTCTACTCTTTGGAGCTGCGAGCCTTGTGAGGTTGATGTCATGCCACGCCTTTGAAAAGGTTAAATAGACACTAAAGTATGCATTTGCCCTCCATCAACAACATCGACCTCGATGCCATCCTGCAGATGGCCATGACGCGCGCCCAGCAGCAGGGATAGCATCAGGTGGTCATGGGGCTCGCGTACCAGTTCGCGCAATCCTGATTGAGACCGGGTACTCGTTTGTGATGAGCGAGTGCCCGGCCTTGCTATGCCAAGGCCGACTCGCGAGATACAGTCCTACTTTTTCGAAAATCGATACTGCTATGTAAAAACACCTTCCGTGCCTGGTCGCGCATATCGTATAAAACGATTAACACCAGATACAGTAGCAGGAGGGCACGATGAAGATCACGAGGATGCGCGTCAACCACCTGAAGGAAGCGCTTGGTTTTAGGCTTTCCAGCACCATATTCTCGTGGGTGGTCGAGGAGTCCGCCGGCATGCGCGCCACGGCATCGCGCATTGTGGTGACGAGCGAGGGCGCCACCGTGGCCGACACCGGTTGGGCGGACCTCGACTCGCTTGCCGCCAAGGTGGATGTTCCCCTTCGCGCCCGCACCCGTTACGAGTGGACCGTGGCCGTGCGCACCGATGCCGACGAGGAGGCCATCTCTCCCGTCGCCTCCTTCGAGACAGGCAAGATGGACGAGCCCTGGCAGGCCCAGTGGCTCTCCTGCGATGGCGAGGAGTCTCCTCGTCATCCGATCTTCTCGACTGAGCTCGCCCTGACCGGTGAGGTTGCCTCCGCGCGCCTGTACACCTGTGGCCTGGGCTTCTACGATGCCAGCATCAATGACGAGCGCGTGGGCAACGAGTATCTTGCCCCCGGCACCAACGCCTATGACCGCTGGCTGCAGGTTCAGACCTACGACGTCACCGAGCAGCTGCAGGCGGCGGGGGAGCGTGCAGAGCTCTCCTTCCTTATGGGCAACGGCTGGTGGAAGGGCCGCTTTGGCTTCATCCCCGAGGACCGCGGCTTCTACGGCAACGACTGGCGCCTGATCGCCGAGCTGCACGTGACCTACGCCGATGGTAGCGAACAGGTCTTTGGCACCGGCGAGGGCTGGACCATGACGCGCTCGAACATCACGGGCTCCAACATCTACGACGGCATGTACGTGGATGACACGCTGCCTGCCGTGGCTCCGGTGCCTGCGGCGCTGCTCGACGAGGACGAGGCGGCCAAGTCCACCGCCAAGCTCACCGACCGCCTGTCGCTGCCCGTTTGTGCCCACGAGACCTTTGCGCCGACGGTGGTCGACGTCCCCTCGGGCGAGCTGGTGCTCGACATGGGCCAGGAGTTTGCCGGCACCTTCCGCCTGCACGTGAGCGAGCCTGCGGGCACGCGCATCCACGTGCAGCTGGGTGAGCTGCTGCAGGGCGGCGAGTTCTATCGCGACAACCTGCGCTCCGCCAAGCAGGAGTTCGTGTACGTGAGCGATGGTGCCGAGCACATCCT
>CACXFC010000055.1 GCA_902766835.1 uncultured Coriobacteriaceae bacterium | reverse complement strand
CTATGGTGGGCGATGCTGGATTCGAACCAGCGACCCCATCCGTGTGAAGGATGTGCTCTACCCCTGAGCCAATCGCCCTTGCAGAAATGAATAGTAGCAGACTTATGAGAGCTTTGCCACAAAGATTTGAGAGAAATCAAAGATTTGTGGGCGGCGCTCACGGGAAGCCAACTGAAGCAAGCTCATCAATCCGCTAAGCGCTACTTGCGGAACTGGTCCTTGACGATCTTCGTTGCCATGGCAACGGCACCAAGCGCAAGCAGCACGATGACAATGGCAAGAGCAATCTGCGGCATCGTCACGCCAGCAATGGCATAGGCAAAGAACCCGGCCACCGCAACGCCCACCGCAAGCAGGACGAGTGCCTTCGTGCGAATCCTGGCGGTGTTCGACGGAACGTTGGCGAGGATTGCGCTGCGCACGCCATAGATTGTGGAGAGAAGTCCCTCCCCTGCCGTCGCCCATGCGTCATAGTCCATAACGCTGTGCACCGCCAGCGCAATGCCGTACGCAAGGCTGCCCAGGCCAACGAACAGTGTCGCCAGGCAGATGATCTTCAAGAGCTTGCCATCTCCGGTCATCGTTACTCCATCTCTGAACAGCCATTGGGCTGCGGGTACTTGTACGCTATCCGAAAGAGTACGTCAATTGCGCGCACAATGCCACTGCCAAAGAGGGTACCTGCGTGAGGTGCACAACTCGAAAGCACACGCACAGTCTTCCGTGCGTCGAACTTTCCATATTCTGTGGACTGCACGCTAAACTAGCGATAATCATTGCCAGATGCGGCACATTTCGTCGATTCTGACGTGCCTTTCACGAAATGATGCACATTTGACGTACGCAGTTGCCACAGCAAGGAGGAGAAAGCATGTGCGGCAAGGAGCCTGTAGACGACGAGGGCATCGAAGCAAACGCGTTCTTGAACTCGCTTGACGACGTAAGCATCCCAGAGCTCTCGTATGAGACGCTCAAGAACCTTAGGGATGCCCTTGGGACAAGCGAGTATCAGAGGGCCATAAGCAGTATCGGGCTCACAGATGCCGATGCCATTGCCTATGCGAGGAGGACGGCCCTTTCGGTCTGCTCCGTGCTGCAGATGCTGCGGATGGAAGGCAGCTTGAATCCCGTGAGGCTTGTGCTCAACGCGGCAGCCATTGGCTACGAGCGAGGCATCAAGGATGCCTTTAATATGAAGATGTCCGCCGAAGGCGCAAAAGTGATTGCCAACAAGGTGGATCGCGAAGAGGAAGGCGGACGAGCCATAGAGCGCTTCCGCCAAGAGCTTGAAGAGTTGTAAACGAGAACCGGCAAATAAGGGACACGCCCTTTTTTGCCCCGCGGGGCAAAAAAGGGCGTGTCCCTTATTTGCCGGCTACTCAGCCTAAAAGAAAAGCGCCCCGTTGTGGGACGCTTTCGTCTTTATGGTGGGCCCAGAGGGATTCCCGCGTCGCCTTCGGCAACGCTCGTGGGCTTCGCTTCGCTCAGCCCTTGGCAGGCCACTGGCCTGCCAAGACCTTGCGGTTCGAATCCATTGTTGCTCAACCTAAAAGAAAAGCGCCCCGTTGTGGGACGCTTTCGTCTTTATGGTGGGCCCAGAGGGATTCGAACCCCCAACCCAGGGATTATGAGTCCCCTGCGCTAACCGTTGCGCCATAGGCCCTTAGCAAAAGAGCGACGACTTAAAGCCGCCGCTCGCTAATTCTTGGTGGAGAATAGGGGGATCGAACCCCTGACCTCATGACTGCCAGTCATGCGCTCTCCCAGCTGAGCTAATTCCCCGTTGGTTGGTGCAAGAGGTATATTACCAAAGCCAGAAATAGTGTCAAGCGAGAATCTCAAATTTTTTGAGATTGGTTGGGAAGGCGCTGTCCTCTATAGTTGAGAAGTCACATTGGCCATGGTTGCGAAGGAGGTAATGCTTTGGATAGAAGCAGACGGCGTCGCCCCATCTTCGTATTCGTTGTGGCCATACTCGTGTGCGCTGCCGCGCTTACCTCGCTCTTTTGGTCATGCTCATCTCAGCGCGCATCGACCAAATCCGACGCTGCACAAACGCAATCCGCATTCCCCATTGGCCAGGCTGGCCTGGTAGCACTCTCCCAGAAGGCCAACAGCTTCTTCACAAGTGCCCAAGAGAGCCCAGACCTCTTGGCAATCACCTTGTTGAGGAGAATGCCGCTCGAACAGAAGGTGGCACAGCTCTTTTTCGTCACACCCGAAGATGTGGTGCGCAGCAAGACAGATGCCACCGTCACCGCCTTTGGCGATACCACAAAAGAGTGCCTCTCCGAGCGTCCCGTGGGCGGGATCATCTACTTCCAAAGCAACCTTGAGTCGGAGGACCAGACCTCCGAGATGCTGCATGAGGTACAGGACTGGTACAGAGACACCTTTGGCATTCCGCTGCTGTTGGGCGTAGACGAGGAAGGCGGCACGGTCTCGCGCATCGGCGCAAACCCCGGCTTCAGCCTTGAAGACATGGGCGACATGCGTGACATGGGTGCCACGGGTAACACCGAGCTCGCACGTCAGGCTGCGGAAAACGTCGCGTCCTACCTCGCACAGCTCGGCTTCACCTGCAACCTTGCGCCCGTTGCCGACGTGGCCGACAACCCCGCCTCAGACGTCATGGCGCGTCGCTCCTTTGGCGCCGACAAAGACCTGGTTGCCCGTATGGTGGCGGCGCAGGTCGAAGCATACTCAATGCAGGGCATCACAAGCTGCGCCAAGCACTTCCCAGGCATTGGGGCCGCCACGGGCGACTCGCACGATGGGCTCATCCACACCGACAAGTCGCTCGAAGAGCTCTTCGACGACGAGCTCGTCCCCTTCCAGGCAGCAATTGATGCGCGCGTCCCCATGGTGATGGTCGGCCACATTGCCTGTCCAGGCGTCACCGGAGACGACACCCCAGCCTCGCTCTCCCCCACCATCATGGACGAGCTCCTACGCAACCAGATCGGCTTTGAGGGCGTCATCATCACCGACTCGCTGCAGATGGGTGCTGTGAGCGGCGATGACGGCGGCTCGATTGCCGTCAGGTCGTTTCTTGCAGGCGCAGATGCCCTGCTCATGCCCTCTGATTTCGACGCTGCCTACGACGCCATCCTCGCTGCATGCAAGAACGGAGAGATCAGTCAAACTCGACTTGATCTCTCCGTGTATCGCATCGTGCGCATGAAGCTCGTGCAGCAGCAATCCGCGGCTTCAGCTTAGGCGTCAGCGCCTCCGCCTCCGCCCGTCGTGGTCTCGCCGCCTTCGCTCGTTCCACCGGATTCGCCGCCCTGGCTGGCTCCGCCCTCACCAGTGCCGCCTCCTGTTTCGCCTCCGTCGGTGGGCGTTGAGGGGGTGGGCTCAATGATTGGGTTGGGCGTGGGTGTGGGCTCTGCGGGCGCAGGCGTGGGCGTGGGAGTCACCGTCTGCTGGCTTGTGCCGCCATTGCCTGTGGTGCCACTGCTGTGAGACTCCTCTTCTTCCTCCTCGTATGGCGTGGTGTTAGAAGAGGTCGTAGTCGCGGTCGTCTTCTCCGTTGTCGTGCTGTCGCTGGTCTTGGACGCAAGCTTTGCCGTTGTGGCAATGGCGTTGCCGTCAAGGTCCGTTGGCGCCAGTCCAAACGTCTCGGAGAGGCCGGCGGCCTCGCCCAAGGCTTTCAGCACGTCGGCAGACAGGGCATAGCCCTGCACGCCCTTGAGCACACCGTAGGGATCCTCGGATGTCCTGACCTCGCCAGGCACCTCGGTTGCCGCGACGAACGCCTCGCCGTTGGCATTCCTCACTACCCACGTGACATCAACTATAGGCATGCCCTCCTCGGTGCTTGCCAGGCCAACGTTCTTGCCCACAAGGAAGTTGCCGAGCACATTGGCGCGAATGCCAGCCATCCTAGTCACACGCGCAGCATCGGGCACATCATCCTCGTTCAGCTGGTGGGTGACCAGCACGCGGCCGTCTTTCACCTCAACAACAAGACGCGAGGGGTCGATGCTGATGTCCTCGCCCTCGTACTGGAAGGAGGTGGTAATGAATGCCTGAATCTCGTTCACGCCAAGCACCTGCACCGCAGGCTGTGCGGGAGGCTGCTCGACCACCTTTGGCGCTACGGCCACTGGCTTGGAGGCGGCAGGCTGTGCCGGCTCGGGCTTGGCCGTCATCTGGCGGCAGACAACGAGCCCACCACAGCCCAGAAGGGCAATCGCAAGGCCCACAATGGCCGCCACGGGGACCTTCCTGCCCGATTGCACTGCATCGGCCTTGCGGGCATCCCTGGTGTTCTTCTCCTGAAGCCCGTAGATCTGTGCACCCTCTTCCGGCGGTGCGTCAAAGCCGTCAGGCTGCTCGCTTTCCCAACCGGTATAGACGGATTCGGTCATATCGTCTTCGGCAAGCGTTGCCAAAGCTTCAAACTCGTCCTGCTCGTACTGTGCGTCAGAGGCGTTCTTTGCAATGTTTAACTGTTCTGTTGGCTGATCGCCCATACTGCGTTTCCCTTCACCGCAGCCCACAACCGGAGAGTCAATGATAGCGCATGACACCAGCTCACACAGCATCGTCATGCGGGGCGGCACCCTCCTAGAAGGGAAGCTGGAGGCTCAGCGCAATGAGCAGCTGCCCCACGTAATAGAGCAGCAGGTTTGAGACGCGCATGGCAAAGCTCTGCTTTGGGCCAAAGTTGTTGAGGATGAGTATTACGTCGCTCACAAGGAACAGCAGCGTGCCGGCAAAGAACACCAGCCAGTGCTGGGAGAACGAGGTGACCAGTATGAACAGCGCCACGCAGTTGAGGATCACGATGGCGCCCAGGTAGAAGAAGCCAAACACCTTGAAGACCGTGCTTGCCTCGATGCGCTGGAATATCCAGTACAAAAGGGCGCACGTGAGAACCACGCCAATGATGACGCAGGGCACAATGCCCGGACAATAGGGCAGGCTGGCGATGATGTAGCAGATGTGGCCAGCGAGAAACACCACGATGCCCGCTAGAAACGCCAGCTTCGCCTTGTTTCCCTCGAAGACATAGCGCAGGTTGAGCAGCACGTCAGCAACCGCTCCCAGCACAAGCCCAATCACTACCATCCGGGCGAAGGCCGGATCCGAGCACCCCGGCACGCCAAGCAAGCCAAGGGCCACAAACACCGCCGAGGCAAGGCCCTTGATGATGTCGGCCGCCACATAGCGGCCAGACTTCTCCACGATGATGAACACTACGGCTATCAGAAGGCAAATGGGGCAAAGAATTAGGTATTGCATGATACGCCTCCCTAAAACGGCAGCTAACACCATAGTACGCACCAGCATTGGTAACAAATGTGCCAGCACGGTGTGTGGTAGGGCGCATGGCGCAAAAGAGATTGTGTGCTCCCCTGTGCACGCTAGTGCGGGGAAATTAAGGGACACGCCCTTCTTTGCCCCGCGGGGCAAAGAAGGGCGTGTCCCTTAATTTCGCAAGAAAGAACAAGGAAAAGCGCGAGATCTACCAGAGCATTTCTCGGTCGATGTCCGACACGCTCCGCGCACCGCACATCTCCATGGCGTCAGACAGCTCGCGGGCAAACTGGTCGAGGTAGTCCCGCACGCCCTGTGCTCCCCCGCCAAAGGTGGCAACCACGAAGGGCCGGCAGACCAGCGCAGCCGTGGCGCCCATGGCCAAGGCGCGGAACACGTCTATGCCGCTCCTGATGCCACCGTCAACCAGAATCTGGGTGGCGCCCCTGAACTCGGCGGCAATGTCGGGGAGCACCTCGGCGGTGGCGGGAACGCCGTCAAGCACGCGTCCGCCGTGGTTGGAGACGACGATGGCGTCGGCATGCGCACGTACGGCCTTCTCGGCAGCCCGCACCGACATGACGCCCTTCACGACGAAGGGCACGTCTGCTGCATGGCAGCGATGGGCAATCTCGCGCAGCTCCGCGCGCGACTTGGCACCCGCAGGAGGCTGCTGCCCGCGCAGAAACGGCAGACCAGCCGCATCGATGTCCATGGCAACGGCCGCCGGATGCACGGCGAGTGCCGCCTCCAGCTTCTCGAAGACCACGTCCATCGACCACGGCTTTATGGTGGGCACGCCGGCGCCATCCATCGAGCCGATCAGCTCGAGGGCGTTCGACATGATCGATTCGTCAGTCCCGTCGCCCGTCCAGGCCAGCGTACCCGCCTCATGGGCTGCCTGAAGAACCGTCCTGTTGTAGGCAACCGTGTCGTACTTGCTGCCGTAGTGGAGCGGCACGTCCCCCACCGGGGCAATCATCACCGGAAGGGCGAGCTGGCGGCCCAGGACGCGGGCCGAGATGTCGGCCGTGAACGTCTCGTGGATGGTGTCCATGGACAGGCGGTAGTCCTTCCATGCCTCATGGTTGCGCGCGGCAACGTTGCCCGAACCCTTAGAGCCAGGACCGGGGATATGCGAGCCGCATGCCCTTCCATCGCAGATGGGGCATGCCTTGCACCACTCGCCCATCTGACCGCGTGCCTGGTTGGCAAGCTCCTCGTAGGTCATGGAATCCCCCTTTGCTGACGAAATCTCTAGCGTCGCTGCGACTTCACCGTATCAACAAGGTACGATACAACCTCGTCAAGGGCAATGTCGGTGCGCTCACCGGTAGCGCGGTTCTTCAGCTCGACGGTACCAGACTTGATGCCGCGCTTGCCACAGACCACCTGATAGGGGAAGCCCATCAGGTCGGCATCGTTGAACTTGACGCCCGGGCGCTCCTTGCGGTCGTCAACGACCACCTCAATGCCCTGCTCGACAAGCTCGTTGGCGATGCGGTCGGCAACCTCCCAGACGTCGCCCTTGGCATCGAGCGGGAGCACCTCGACCTCGTAGGGAGCGACGCACACCGGGAACACGATGCCGTGCTCGTCGTGATGCTGCTCGACCACGGCGGCAAGGGTGCGGCTCACGCCGATGCCATAGCAACCCATCTGGAAGGGCTTCTCCTTGCCGTCCTTGTCCATGAACGTGGCGCCCATGGCGTCGGAGTACTTCGTGCCCAGCTGGAAGACCTGGCTCACCTCAATGCCGCGAGCGGCGTGCAGCGGCTTGCCGCAGTGCGGGCAGGCGTCGCCCTCCTTGGCCGACGCGAGGTCAATCCACTCGTCGACCGTGAAGTCCTTGCCCGGGCAGGCGCCCTTGATGTGCCAGCCGGCCTCGTTGGCACCCACCAGCCAGCTCTTGGAGTCCTTGAGCGAGATATCGGCCACAACCTTCACGCGCTCGTCGGCACCGATCGGGCCCATATAGCCCTTCACGAGGCCATACACGGCCATCTGCTCCTCGTTCATGATGTCGTAGTGGCCAAAGGCATGCTCGGCCTTGACCTCGTTCAGCTCGTGGTCGCCCGGGAGCAGGCAGAGCACGGGGGTCTCGTCCTCGGCGATGATGGCGAAGCTCTTGCGGCAGGCCTTCTCGGACACACCCATGAACTCGGCAAGCGCCGCGATGCTTCCCTCGCAGGGGGTCTCGACGCGCTCGCAGGTGCTGCCCGGACCTTCCTCTACCTCGATGCCCACGCAGGCGGCCTCCACGTCTGCGGCGTAGTCGCAGTCGCACCACACCAGCTCTGCCTCGCCAGCCTCGGCGAGGGCCATGTACTCCACCGAGGTGTCTCCGCCAATCTGGCCGGAGTCAGCCACCACGGGCAGCGCACGCAGCCCGCAACGCTCGCAGATGCGCGCGTAGGCGGCCTTCTGGTCCTCATAGCTCTTCTGCATGCCCCCGACGGTGGCGTCGAACGAGTAGGCGTCCTTCATGATGAACTCGCGGCCACGCATCAGGCCAAAGCGGGGACGCATCTCGTCGCGGAACTTGTCCTGGATCTGATAGATGGTCACCGGCAGCTGCTTGTAGGAGCGCAGCTCGTTGCGCACCAGGTCGACGAAGGTCTCCTCGTGCGTGGGGCCCACCACGAAGTCGCGGCCGTGGCGGTCCTTCAGGCGCAGCAGCTCGGGGCCATAGACGTCCCAGCGGCCGGACTCCTGCCAAATCTCGCCGGGCACGATCATGGGCACCTGGATCTCCTGTGCGCCAATGGCCTCCATCTCGTCGCGGATGACCGCCTCGATCTTGAGTAGCGAACGCCAGGCAAGGGGCAGGTAGCTATAGAGGCCAGCCGCCGTCTTGCGGATCATGCCCGCGCGCAGCAGCAGACGATGGCTTGCAAGCTCTGCCTCGGAGGGGTCCTCCTTGAGCGTGGGGGCATAGAGTTGGGACATCTTCATGTAGCGCTTCATATCATTCCTTTCTGCGCCTGATGCGTGTCTTGGGCAGACAATGCGCACATCTCAGGCGGTCTATACACCAAATCGACGCTCGATCTCGTCGAAGAGCTCGTCGACCATGTTCTCTTCGCTTACCTTGCGAATGGGCTCGCCACCCGCAAAGATCATTCCTTGGCCCTTTCCGCACGCAATGCCGATGTCTGCGTCGCGCGCCTCGCCCGGACCGTTCACCACACAACCCATGACGGCCACCGTGATGGGTGCCTTGATCTGCGAAAGCCGCGAGGAGACCTCCTCGGCCATGGCGATCAGGTTCACCTGCGTACGCCCGCAGGTGGGGCAGCTCACCAGCTCCGGATGAAGCCTGCGGATGCCCAGAGCCGAAAGCAGGTCCCAGGCCACGTTGACCTCTTCCACGGGGTCTGCCGTCAGCGAAAGGCGGATGGTGTTGCCAATGCCCTCGGCGAGCAGGATGCCCACGCCCACGGAGTTCTTGACGGTGCCCTGTCGCAGGGTTCCCGCCTCGGTGACGCCCAGATGCAGGGGCACGGTCGGCAACTCGCGCGAGAGGGCGCGGTAGGTCTCGATCGTGACGGGGACCGAGTGCGCCTTGGCCGACAGCACGATGTCCTCGAAGCCGCGCTGCTCGAAGTGCTCCACGAACGAGACGCTCGAGGCAACCAGCTTCTGCGGAAGCGTCAGCTCTGTGCGCTCGGCGACCTTGGGGTCAAGCGAGCCGGCATTCACGCCAATGCGGATGGCGCAGCCGCACTCCCCCGCTGTGTCGATCACGGCGTCAACCTTGTCGAACGACCCGATGTTTCCCGGATTGATGCGCAGTGCCGCAGCCCCGCGGCGAGCAGACTCCATGGCCAGGCGATAGTCGAAGTGGATGTCGGCCACCACCGGTATGGGAGACTCGGCGCAGATCCGCTCGAAGGCATCGAGAGATTCATTGTTGGGGACGGTGGCGCGGATGATCTCGCACCCCGCATCCGCAAGGCGCTTGATCTGCGCAAGGGTCGCCTCGGCATCGGCCGTCTTGGTCGTGCACATCGACTGCACGCTCACCGGGGCGCCTCCGCCTATGACAGCGCTACCCACCTTGACGGCACGCGTCATGTTGCGCGCCTCTTGCGCCGCAACCTCACCTACGCTCATGTGGTCTCCCTACGTCACATCAAGCCAAAGATGCGCATGATGTCGTTGCGCACGGCAAAAACGAACAGGAACAGGAAGAATGCCAGGCCCACGTAGCTGATGTAGGCCTGCGCCTTCGTGGAAAGCGGCTTGCGCCGTATGGCCTCGATGACCTCGAGGAGGATCTTTCCTCCATCGAGCGGCGGAATGGGCAGCAGGTTCATGAAGCCCAGCGACATCGAGATTGCCGCGGCGAACATGACCAGCTCGTTCGGGCCAGACGATGCGGCCTCGGAGGCCATGGCGGATATGCCGACGATCGAAGACGACTGGCTGACGACCTCCATCGTGTGCTGGGGCATGATGATTCTCGCAACGGCGCCCGCAACGAGGCCAATGTAGGAGAGCGCAAAGCCTGCCGCCTCAAGGAAGTTCGGGCGGTACAGCTCTATCTGCGCGTTCACGCCAAATATCTCGACGTGCTCCCCTTCGGGTAGGTCGACGGTCGCCTCGAAGGTCTGTCCGTCGCGCTCGTAGGCAACCGTGAAGTCCTGCCCGGCCTCGAGGGCGGCATCGATGGCAACGCAGAGATCATCCCAGTTGGAAACCTGCTTCCCGGCAAGCATGACGATCTTGTCGCCCTGCTTGATGCCGGCGGCCTCTGCATACGAACCGGGGGTAACGCCGCCCAGCACGTTCGAATTCGTGTTCACCTCGACGCCGCCGATCATCAACGACCCGACAATCAGCAGGAAGGCTGCAAGGATGTTCACCGCGGGACCGGCCACCAACACGACCAGGCGCTGGAAGAAGCCCTTGCCCCTATAGGTGTGGGAGGCCTCGCCGCGATAGAACTCTTCGGCGTCCTCCACGGGGCGCGGGCAACCCGCGTCGGTGGTGCCCTTCGAGGTGAAGTCGTGGGCTGAATCATACTCCGTGAGGAGCTTGGCGTCGCGCTGCAGCGTCTCGAACTGCTCGGGCCACTCGGACTGCCACGGCGTCTCGCCCTTTGACTTGTCGTAGTAGGGGCGGATTGCGCCAAGGTCTGCAAGGTAGGCGAGCAGTGCGTAGGCGCGTCCCTCTTCTATCTGCAGTTCCGAGGCAAGGGCAGTTGCGGGCACGCGTCCCTCGCGCTGCACGATCTGCAGCGCACGGGGAAGCAGCTCGTCGTACTCCCCCTCCATGCCACAGATGCGGTTGTAGCCGCCAAGCAGCAGTGGGGTCACGCCGAATTCGGTGCCGAAGCGCTTGGACTTGAACGAGAGCCTAAACCTGCAGGGCAGGCCCAGGAAGAACTCGGTCACGCGCATGCCAAACGCGCGGGCAGCCAGGAAGTGCCCACCCTCGTGGATGAACACGAGGCACGAGAGGACAAGCACGCCCCAGAATACCGCCGAGATAAACCCAGACACCGCACTCATGCCAAGACCGCCAGTTCCTGACGGGCCTTCTCGCGCGCCCATGCGTCAATATGCTCGAGCTGCTCCAGGCTTTGCACCGGCTCCACGTCATGGGCATCCATGGCGGCCGACACGACGCGCTCGATGTCGAGGAACGAGCATCGGTCTTTGCGGAACGCCTCATTGGCCACCTCGTTTGCCGCATTGAGCACGCAGGGCATGGTACCGCCCACACGTCCCGCCTCGCGGGCCAGAGCAAGGCACCCAAAGGTCTTCTCGTCTGCCTCACCGAAGGTTATCGGCTGCTCGTGGCACCAGTCAATGGACTCGGAGGGGCTCTCCCAGCGCTGGGGATAGCTCAGGGCATACTGAATGGGGATGCGCATGTCGGAGGGGCCAAGCTGTGCGATGGTCGACCCGTCGACGAACTCCACCATGGAGTGGATGCGGCTCTGGCGCTGTACCAGAACGCGCACGTCATCGATGCCCATCTCAAAGAGGTGATGGGCCTCCAGCACCTCGAAGCCCTTGTTCATGAGGCTCGCGGAGTCAATGGTGATCTTCGCCCCCATCTGCCAGGTGGGATGGGCCAACGCATCGGCGGCAGTGACCCGTGCCAGCTCCTCGCGCGTGCGCCCGTAGAAGGGGCCGCCCGAGCAGGTGAGCCACAGGCGCTTCGCCTCGCGCGTGCGCTCCCCCACCAGGCACTGGAAGATCGCGCTATGCTCGGAGTCAACGGGAATGAGCATGCCCGGCTTTGCCAGCGGCATGAGCAGGTCGCCCGCCACGATGATGGACTCCTTGTTGGCATACGCCAACACCTTATCCGCACGCAGCGCCTGGTAGCCTGCCTGTATGCCCGCGGCACCCACCAGCGCGTTCACCACGCAGTCGACGTCATCGAGCGACGCGAGGTCGGCCAGCGCCTGGCTGCCCACGCTCAACGCGCAGTGCTCGGGAAGCTCGCTGAGGATGGCATCGTCTGCGTGCGCCTCGTCGGCCACGCAGGCATAGCGGACGCCAAACTCGCGCGCTGCGGCAACAAGGGCGTCGGTCGAACCAAATACCGACAAGGCCACGACTTCGACCTTGTCGGCATGCTTGCGACACACGTCAAGGGTCTGCGTGCCAATGGACCCCGAACACCCCAACACCGCCACGCGCAGCGGGCGTCTGCGCTCCGAGCGCGGCGCGGTGTCTTCGAAAATACTCACAGGTACCTCCCCAAACGCAGAATGAGGAGGGCGACCATGCACCCAAAGAGCAGGGCGTCGCTTCTATCGAGCATGCCGCCATGCCCCGGCAAGAGGTTGCCCGAGTCCTTCACCCCAAAGCCACGCTTGATGCGCGACTCGAAGAGGTCGCCCAGAACGCCGGCAATGCCCACGACGATGCCGCAGGGAATGGCAAAGAAGAAGCCGATGCCGCACACCTTGAGGGATGCCACGACGCACCAGATGAAGATGCAGGCCAGAAGACCACCCACAAAGCCCTCGACGCTCTTGTTCGGTGAAATGCGCGGAGCGAGCTTGGTCTTGCCAAAGCGCGAGCCCACGAAGTATGCGATGGCGTCGTTGAGCCAGATGGAGCCCATGACGCCAAAGGCCAGCAGGAACCCCTGAATGCCCGGGTTGCACATGCGAATCATCGTCACCGTGGAGAAGCCGAAGCCACAGTAGAGGGGTATGAAGATGGTGAGCGCCACGTCGGTTACCGTCACCCGCGGCACACTCACGTACCATGCCGCCACGCTGACGATCAGCAGGATGGCGAGCAGCAGCGTGGGCGTGCCAAAGGGCGCCAGAGGCGACAGGGGGAACAGCACACAGGCTGCCAGCACAATGATGTCATTGGGCTGCCTGCCCGCCGCACGGAAGAGGTGCAGCAGCTCCCAGGCGCACATTCCCGCCATGAGTGCCGCGACAAGGGCCGTGACGGTCACGCCCGCATACAGGCACCCAACCACCACGACAAAATAGATGGCACCAACTATGGTGCGGGTAAGCGCGTTGCTCAGCCCGGCTGGCTTACTCTCACTCATGCGCTGACCACTCCCCCAAATCTACGGTTTCTCCTCTGGAAGGCTCGCATGGCCCGTAGCATCTCCCAGCGGTCGAAGTCTGGCCAGAGCGTGTCGGTTACATAGAACTCGGTGTACGCCAGCTGCCAGAGCAGGTAATTAGACAAGCGAAGCTCGCCCGACGTGCGAATCAGAAGCTCGGGGTCGGGCAAGCCATTGGTGTAAAGATGCTCTGCCACCAGCTCGTCGGTGATGGCATCCGCAGTAAGGCGGCCCTGCGCCACCTCGCGTGCGAGCTCGGCGCAGGCGCGCGTAATCTCGGCACGCGACCCATAGTTGACGGCCAGCGCAAAGGTCATGCCCGTATGGTGGGCCGTCTCGTCCAGACCCTGCTGGAAGACCTTGAAGGTCTTCTCGGGCAGGGCCGAGAGGTCGCCAAAGAAGCGCAGCCGCACGTTCTCCTGATGGAAGAGCGGCAGCTCCTTGAGCAGCGTCGTGGCAAACAGGTGCATGAGCAGGTCGACCTCGCGCTTGGGCCTACGCCAGTTCTCGGTAGAGAACGCGTACACCGAAAGCACGTCGAGGCCCAGGCGCACGCTCGTCGTGACGGTCTCGCGCAGCGAGTCGACGCCCGCGACGTGGCCCTGCGACCTATCCAAGCCGCGAGCCTGCGCCCACCTCCCGTTGCCATCCATGATGATGGAGACATGGGAGGGGATGCGTGACAGGTCTATGTCGTCTAGCGAAATGTCAGCAGGCGGGTCGGAATAGAACGCGCGCAGAAGCGCATCGTCTCGATGCATCTAGATCTCCATTACCTCGGCCGACTTGGTCTTGAGAAGCTCCTCGACCTTCTTCGTGTAGTCGTCGGTGAGCTTCTGGATGGCCTTCTTCTCGCGCTTGACGTCGTCCTCGGTGATGAGGCCGTCCTTCTCGTCGCGCTCGGCCTTCTCGTTGGCATGACGGCGGGCGTTGCGGACGGCAATCTTGCCCTCCTCGGCGTACTTGTTGCACTCCTTCACCAGCTCGCGACGACGCTCCTCGGTGGGCTTGGGGAACGGCAGGCGGATGGTGACGCCGTCGTTGGACGGGGTGATGCCAAGGTCGGAATCCATGATGGCCTTCTCGATGGAGCGCAGCGAGGACTTGTCCCAGGGCTCAACGATCAGCATGGACGCCTCGGGGACCTTGACGCCTGCGAGCTGGGTGATGGGAGTCGGCACGCCGTAGTAGTCGACCTTGATGCTGTCAAGCACGTGCGGGTTGGCACGACCCGTGCGCACGCGCGCGAAGTTAGCCTTAAGGGCATCGATGGCCTTGTCCATGCGACGCTTGGCAGAATCGGTGTACTCGCTCATAGCCTGACTCCTTCGTTGTGGTGGACCTTCATAGGCCCATAGATAATCTCATTACTTACCGGCATGAGGCCAGTGTCATGACCCCAAGCGTATGCTATGCCTCGACAACTGTTGTGCCGACGGGCTCGCCACGGAGCGCGCGCACGATGGCGCCTTCCTGCTCCATGTTGAACACCATGATGGGCATGGCGTTGTCCTGGCACAGTGCCGTAGCCGTCGCGTCCATGACCTGCAGGCGCTTCTTCAGCACCTCGCGGTACGTGATGGTGTCGTACTTCTTGGCATCGAGGTGCTTGACGGGATCCTTGTCGTAGATGCCGTCGACCTTGGTTGCCTTCATGAGCACGTCGGCGCCAATCTCGCAGGCGCGCAGGGCCGCGCAGGTGTCGGTGGTGAAGTAGGGGTTGCCGGTACCGGCCGCAAAGATGGTGATACGCCCCTTCTCGAGGTGACGAATGGCACGCCTGCGGATGTAGGTCTCCGAGATGGCATGCATCTCGATGGCGCTCATCACGCGGCACTCGAACCCGTTCTTCTCAAAGCAATCCTGCAGGGCAAGAGAGTTGATGACCGTGGCAAGCATGCCCATGTTGTCGCCCTGGGCACGGTCCATGCCCTCGGCCGCACCCTCAAGGCCGCGATAGATGTTGCCGCCGCCCACAACCACGGCAATCTGCACGCCATCCTCGTAGGCCGGCTTGATGGATTCGGCTATGCGCTGGGGAACCTCAGGGTCGATGCCAAAGTAACGGCTACCCATGAGCGCCTCACCCGAGAGCTTGAGCAGCACACGCTTGTACTTGTACTCTGCCAAGAGTCCTCCTCTGGTCGGTTTGTCCTGCGTCCCTCAATGCACGCAGGCATCTGGAAAAGTTTAGCAAAGGCTTACCCGGCGTCCTTGGTCAGCAGACGATGCAAACAGCAATACCATCTGTGACGCACCAGGCATATGAAAAAGGGCCGACACGCGAACGTGCCGGCCCAAACTAGACAAGCTGAAAAGCTTACTCCTCGCCAAAGTTGAAGCGGACGAAGGAGACGATGTTGACGGCGTCCTCGAGCTTCTTCGAGATGTTGGCGGCGAGCTCGCCCACGGTGACGTTGCCGTCCTTCACGAAGGCCTGCTCGGTCAGGGCGCGCTCCTGGAAGAACTTCTTCAGGCGGCCGTTGACGATGCCCTCCCAGAACTTCTCGGGACGGCCAGACTCGGCAGCCTGGGCACGATAGATCTCCTTTTCGTGCTCGATGACATCCTCGGGGATGTCCTCGCGGCGAGCGGAGATGGGGTCGGAGGCGATGACCTGCATGGCAACGTCATGCGCGAAGGTGTTGAACTCGTCGTTCTCGGCGGTCTCGGGCTTGCCGAAGTTGAACACGACCAGAGTGGCATGCTTGCCGTCGTGGTGCACGTAAGAGGCGATGCGGCCCTTCTCGACGCTGACGCGCTGGAAGCGGACGACCTTCTGGTTCTCGCCGATGACGAAGATGCTCTCCTTCAGAGCGTCGTCGACGGTGCCCTCGCCCATGGGGCAGGCAAGCAGAGCGTCGATGTCGGCGGGATCGCACTCGGCAACGACCTTGGCAAGGTCCTGCACGAAGCCCTTGAACTTGGCGTTGGTGGCCACGAAGTCGGTCTCGCAGGAGACCTCGATCAGCGAGCCGGTCTTGCCGTCCTCGGAGATGTACGCACCGATGGTGCCCTCGTTGGTGTCACGGCCAGCCTTCTTGACGGCCTTGGCCAGACCATTGACGCGCAGGACGTCGATTGCCTTCTCGATGTCGCCGTCAGCCTCGACGAGAGCCTTCTTGCACTCCATCATAGGAGCGTCGGTGATCTGGCGAAGCTCCTTGACCATAGCGGCAGTTACCTGAGCCATATGTTGTCCTCCTCAATTAGGATTTCGAAACGTGGGTGTGCCCTACTCGGCTGCGGGAGCCTCGACCTCGACGGCAGGAGTGGTCTCGCCGGCGGCCATCTCGGCCTCGGAGATCTGCTCCTTGCCAGCGCCAGCAAGGATGGCGTCGGCGACGAGCTCGCACATCAGGTTGACCGAACGGATGGCGTCGTCGTTGGCAGGGATGCCGTAGTCGACAACGTCGGGGTCGGAGTTGGTGTCGAGCATGCCCACGACGGGGATGTGCAGGCGGTTGGCCTCCTTGATGGCAATCTCCTCGCGCTTGGTGTCGACCACGAAGATGGCCTGCGGGAGGGTGTGCATGTCACGAACGCCACCGAGGTTGCGCTGGAGCTTCTCGAGCTCCTTGGTGAGCACAGCCTGCTCCTTCTTGCCGCGGGCAGCCATGCGGCCGTCCTCGACCATGGCCTCGAGCTCCTCCATGCGGTCGATGCGGGAGCGCATGGTGACGAAGTTGGTGAGCATGCCGCCCAGCCAACGCTGGTTG
>CACXFC010000054.1 GCA_902766835.1 uncultured Coriobacteriaceae bacterium | reverse complement strand
GGGCTCGGGCTCAGGTGCGGGCTCGGGCTCAGGTGCGGGCTCGGGCTCAGGTGCGGGCTCGGGCTCAGGTGCGGGCTCGGGCTCAGGCTCAGGTGCGGGCTCGGGCTCAGGTGCGGGCTCGGGCTCGGGTGCAGCCTCGACGACGGGCTCGGGCTCGGGGGCAGCCACGGGCTCCGGCTCGGGGGCTGCCTCAACGACGGGCTCGGGAGCGGCCTCGGCCTTGACCTCGGGCTCCTCGGCGGGCTTCTCCTCGGCCTTGGGAGCAGCCTTGCGGGTGCGTGTGGTCTTGGTGGTGGCAGCCTTGCGGGTGCGCTTGGGCTTGGCAGGGGCTTCCTCGGCCTTGGCGGCCGTTGCCTCGGCGGGCTTCTCCTCGGCCTTGGCGGCAGCCTTGCGGGTGCGCGTGGTCTTGGTGGTGGTCGTCTTGCGGGTACGCTTGGGCTTGGCGGGAGCCTCTTCCTCACCCGCAGCCTCTACGACCTCGACGGCCTTCTCTTCAACCTTGGCCTCGGCGGTCTTACTCGTACGCTTAGTAGGCATGAATACCTCCTCGTTGGAGTTTGCAAACAAAAAGCCAATAACTAGACCTAGCGCATGTAGGGTGCTCCTAGCGTAACACTTCGGTGAACTAGGCAGATTAGCAGCTCAAACGAACAAGATGGCCGTATTGGCACAGGGCTTTGAGCCAGAATGCGCGCCGCGAGCGATAAGCAGAGACAGGTGTATCACTCTCTGCGTACCTGATTGCAGATGAAGTGATAGCGATGGCGCATAAGCGCCGTCGAGATGCGGGCGGCCATGCTATGCGGGTGGAGGGACAACATGAGCGTGACATCAGACAATATGTCGGGACGAACCCTTGTGATGGTTGCCGGTTTGGCGCTTGCGGCCGGGGCCTTCTTCGTAACTAGGTTGGTGGCGCTATTTGTGGTCGACCTTACCGGGTGGAACTCAACGCTGGTGGGCATTGGGATCAGGACCATCTTGGCCGTGGTGTGCTTCGTTGCCCTGGGTGGCGCGTCGTGGCTGCGCTTTGACCTTGGGGTTCATCTACCTGCCCAAGTGCATCAAGGCCTACAAGCTAATCATGGCGGGGGACGCGCCGCAATACGGCCCCTTTGTGGTGGAAGAGGCGGTTCCCGCAATTCCCAAGGCACGGCATTACGCGGCCTGATTGCTAGGCGGACGGCATCGAAGACGTGCTGACATTCTGGCGAGGGCAACCGTGGCGACGCGCTCGGCCATACCGCATAGCTGCGCATCATAGGTTTTCTGTTAGATGAAACGAACTATGCCTCTTGGGGCATACAAGAGCGTACGATTGTAGCGAAGCGCGCCAAGGAAGGGCCCTTGGCGCGCTTCGTGTGTGCAATCGCAAAACGCGAGGTCCCCTGTCGTGCGAGCATGACTTCAAGAGGAATGCCATGATCAAACTGGTTCTAACCGACTTGGACAATACGCTTATTCCGCATAATCCCGGCGAGCCGTTCCATGCGGCGGCGCTTTCGGACAAGGGCCTTGCGGCCATCCGTGCCTTCATAGATGCGGGCGGGCACTTTGGCCCGGTGACGGGACGTCCACCTGCGTCGATGGCGGAGACCTTCCGCAACGAGCCGTGGACCTATGCAACAGGTGCCTATGCCAACGGGCAGCTGGTATGCGTGGATGGCCAGGTTGTTCATCGCGAATGGACGCCCGAGGAGCCGCTGCGGCGCGTGTCTCACATCCTCGACGAGCAGCCCGACGGCTTCCTGGTGTTCTTCGACATGGAGGGCGATGGCCCCAATTGGGGTGTGTCGCGCAAGTACTCCGTTGGCAACGCGGAAATGGACGAGTTCTTGCGGGTGTCGAAGATTCTGCCCGAAGTCGAGGGACCCACGCTGAAGGTCATCGTGCGCCTGCAAACGTCGGAAGGCACTCCTCAGCTGTGCGAGCTGCTTCGCCGGGAGGTTCCTGAGCTTGACTTCGTGCTGCCTTCGCCGGACGGGTTTGTGATTGACATTACGCCCAAGGGCTTTGGCAAGGGGAGCGCGGTGCGCATCATGGCCGAGTACCTGGGCATTGGGCTTGACGAGGTGGCAACCTTCGGTGATGCGGGCAACGACGTCTCGATGCTTGCCGCCGTGCCCAATTCGGTGGCCGTTGCCAATGCCAGCGAGGACGCGGCTGCCGCGGCACGCTGGCACATTGGTGACGCCCTCGACGAGTCGGTGGCGGACGCCATTGCCCAGATAGCTGCTGCGACGGCGCGCGGCGAGATGCCCGCCTTCATGCAGGAGTAACCGCAACCTTATCGCAGGAAACTAAGGGACACGCCCAAAAAAGGCGTGTCCCTTAGTTGCCCCTCATTAGGATCAGGAGAGGCGACGTCTTACCTCTGCCTATCGGAATCCGTACTGCGCGTGCGGGACGTAGGGCTCCTCGAGGTAGGCCATCTCGTCCGCGGTGAGCTTCAGGTCGAGCGCGGCGATGGCATCGTCGATCAGCGCGGCACGGGAGACAATTCCCGTGCCGTTTTTTTGCATCAAGGAACCTTTGGGCCTGCCCTCTGATTCTCGACGCGCTGGGTTACCTTCTGCTTCTCCTGATACCATGGTGCCGTCAGCGCCACACAAGGGAGGGACACCGCCATGCGCCTGCGCCAGATTCGCAATGCCACGCTAGTCATCGACTATGCAGGAAGCCGTTTGCCACGGCAACGTCTCGCGTGCCTACCTGCGCACCTTCGTGGACCGCTTGGGCGTAGGCGGACAGGTGCTCATTCCTGCCGACGGCGAGGCACTGGAGTTTTAGATGACCCGTTCATGGGTAGAGCGACGGCCCGGCTCCTCACACCCCGCGCACGACCATGCCGGTGTATAGGGGCACGCCAAAGACCTCCACGTAGAGGGCGCATTTGCAGAGGAACAGGAAGTAGGTGTTTTGCCCCCGGCCTGAGAGGGTCTCGTAGTTGGCGAGGCCCTTGGATATGACGAGGTCGGCGTCGCGCAGGGCCGCGCGCGTCTGCTCGTTCACCCGCGCGGGGCAGGTGCCCGCTATGTTGCTGCCGTTGTCGATGACGCGAGCGACCTCATCGAGGCCCACCTGGCGGGCGTCCTCCATGGTCGCATCGTTGGAGGTCTCGGCGCCGCGCACGACGGCGGTGACGTCTGTCTGCGGGTTTGCCTGCCTGATCTGGGCGATGAACAGCTTGTCGAGTACCACTTCGCCGCAGTTGTCGGTGAGGTAGGTGATGGTGCGCGCCTGCATGATGCGGGCTTTGAGGTCGGCGAGGGCGGCCACGTCGAGCTCCATGTGGGCGGCATCGTCGACCAGCTGCAGGAGCTTCTCCTCGCTCACCTCGCCGGTGGGGCCAAAATCGATGAAGTTGCCCGCCATCGCAAGACGCGCGGCTAGGTCGAGCGGATCGTCGCTTTGTGTGATGCGGTGTGCGAGCTTGCCCTCAAGGCCCAGCACCAGCTCGTTGAAGTGGCGTTTGACCTGCGTGTAGCTGCGCTCGATGCCAAACATGTCGCGCAGCACGCCCGTGAGCTCGTGGCCTATCTCGGGCGCGGTCATGGTAAGCGACCCCTCCGCCACCGTGGCAAGAGCCCGGCGCTGGTAGTCCGCACGCGTCTGCCAGGGCACATCTGCCGGGCAGGCATCCAGATACTTGTCCAGCATGCAGCGCATGCATCGCGGGCTGAGCGAGGGACTGGTGATCTCGTCGAGAGCTTCTGCGTTCATGAGGACTCCGATAACAGGTGACGGGGGTGACGGGTGGGTGCGGTTCGATGATAGAGAATCCGAACCGCTTTGGGGGTTCGCCTCGTTGCTATTTGTTGACATATGTCAGTTATAGCACTATGTTCCTGATATTGGCATATGTCAAAAAAGGAGCATCATGCCCAGACCGACCCGCTTCAGACAGATTCGCGCCTATCCCGACTACTGGAGCTTTGTCCCGCAGGAGGCTGAGAACCCCCAGACGACCGACATGAGCCTCGATGAGTTTGAGGTGCTGCGGCTCATTGACTATCAGGGCATGACGCAAGAGGAGTGCGCGCAGGCCATGGGCGTGTCGCGTGCGACGGTTGCCAACATCTACGCATCCGCGCGCTTCAAGGTGGCAGATGCGCTCGTCAATGGTATGCGTCTGCGCATCACTGGCGGCACCTATCGCATAAAGGACATGCCTGAGAGTCGTGCGCTAACCAACAAGGGAGAAGGAACCATGAGGATTGCCGTAACGTATGAAAATGGGCAGGTAGGCCAGCACTTTGGTAGAACGAGGCAGTTCAAGCTGTACGACGTCGCCAACGGTGCCATCGTCTCCTCGCAGATACTCGACACCAACGGCAAGGGTCACGGCGCGCTGGCGGGACTGCTGCAGCTTGCTGAGGCCGATGCCCTCATCTGCGGCGGCATTGGCATGGGTGCGCGTGTGGCGCTCGGGGAGGCGGGCATCGAGCTCTATCCCGGAGTGACGGGAGACCCCGACGAGGCGGTCGCTGCGCTTGCTGCGGGCACGCTCGAGGCGGACCTTGACGCCACCTGCAACCATCATGGCCACGGCGAAGGCCACGACTGCGGCCACCACGGCGGTGGCTGCGCTGACCACGGCTGCCACGAGTAGGGGTGCCGAACATCTCGCCGAGAGCGTCATGCCTAGGGGCCAGAACGCCCCTATAATGCAGGAAAGCTGGGCATTTGCGTTTTGGCCGACAATAGGGGAGGCAAGGCCATGCGAACTATTCCGCTGCCATACGATACCGGCACCCTCGATCTTCACGTTGAGGAGGAGCATCTGGAGGCGTTGGTCGAGACCGAGATGGCCGCCCTCGAGCCTGACCCGAGCGAGGAAGCGCAGGTGGTGGCAGCCCTGCAGAGCCCCCTCGGCACGCCGTCTTTGGAAGAGCTTGCGCGTGGCAAGAAGCGCGTGACCGTAGTGACGAGCGACCATACCCGCGCGGTGCCCAGCCGCCTCACGCTTCCCCTGCTGCTGACCGAGATTCGCCATGGCAACCCGCAGGCCGACATAACCATCCTTATTGCGACGGGCCTGCACCGCGCCACCACCGAGGAAGAGCAGCGCCGCATGTTTGGCGATGCCATCGTGGACGGCGAGCGCATCGTGGTGCACGACTGTCTCGACGAGGCTCAGATGGTGGATATGGGCACCCTGCCCTCAGGCGCGAGCTTCAAGGTGAACCGGCTGGTGTGCGACTGCGACCTGCTCATATGCGAGGGCTTCATCGAGCCGCACTTCTTTGCGGGCTTCTCGGGCGGGCGCAAGTCCATCCTTCCAGGCGTATGTGCAGAGGAGACGGTGAAGGAGAACCACTCCTATCCAGCTATCGCCAGTCCGAACGCCCTTACCGGCGTACTTGAACGCAACCCCATCCACGAGGACATGGTGGTCGCGGCGCGCCGCGTGAACGTGGCCTTCATCCTCAATGTGGCGCTCAACGCGCGCAAGCAGGTCATTGGCGCGTGGGCGGGCGATCTGGAGCAGGCACATGCCGCCGGCGTCGCCTTCGTGCGCCAGTGGTCGCAGTGCCCGCCGGTGACCGGCGACATCGTTGTCACCACCAACGGCGGGTATCCGCTCGACCAGAACCTCTACCAGAGCCCCAAGGCGGTGGCAACGGCCGAGGCCTGCGCGGGCGAGGACGGCGTCATCATCATGTGCTGCGGTTGTGCCGATGGCATGGGCGGAAGCCATTTTGCCGAGCTCATCCAGATGGGCACGCCCGAAGAGATTGACGCCTACCTGTCGCGCATTGCGCCTAAGGCCACCATACCCGAGCAGTGGTGTCCGCAGATCTATGCGCGCATCCTGCACAGGCATCCCATGGTGCTGGTGAGCGGGCTTGACGACGAGACGGTCAGGCGCTGCAACATGATTCCCGCGCACACGCCCGACGAGGCGCTGGCCATAGCGCGCGGCATCAAAGGCGAGGACGCGCGGGTGGTGGTCATCCCCGACGGGGTGAGCGTACTTGCGGTGGCGCAGTAGGTGCGTGAAGGAGGGGCGTATGAGTGACGAGAGGCTTGCCCTGCAGGCAAACGAGAAGGACAACGTGGCAACCGTCTTTGAGGAGGGTGTGACGGCCGGCGCGCAGGTCACCGTGGTGGATGCGACGGGAAACCGGACCGTTCACGCCGTGGCGGACGACATCCCCTTTGGCCACAAGTTTGCGCTGCACGACATCGCACAAGGCGAGCTCATCATCAAGTATGGTGAGGAGATTGGCGTCGCCTCGCGTGACATTGCGCAGGGTGCCTATGTGCACGTGCACAACCTCGACAGCATGCGGGGCAGGGGAGACCTGGAGAAGGGGGCGTGAGGGCAATGCCGAGCTTCATGGGATACAAGCGGCCCGACGGTCGCTTTGGCGCGCGCAACCTGGTGGGCATCATCCCTAGTGTGACCTGCGCAAACGACGTTGCCCAAGCCATCAGCCGCCAGGTGCAGGGGACGGTTGCCTACCTGCATCACCAGGGCTGCTGCCAGCTGCCGCCCGACCTCGAGCGTGTGACCGACACCCTCATCAGCCTCGGGCGCGGGCCTAACGTGGCCGCCGTGCTCATCGTGAGCTTGGGCTGCGAGGGGACCGACCATGCGCGGATGTATGAGGAGCTGCGCGCCACGGGCAAACTGGTCGAGATTATCCACATCCAGGAGCTGGGAGGTGTGACCCGCGCCATTCGCGTGGGCACCGACATCGCGCGTCGTCTGGCCATACAGGTGTCGGGCCTGCAGCGCGAGGAGACCGACATCTCCAACCTGGTCATGTCCATTAAGTGCGGTGCCTCCGACACCACGAGCGGCGTGGCTTCCAACTGCGTGATCGGCGCCGTGTCCGACCGTCTTGTGGACCTTGGCGCCACGGTGGTCTTTGGTGAGACGACCGAGTTCATTGGTGGCGAGCACCTGCTGGCGCGTCGTGCGGTGACGCCCGAGGTGGGGCAGCGCATCTACGACATCGTGGATGCCATGGAGACGCGCGCCAAGAGCATTGGCTGCGACATGCGCCGCGGCCAGCCCACGCCCGGCAACATTGCCGGCGGTCTCTCGAGCATCGAGGAGAAGAGCCTGGGCGCCATCGCCAAGAGCGGCTCG
>CACXFC010000053.1 GCA_902766835.1 uncultured Coriobacteriaceae bacterium | reverse complement strand
GGACCGGTAGCTCAGCTGGTAGAGCAGGGGACTCTTAATCCCAAGGTCCAGGGTTCGAACCCCTGCCGGTCCACCACGAATCTTCGCGCCTCCCACAAGGGAGGCGTTTCTTCGTATCTATCGGAATCGGGGACCGTCCCCGATTCACACGGATGAGAAACGAGGACCGTCCCCGATTCACACGCGTGAGAAACGAGGACCGTCCCCGATTCACAGCGAGGACGGTCCTTGTTGCGGGCATTTAGTCTTCGCGCTCGATGGGGGCGCCTTGGCTGTTCTTGCGGACGCTCTCTATGCCGTTTTCGCAGCTATCCATCCTGGTGTAGCCCTCACCGGCAGCAATGTTCTGGCCGTTCTTCGCCAGCAGGCGGAAGCGGTACTCTCCGGCCTTGTCCAGATAGATCTGGAACTTGGGACACTTCGCGGGCTCAAAGCTGCCCTTTGTCTGGTCCTCAACGGCAGCCACTGGTGCGCAGGCCTGCACGCTGGCAATGCCACCCTTGCAGCTGGCCAGCGACTTGTAGGTTTGCGAGGTGACAATCACCTGGCCATTGCTGGCGAGCAGATTGAACCGAAAGCCCTTGCCCGTTGACTTAATGACAAACTTGCCCATTTCAAGCCTCCTCTATTTACTCGCGTAAGCACGCAGCAGCTCCTTCCGCAAATTGTATGGCCCTGAACATTTGTCTTGTTATATGAGCTATTTTCAGGTTTGGTGGACGTATTGCAGAATCCGGTGGGAGGAATGTCCGCGCAAAGTCAGCTCTCAAGGCTTCTACCTGCGCCAATGCGGTTCGTAACACAGACGTTACCCAGATGCGGCCCACCTGACACCTCCGCTGCGCTATTCTGTACTCCATCACGCTAAAGTGCCCGAGCACATTGCCGCCATAAGGCAGCGCAGAAGGAGGAAATCCATGCTCAATATGAATCGCCGCCAGTTCATTTCCGCTGGCATGCTGTTTGCCGCTCCCACCGTCCTTGGCCTCGTGGGCTGCGGTGGCTCCTCGTCCGCCTCGTCCGGTGCCGCCAGCGGCGACGCCTACGGCGAGGGCTACACCTTCAAGCACGGCTTCGACCAGGAGTACCCGCCCTATTCCTTCATCGATGACAACGGCCAGACCACCGGCTTTGACGTCGAGCTTGCCCAGGCCGTCTGCAAGCACTACGGCTGGGAGTACCAGGCCGTGCCCTTCAACTGGGACGCCAAGGACGCCGAGCTGCAGGCCGGCAGCTGCGACTGCATCTGGTCGGGCTTCACCGTCAACGGCCGCGAGGACGACTACCTGTGGAGCAAGACCTACTCCGACAACGTCCAGATGATCCTGGTGAAGAAGGGATCCGAGATCAAGACGCTTGCCGACCTCGCCGGCAAGAAGGTTGGCGTCCAAACGGCAACCTCGGCATTCCAGATGCTGGACGCCGAGGGCGAGCAGGAAGAGCTCGCCAAGACCTTCGGCAAGCTTGAGGTCTACCCTGACTACACCACCGCATTCACCGAGCTCAAGGCCGGCGCCATCGACGCCATCGCCATCGACGTGACGGCGGGCAACCACCTCATCGATGGCGAGACCGACTACGAGTACCTCGCCGAGGAGCTAGGCAACGAACAGTACGCCATCGGCTTCCGCAAGGAAGACACTGCCCTGTGCGACAAGATCAACGAGGCCCTCGACGCCCTGGCCGCCGACGGCACCGTCGCCGAGATTGCCTCTCACTACCCCGAGATCGAGGAGTACATCACCCTGGGCAAGTAAGGCTTTGCATCCAAGAACAAGCGCGCGGCCCCGGTGATTCGCACCTCAGAATCATGCGGGGCTGCCCCATGTGGCAAGCGGCCCGGCGCAAGCGCGGGGCTTCCGTCGCAACCAACGTGAGGATTGTACGACCATGGACATCTCCACCATGTTTTCCACCATGTCTGTAGGCATGCTCAGGTCCTTTGGGATCTTTGTGCTGACCCTGGTTGGGTCGCTGCCGCTCGGTATGGTCGTGGCGCTGCTCAAGAAGTCGCGCTTTGTCGTGGTGCGCGCCATCACCAGCGCCTACATCACCGTCATCCGCGGCACGCCGCTGATGCTTCAGCTGCTGGTGTGGTACTTCGGACCCTTCTACCTGTTTGGCATGAACATCGGCAACTGGCGCTTCCCCGCGCTGATCTTGGGCTTCGTCCTCAACTACGCGGCGTACTTCGCCGAGATCTACCGCGGCGGCATCGAGTCGATTCCCGTGGGGCAGTACGAGGCGTGCGAGGTGCTGGGCTACACCAAGACCCAGACCTTCATGCGCGTCATTCTGCCGCAGGTCATCAAGCGCATCATGCCCTCGGTCACCAACGAGGTCATCACGCTGGTCAAAGACACCTCGCTTGCCTTCACGCTGGCCTACCAGGAGGTCTTCTCGCTGGCAAAGCAGATCTCGGCCTCGCAGACCTCGTTCATGCCTTTCGTCATTGCCGGCATATTCTACTTTGTGGCCAACTACATCGTCGAATTCGTGATGAAGCGCATCGAGAAGTCGATGGGCTACTACAAGTAGAGGCAGCCTGCTCTGTTGCCGTTTTGGCGCGACGCGCAGCGCTGCTGCATGCGGGCGCTGCAGAAATGGGACGATTACCATGATCTTGCAGATGGACAACATCAAGAAGAGCTTCGACGGCCTTGAGGTGCTGAAGGACATCAGCTTCGAGGTCGACAAGGGCGAGGTGGTCAGCATCATCGGCCCGTCCGGCTCGGGCAAGTCGACGCTTCTGAGGTGCGCGACCTTCCTCGAGACCATCGACGGCGGCGAGATTCGCTACATGGGCCAGCGCGCGGCTCACACCGACGAGAACGGCCAGGCCGTCTATGTGTCGCATCAGGAGCTTCGCCACTTCCGCAGCTACTGCGGGCTGGTGTTCCAGCAGTTCAACCTCTTCCCGCACTACAGCATCCTCAAGAACCTGACCGATGCCCCCATTCACGTGCAGCATCGCAGCAAGGAGGAGGCCGAGCAGACCGCCATGGAGCTTCTGGGCAAGATGGGCATTGCCGACAAGGCCGACGCCTATCCCTACCAGCTTTCCGGCGGCCAGCAGCAGCGCGTGGCCATCGCTCGCGCGCTTGCCATGAAGCCCGAGATCCTCTTCTTCGACGAGCCGACCTCGGCGCTTGACCCCGAGCTGACTGGCGAGGTGCTCAAGGTCATCCGCCAGCTTGCCGACGAGCACATGACCATGGTGGTGGTCACCCACGAGATGCCCTTTGCCAAGGCCGTGAGCAACCGCGTGCTGTTCATGGACGGCGGCGTGATCGTGGAGCAGGGCGACCCGATCTCGGTGTTCGAGAACCCCCAGGAGGAGCGCACGAAGCAGTTCCTGCGCGTGTTCGAGCACTAGGCGGCGGCCATGGGCGAGGCAAGGCGGCTGCGCTACAGCATCATCGACCCCACTGGCAACATCACGGCCCTTGTGGAAGACGAGGTGGCCGTGGACGTGCAGCCTGCCGTGGCGGTGCAGATCATGGAGCGCCACCCCGAGGTGGAGCAGGTGGGCTTTGTGCGACCCGCTACTGGCGAGGCGAGCGTGCAGGGTGAGCTGCGCATGGCGGGCGGGGAGTTCTGCGGCAACGCCACCATGAGCGCAGCGGCGCTGCTGCGCCTGCGCGGGGAGGATGGCTGTGAAGGCGAGCCCTCTGTCCTGCACTTGCGCTCCTCCGGCGCCGCGCGTCCGGTTGAGGTGCATCTGACGCCTGTGGGCGCGGACGCCTTTGCCACGAGCATCTGCATGCCTGCGGCCACTTCTATCGAGGACGTGCGCCTCTCCTATGGGCAGGTGAGCGCCACGGTACCCGTCGTCTTTATGGAGGGCATCTCGCACGCGGTCATCACGTCTAGCTCTCCCTTCTTCGCGCTGCGCGAGACGCCTGCCGAGGCCGAGCAGGCGGTGCGCGCGTGGTGCGCCGAGCTGGGCACCGACGGCCTTGGCCTCATGTTTGTGGAGGCAGGCGAGCCGGACTGTGCGATGGTCCCTCTGGTGTACGTCCCGGCAGCTAACACGGTGTTCTGGGAGAACTCCTGCGCAAGCGGCAGTGCGTCGGTGGGCATGTGCCTGGCCGCGCAGCGCGGGGCGGCTTGTGCCCTTTCGCTGCACGAGCCGGGAGGCGTGCTACGGGTTGAAAGCGATCCCGCAGGTAGCACGTGGCTCTTTGGCCATGCGCGCCTGGTGGGGGAGTACATGCTCTGAATGCGTGGCTTCGAGGCCTGCGCAATGGCTCCGGTTGTGCTATCCTGCCTACCCCATGCAATAAACGAACCTTAGTCGCAGCACCATCGCAGCAAAGGGAGGGAGGCCACCCATGGCCCTGTTTGGCAGACATGCGAAGCGGCGTGCCATGAGAGGCATTCCCACCCCTGACGTGAGCTTTGCCTCGGCAACCGGCCTGCCCGCCGTGTATCTGCGTGGCGGCAGCCTGGAGGCAGACGGCAAGAGCATGTTCAGCGACATCCTGCTCACCATCAGCAGGGGAGAGGTCGTCTCGGTGGTGGGACCCTCGGCTGAGGAGCTACGGGCGCTGCTGCGCTGCCTTGTGCTGCTCGACCGCCTGGACGACGGCGTGCTTGCCTACGGGGCCCTACAGGTGACCACAAGGGCCGAGAGCGGCAAGATTTCCTACGACGAGAAGGCGCTGCGCGACGCGCGCGGCCGCTTTGGCCTGGTGTCTGAGGGCCTTGACCTGTTCCCGCACTTCACGGTGATGAGAAACATCTGCGACGCGCCGGTGGCCGTCCAGCGCCGCGCCAAGGACGAGGTGGAGGAGGCGGCGCGTGCGCTGCTGGCGCGCTACGAGCTTGAATCCTGCGCCGACAGCTACCCCGGGCAGCTTACCAGCTGGCAGCGGTTCTGCGTGGCCGTGTGCCGTGCGCAGATCAGGCGGCCGAAGCTCATCTACTTTGGCGACGTTGCACGGACGCTTGAGCCGGGCCTGGTGCCTGCGGCCTTCGAGCTGATGCGCGGGATTGCCGAGGGTGGTGTTGGCGTGGGTGCCTTCACCAGCGCCGCAGGCTACGCGGCCAAGGCAAGCGACCGGATGGCGCTTCTGATGGACGGGCGCATCGTGGATGCGGGCACGCCGCAGGAGCTTATGCGCGACCCGCAGGACGAGCAGGCGCGCGCCTACCTGGCCGAGGAAGAGCGCCGCACCCTTCGCTCAACCCTCAACAGCAAAGTCCTCCTGTAGGGCCACGCCCCCTTTCCGCACATGCGTGTGCCTCGGGGCCGGTTTCCGCACATGCGTGAGCCCCGGGGTCGGTTCTTGCGGCACATCCGTGTGCGCTTT
>CACXFC010000052.1 GCA_902766835.1 uncultured Coriobacteriaceae bacterium | reverse complement strand
GCAGCAGCGCGTGGATGCCCTGGCGCAGCTTGACGGCATCGAGCAGAGCGTGACGGCACTAGAGGAGACGCTGAAGAGCAAGTAAGCCCGTGACGCGCACCGCCCACGCATGTGCGGAAACCGACCAGGAAACGAAGGGACACGCCCTTCTTTGCCCCGCGGGGCAAAGAAGGGCGTGTCCCTTTGTTTCCTGGTATCTTACCCGGGTCTTACATCTCGTGGCCGGGGATCATGCGGCAGCGGTAGACGCCCTCCACGGCCGAGATGCGCTCGATGACGGAGTCATCCCACGGGCCGCTGGTCTCGATGAGGGTGGTGGCGTTCTCGCCGCGGCGCTTGTTGGCCATGTTCTCGATGTTGAGGCCGCTCTCGGCAAGGATGGTGGAGAACTGGCCAATCATGTTGGGGATGTTCTTGTGCAGCACCACGATGCGCTCGTCGGTCTGGATGGGCCCAAGGTCAACGTCGCCGAAGTTCACCGAGTTGATGATGTTGCCCTCAAGCAGGTAGCTCTTGAGCTGGTCGACGGCCATGGCGGCGCAGTTGGCCTCGGCCTCCTTGGTGGAGGCGCCCAGGTGCGAGAAGACGAGGGCGTTCTTCATGTGCGTGGTGGTGGGGTTGGCGAAGTCGGTGACGTAGCGCGCCACATGGCCGCTCTCAAGGGCACGTGCCATGGCCTGCTCGTCCACCAGGGCGTCGCGGGCAAAGTTGAGGAACACCACGCCGTCCTTCATCTGGGCAATCTGGTCGCGGCCGATCATGCCGCGCGTGCTGTCGTTGGCAGGCACGTGGATGGTGATGTAGTCGGCGTTCTCGAGGATGTCGGCCAGGCGCTGCACGTAGTGCACGTGGCGGTCGAGGCTCCACGCTGCGTAGATGGAGAGGTAGGGGTCAAAGCCCAGCACGTGCATACCCAGACGGCGGCCGGCGTTGGCCACGGCGGCGCCAATGGCGCCCAGGCCGATGACGCCCAGCGTCTTGCCAGAGATCTCGGTGCCGCCAAACTGGTTCTTCGCCTTCTCGGCATCCTTGGCGATGTTCTCGTCGTCGGCGTGCTCGCGCACCCACTGCGCGCTGCCGGTAAGGTCGCGCGAGGCCATGAGCATGCCGGCCACCACCAGCTCCTTCACGGCGTTGGCGTTGGCACCGGGCGTATTGAAGACGACCGTGCCCTGCTCCGCGCAGCGCTCCAGGGGAATGTTGTTGACGCCGGCGCCCGCACGGGCAACGGCGAGCAGCCCCTGCGGCAGCTCAAGCTCGTGCATGTTGGTGCTGCGCACGATGACGGCGTCAGCGTCCTTCAGCTCTTTGGCGGGGGAGAAGTTCTGATACAGCTTGTCCAGTCCAGACTGGGAGATATTGTTCATGCAATGCACCCGGTACGTACCCATGGCGTGCAGCTCCTTAATAGCTTGGTTGCTCATAGTGCCTGGATGATTCTACGCTACCGGCCCCGCCACCCCAGGAAATGGCTGAAACCTACAGATGTTGATGGGGGAGAGGGCTTGCAGGTTCGTGTTTGTGGAAACTAAGGGACACGCCCCTTTTGCCCCGTGGGGCAAAAGGGGCGTGTCCCTTAGTTTCCAAAGCTGGCTGACGCGCGGCTAGGGCCAGGCCTTACTTGTGGATGGTGCGCACGCGATAGATGCCGTCGATGGACGAGAGCTTGGCAACGGCGTCGTCATCAAGCTCGGAACCAAGGTCGAGCAGGCAGTAGGCGTAGTCGCCGCGGCTCTTGTCGGTCATGTTCTCGATGTTGACGCCAGCGCTCGAGACGATGGATGTGATCTGGCCAATCATCGAGGGCACGTTCATGTGGAAGACGGCCAGGCGCATGGCCCCGTCCATCGGGCCCATGTCCACCGCTCCGTAGTTGACGGAGTTGGTGATGTTGCCGTTCTCCAGATAGTCGCGCAGCTCGTCGGCGGCCATGACGGCGCAGTTGTCCTCGGCTTCCTTGGTGGAGGCGCCCAGGTGCGGCGTCACCACGGCATGCTTCATCTGCGTGGTCACGGAGTTGGCGAAGTCGGTCATGTAGCGGCGCACGTGGCCGGTCTGTAGCGCGGCCGACATGGCAATCTCGTCCACAAGGGCATCGCGGGCGTAGTTGAGCACCACGACGCCGTCCTTCATGGCGGCAATCTCGTTTGCGCCGATCATGCCCTTGGTCTTGGCGGTAGCCGGCACGTGGATGGTGATGTAGTCGCAGTTGGCCCAGATCTCGGAGAGGTTGTTGACGTGGCGCACGTGGCGGTCGAGGCTCCAGGCGTACTTCACCGAAAGGTAGGGGTCGTAGCCGTAGACGTGCATGCCCAGGCTGCGGCCGGCGTTGGCCACCATGGCACCGATGGCACCCAGGCCAATGACGCCCAGGTTCTTGCCGGCAAGCTCGGTGCCGGCGAAGTCCTTCTTGGCCTTCTCGGCCTGCTTGCCCACGTTGGGGTCGTCG
>CACXFC010000051.1 GCA_902766835.1 uncultured Coriobacteriaceae bacterium | reverse complement strand
GGCGGGGTTCCAGGTGTCGACGTCGATGCCATTGAGGATGCCGCGCAGGACGTTGGAGCGACGACGGAAGATGTCGTCCATGCCCTCACCGTAGAACGGCATCTGCAGCTCGTTGGCGTAGCTGGGGCTCACCGTGGTGATGATGTCGCTGTAGCAGAGCGCGCCCTTCATGTAGTTGATGGAGTCACGGTCGCAGTACAGCTGGCCAGCTGCGGTGGGGTTATCGGCCAGGCCGAGGATGTCCTCGAGCACCTTGTCGGAATACTGGCCCTGGAACTTGACGTTGTGCACGGTGAAGATGGTCTTCACGTTGCGGCAGGCCTCGACCTCCTGGTAGAACTCGCGCAGGAAGACGGTGGCCATGGCGGTCTGCCAGTCGTTGCAATGCAGGATGTCGCACTGCAGCTCGGGCAGCCATTGGATGGCCTCGCAGATTGCCTTGGAGAAGAAGGCGTAGCGCTCGCCATCGTCAAAGTAGCCATAGAGGCTGTCGCGCTTGAAATAGGCCTCGTTGTCCACAAAGTAGAAATCGACGCCGTCGTAGGTGAGCTTGTCGATGCCGCAATACACGCTGCGCCATGCCAGAGGCACATAGAACTCAGCGATGTGCTGCATCTTTGAGGTGTACTGCTCGGGGATAGTGCCGTACTTGGGGAGAATCACCGCAACCTTGGCGCCAGCAGCCTTGAGGGCCTTGGGCAGAGAGCCGGCGACGTCGGCAAGGCCACCGGTCTTGACAAACGGAACGGCCTCTGATGCTGCGAAGAGGATCTTGATCTTTCTTCTGGTCTTGGTCTGTTCGGCCATTGTTGTCACTCCTCAAAAATGATTCGGGTGCATATGGGTCCACGCTAAGGGCCACTGCGATACGACCCGCACGGGCCCATACAAGAAGGGCGCCGTCAGGCTAAAAGCCAGACGGCGCCCAAAGAGTCAGCTTACTCCTGGCCCTTCCCCTGAATGAAGATGGCCTCGGGAGTGCCGCGAAGCTCGGTGCCAGCCGGTACGCGGTTGTTGCGGTCAACAATGGCGTTCTCGATGACGGCGCCACTCTCGACCTTGCAGCCCTGCATGACGATGGCGTTGCTAATGGTTGCGCCCTCCTCCACGACCACGTTGCGGCCGAGGACAGAGTTGACGACAGTGCCGCGAATGATGCAGCTGCCCGAGATACGGGAGTTGGTGACATTGGCGGTGGTGCCGATCCTGGCAGGCTGGTTGTCGTGAGCCTTGGTCATGACCGGACGCACGGAGAACAGCTCGTGGGTGATCTTGGGATCGAGCATGTCCATGTTGGCCTTGAAGTAGGTGTCCTTGTTGAAGATGGGAGCTGCATAGCCCTCAAAGTCGTAGGCCTGGACGTTGACGCGATCGTAGTCGCCGGCGAGAGCCTCGAAGAGGTCGAGGTAATCGTTGGCGTTGTACCAGTCGAGGAGCTCGAGGAGCTTCTCGCGGCCAATAACGAAGCTGTCGAGGAAGGCGGTGTCGCCAAAGACGACGCCGTGCTTGACGCCCTTGACGCGGCCGTCGACGACCTCAAAGCCGGCGACGTCGATGTCCTTGTCCTTGGCAGGCTGGGTCAGGACGGTGATGTCGGCGCCAGAGGCCTCGTGGGCAGCAAAGACCTCGTTGTAGTCGATGCTGTAGATCCAGTTGGCGGTGGAGCACACCACGAGGTCGGCGTTGTCGCGCTCGAGGAAGGCCTTGTTGTGGCCAAGGTCGCGCAGCAGGAAGCGAGAGCCCGTGCGGGAGGTGCCAAAGGCAGAGCCCGGGAGGATGAACAGGCCACCGCTCTTGCGGGTAAGGTTCCACTCACGGCCGGAGCCGACGTGGTCGATCAGCGAGCGATAGTTGTACGGCATAACCATGCCGAGCGTGCGAATCCCGCAGTTCACCATGTTCGAGAGCGCGAAGTCGACGGCGCGATAGCGGCCGAGGAACGGCACCGATGCAACCGGGCGGCTGTCGGTAAGTGCGCTCGGGAACTTGGTGGAGTAGTTTGCGGTGATGAGTCCAATGGTCTTGGCCATCTCTACTCCTCCTTTCCGATGACGACGTTGTTGCCGCAGAAGGTGTAATCCTTGCCAGAGTCGGCGCTGCCAAACTCAACGCCCTGCTCGATGGTAGAGCCCTCACCAACGATGGCGTTGATGACCTTGGCGCCGTCCTTGACGATTGCGCCAGGCAGCAGCACGGAGTCGCGCACGACGGCACCCTTGCCAATGACGGAGTCGATGGAGACGACAGAGTGGGTGGCCTCGCCGTAGATCTTGGTGCCGTTGCCCACGATGCAGTCGGTCACGTTGGCATCCGGGCCGTAGTATGCTGGCGGATACGATTCGGTGTTGGACATGATCGGGAAGTCCTTGGCAAACAGGTCGAACGAGGGGTTCTCGCCCAGGAGCTCCATCGAGGTCTCATGGAAGGAGGCGATGGTGCCTACGTCACGCCAGAAGCCCTCGAACTTGTAGGTGTACAGACGACGGCCGTCGGCCAGCAGCTTCGGGATGATGTCGCCGCCGAAGTCATGGCTGGAGTCGGGGTTGGCGTCGTCGAGACGCAGCTCGTTGACGAGCAGGTCTGCGTTGAAGATGTAGATGCCCATG
>CACXFC010000050.1 GCA_902766835.1 uncultured Coriobacteriaceae bacterium | reverse complement strand
CCAGATCGAGCTCACCCGCAAGAACCACCTCGACGTGGTCACGCTCAAGGCCGAGGTCAACCCCGACTTCGACTTCGACCAGATCAGCGCCATCGAGAAGCTGCAGAAGTACATCCAGTCGCGGCTCAAGACGGCTCTGTCGGTGGGCATCCGTGTTAAGCTGGTGGAGCCCAAGACCATCGCGCGCAGTGAGGGCAAGGCGAAGCGCGTCATCGACCTGAGGGGAGACGATAAGTAATGATTATGCAGCTTACGGTATTCCTCGAGAACACCGAGGGCCGACTGGCGGCGCTGTGCCGCACCCTGGCTGATGCGGGCATCAACATGAGTGCCCTCACCATCGCCGAGACGAGCGATTACGGCATCGTGCGCATCATCTGCAACGATGTGTTCCGCGCCGTCGACGTGCTTGAGGAGTCGGGCTTCAGGGCCACCAAGACCAAGGTGCTGGCCGTTGAGGTTCCCGACCGTCCGGGCGCTCTAGCCGAGCTACTTGAGGCTCTCGACTCCACCGACGTCAACATCGAGTATGGCTACTGCTTCCTGTCCAACGGAGCCGTTGCCATCGACGTGCTGAAGATAGATCCGGCGCGCCGCAAGGCAGCCGAGGACGCAATCCGCGGTGCGGGCTTCAAGCTGCTGCATTGGGACGACATCGCCTCATAGCAGGGCAGCAAAGAGAAATCGACATTAAGGGACACGCCCTTTTTGCCCACCTGGGCAAAAAGGGCGTGTCCCTTAATGTCGTCTCTGCCGGCACGCGTGCACTGGGGCATACCACTCCGGTATATACGGTGCGGGTATTACCTGCGGAAGCAGGTGGCGGTCATGCGGGCTACTTTGGTGCCAAGCTCGTCGCGCACGTCAACTGTGTAGAAGCCGAGCGAGCGGCCGCTCTTGTCGGCCTCACAGGTGGCTATGAGGCGCTCGCCGTGCGCCGCAGAGAGAAACTCGATGGTGTTGCTCACCGAGACCGTGGGGTTTTCGCCAACATTGCACGCCACGGCCAGAGCGTAGTCGGCCAAGGTGAAGATGGCCCCTCCCATGACGCCGCCCATGGCGTTGCGGTGGTGCGCCTCTATGGTGAGCTCCGTCACGGCGTGCCCGTGCGCAGCCTCGACGATGCGGCAGTTGCACGCCTGTGTGGCAAACAGGTCGTTGGCAAAGAACGCCTGGATCTCTTCCAAGGATAGGTTCTCATCGAGCATGTGTGGCCTTTCGCTAGTCCCCTCAACAGGCATTTATGGTAGGGGCCGCTTGTTTCCGTTGTGAGGCGCGCCTGTTGCGGTTGGCGTCTGGCGGCTCTGTATTGTTACCACCTGTCGACCACTCAAAAGTAATTAGGAAAAGTCGTTGCGCATCTTCGAATGGGTGATACTATGTATAACTGGGTAAAACAAAAACATACTAAGTCATACCACAAACGAAAAAGCGGTCACCATGTCAGACAAGATGACTCCAGTCGTAGCCAAAGTTCTGCCCGCCGAGAAGGAGCGATTCTTCGAGGCAACAGAGCAGATCGGTACCACACCCTCAAATGCAATCCGAATGTTCATCGCTGCGTTCAACCGGGCGGGGACATTCCCCTTTGAAGTCGGGGTCAACGGCGTGTTAGGAAGGGCGGGCGCTCGCAATGAGTAGGGACGTACGGTGGATCCAGCTGAGGGCCATCATGTGGCTCGCGCGCGTGTTTCCATGCGCACTCTTCACACGCATGCGTTCGGCGTGCACGTCACGCTGCATGCACCCGCAGTGGTAGTGCCTGCCGCTAAGCACTGCCGCTGAGAAGCTTCGAAGAGGGGCGAGGGGCCAGATGTGCCTCTCGCCCCTCTTGTTTCGTATGCGAAGCAACATCGAGCGCTCTGTGTTTCTTGTTGAGAATCGAACCTGAATGAGACCGTTTCCACGTTGTGGATGCGTTGTGTGACCGGTCCGAACGGTATAGACACCGCCGCTCAGTGGAAATATCCTACCGTTCGACCTGCTGGACCTAGCATGAAGGAGTGCATTTTGAAGCAGATCAAGGAAATGAACCGGCGCGAGCGCAAGGTGTTCGAGGCGTGCTACAACGGTTGGTACCTCAGCGGAGAGTACCGTGCCGTGTTCTTTGGGCACGAGCGTCGATTCGAGGCAGACAGCATACACCAGCTGTACAAGGATGTTGAGGCTTGGTTTGCCTCGCATGCCGAAAACCACGGTAACGACGTACTGCTTGTCAAGCTGAGCAAGGCTGCATAAGCCAAGTCCGCTATCGCACGGACAATCCATCGACTACTTGAGGTGCGCCCTCGTCCCGCCGGATGAGGGCGCATTTTCATGTGCATCGGGGACGGTCCTCATTGCGCACGGATGCACAGCGAGGACCGTCCCTGTTGCACATCTGAGGACCGTCCCCGATTACGGTCGACCGGAAACAAGGACCGTCCCCAATTCCGTTTTTCAGTGCAGATTTAGCGCTATGGTAGGGGCGTACGACAAACGCTGGGCAAAGCGAGTGGGTGAGGTTGGATGAGCGAGCAGACGCCTGACGCACAGCTCAAGAAGCTTGATGTGGCGGAGCATGCCATTGATAGCGCGCTGAATTCGGGCATTGTTGACCGACATACCATTACCAAGAAGGCACATCAGGAGGCTGCGGACTCCCTCGAGATGGTGGGTGCCGCCATCGAATCGGATGAGATGGCCGACGAAGCGCGGCGCATCACGATGATTGCCGAACAGGGAGGCGACCGCGAACGCATCAAGCGGGCGCGTCAGCGCGAACGGGAGGCGCGAAAGCAGGCGCGTGCCCGTCACCGCGAGGCCACCAAGAGCGCCAAGCGGGCCTACGAGGCCATCAAGTTCAGCGAGCCGAACAAGCTGGGACTCATGCGTGTCGTGCAGGTAGCCTTT
>CACXFC010000049.1 GCA_902766835.1 uncultured Coriobacteriaceae bacterium | reverse complement strand
GGAGATGGTCTCGCAGGCGATCTTGAAGGCGAGGTCGAAGTCGACGCCCTTCTCGTCAACCAGCAGGCGCATCAGCTCGGGGCCGCAGAGTGCGGGGTGGGTGTCGTTGGTGTGGATGCACACGTGCTTGCCTAGGTCGGCCCACTTGTCCTTGCCGTACTCGTTCTCATAGGTACGAAGGATGGTCTGCAGGCCAGCACAGACAAACAGGTACTCCTGCTTGAGACGCAGGATCTTACCATGCTCGCCGGCGTCGGCCGGATAGAGGATGGTCGAGATGGCCTCGACGTCGGAGCGGAACTTCATGGCGCCAGCGTAGTCACCCGCGTTGAAGGCGTCGAGGTCGAAGTCCTCGGTGTAGGGCTCGGCCGACCACAGGCGCAGGCTGTTGATAGTCTTCCCGCCGTAACCAACGACAGGCACATCATACGGAACAGCCAGGACCTTCTCGCCGCCCTCCTGGGTGAACCAGAAGCGGCCGTTCTCCTCGTGGCGCTGCACGTGGCCACCAAACTGCACGACAACGGCACTGTCGGTCTTCTTGGTCTCCCAGGGATAGCCGTGCGAGAGCCAGTTGTCAGACTTCTCAACCTGACGGCCGTGCCAGATCTCCTGACGGAACAGGCCATAGCGATAGCGCATGCCGTTGCCGTAGCCCGCGATGCCATTGTGGGCCATGGAGTCGAGGAAGCATGCCGCAAGACGGCCCAGGCCGCCGTTGCCCAGACCGGGGTCGCCCTCGCGACGCAGGATGTCGTCGAGGTCGGCGCCCATCTCCTCAACAGCCTCGGCAACCTCGTCGCGGATGCCAAAGTTGAGCAGATAGTTGTCCAGCAGCGGACCGATGAGGAACTCGAGCGAGAAGTAATAGACCTTCTTGACGCCCTTGGTGTCGATCTCGCCCCTCAGCTCGTTGGCCTTCTCGGCGATGAGCTCCGCCAGCACGAAGAAGCGCTCACGATCGCGGCACTTGTCGAAGGACTTGCCGTACTTCGCGCGGCAGGCCCGACGATACTGCTTGATGAAATCTGTCTTGTTCTCGAATAGTTGCTGCATTGCATTCCTTTGTTCGCGGTCCGCACCGCTAGCCCATGCGATGCGGACCAGCGGCAGTTCTTACGCCTTCTTGGCTCGGGTCGTCTTCTTTGCGCCCTTACCCGATGCGGACTTCTTCGTGGTCTTGGCGCTTGCCTTTGCTTCGGAAGCGGTCTTGGCCGCTGCCTTTGCCTTGGCGGCACCCGTCTCGACGACCTTCGCTGCCGCCTTCTTGGCGGTGCGCTTGGCCGGAAGCGGTCGCACATACCGAAGAATCGTACCACCAAGTGGCGGAACGCGCAGCACAATAGACTGATCCTGATTGTTCCAGGGCTTCTCTTCGCTCTTGAACTTCACGCCTGCATTAGTGACGCCGGAGCCACCAAACTCCTGCGCGTCGGTGTTGAAGACCTCTTCCCACACACCGGGGCGAGGCACTCCCAAACGGAACTCCTCATAGGGGTTGACCTCGTAATTCATCAGAATGACAAGGTCGTCCTTGGGGTCGTCGGAGTGACGCGCGAAGCTGATGACGCACTGGTCGGCGTCGTCGGCCTCGATCCAATCGAAGCCGTCTGCCGTGTAGGCGCGCTGCCAAAGAGCCGGGTGAGTGTTGTAGAACTTGTTGAGAGCCTTCACAAACTGCTGGTGCTTTGCATGGCTTTCGTACTGCTCAGCGAGGAAGTACTGGATGCCCTCGTAGTAGCGCCACTCGATGTACTGGCCGATCTCGTTGCCCATGAAGTTGAGCGCTCCGCCCGAGTGGGTCATCTGGTAGAGGGCCAGGCAGCGTAGGCCGGCGAACTGACGCCAGTAGTCGCCCGGCATGCGGGTGACCAGCGAGCACTTGCCGTGCACGACCTCGTCGTGCGACAGCGGCAGGATGAAGTTCTCGTTGAACTGGTACATGGTGGAGAAGGTCAGCAGCTTGTGGTTGCCCGGACGGAACGGGAAGTCGGTCTGGCAGTAATGCAGTGTGTCGTTCATCCAGCCCATGTCCCACTTGTAGTTGAAGCCCAGGCCACCATCCTTGGGCGGATAGGTGACGAGCGGCCAAGCGGTGGACTCCTCGGCGATCATCATGACGTCGGGATAGTACTTGCCCACCGTGTCGTTGAGCTCCTGGATGAAGGCGATGGCAGCCAGGTCTTCCTCGGTGCCCTTCTCGTTGAACTTCTTCAGGCGCGGGTCGTCGATGCCGAAGTTGAGGTACAGCATGCTGGTGACGCCATCCATGCGGATGCCGTCGGCATGGTACTCATCGATCCAGTACAGAAGGTTGGAGATGAGGAACGACTGGACCTCCTTGCGGCCCAGGTCGAACTTGCAGGTTCCCCAGTTGGGATGGATGGCGTTCTCGTAGAGCATGTCGCCGTTGAACTTGGCCAGGCCGTGGGCGTCCTGGCAGAAGCCGCCGGGAACCCAGTCGAGAATGACGCCGATGCCCGCGCGGTGGCACATGTCGACGAAGTGCTTGAACTGCTTGGGGTTGCCATAGCGGCTGGTGGGCGCGTAGTAGCTGGTAACCTGATAGCCCCAGGAGCCGTCGAAGGGATGCTCCATCACGGGCAGGACCTCGATGTGGCTGTAGCCCATGTCCTTGACGTAGGCCACGAGCTCCTCGGAGAGCTCGTCGTAGCTCAGGTACGATCCGCCGTGGTCCTCGGTGTCAGGCTCGCCCGTGCCAGAGAGGCCGTCGTCATGACGCTTCCAGCTGCCCAGATGCACCTCAAAGATGTTGAGGCGGCCCTTCATGTGCGGGGTCTCGGCGCGCTTGGTCATCCAACGCTTGTCGCCCCAACGATACCCTGCGATGTCAAAGGTGCGCGACGCGGTACCCGGGATGAGCTCGGCGTAGAACGCGTACGGGTCGGCCTTGAACAGCAGGTCGCCCTGCTCCGTCTCGATGACGTACTTGTAGAGCTGGCCCTCGGTCACGCCCTCGATGAAGCCCTCCCAGACGCCGCCGGTAGGACGGCAGCCCAGTGCATTGGCCGTGTTGTCCCAGTTGTTGAAGTCGCCAATCACGTGCACGCTCTTGACGCCGGGGGCCCAGACCGCAAAGTGGTAGCCCTTGGTGCGGCCTGACATGGCCGGGTGGGCACCCAACTTCTCATAGCTGCGGAACCAGACGCCCTTGCCCATCATGTAGACGTCTTCGTCAGTTAGGATGTAGTCAACGTCACGCTTGTATGCCATGATCTCCTCCAACGTCGTGGTCATCTTTAACGGCCGCGAACGCATTGCAACGGCATACGCAATGCCACCGCAATGCGGTATATGCGCATCCATTTTTAGCCATCCGCTTGCAAGAGCTGCCGACGTGTCGGTGACTCGTGGATGCAAGGCTTTAAATGGTGTTGGTACAGGCGTTTATCAGGAGGACGGGGCGCTCGCGCTACCCCTGCGAGCCTATGTCATGGGCAAGGCAGTGGCGCACGAAGCCCGCAACCGAGTAGTCGTCCCACCCCTCTGGCGTTGGGCCCACCTTATTGAAGAAGCATGAGGGGATCTCGCCGAGGGCAAGGTTCTTCCGTATGCAGGCGTCGCACCCCCGCCCCCGCTCGCGGTTGCGCGGGTTGTTGGGATTGAGCGGGCAGGCAATATCGCCGCATGTGCAGAAGTGACTTCCGCCGGACGCAAGGCATGCCTCGGCCTCTTGCTGGAAGCGTTCGTCTCCATAGGTTGCCATCGTAATCACGCTCTCTTCGTGCGCGCAGTCTTGCTGGCGCGGGGTTTGGGGTTTCCGTTCGCCTTGCCAAAGCTCGGACAGATGTCGGCCAACGGGCATCCGTCGCAGAGCGGGTTTTGTGCGCGGCAGGTGTCGCGGCCGAAGTGAATCCACTGCTCGTTGACGGGCTCCCACAGCTCTTGCGGGATGATATCGAGCAGGTCTTGCTCTGCCTGCAGGGGCGTCGGTTTGTTTGTGAGCTTCCAGCGCGTTGCCAGACGGAAGACATGCGTGTCAACCGCTATGCCCTCAACGATACCAAAGGCCTTGTTGAGCACGATGTTCGCCGTCTTTCTTCCCACTCCCGGAAGCCGCGTGAGCTCTTTCATTGTGCGTGGAACTTCCCCGCCAAATTCGGAGAGGATCATCTGCGACGCCTCGACGCAGTGAACCGACTTGGTGCGATAGAAGCCAATTGAGCGAATGACCTCGGCAATCTCGGCAGGATTGGCCTGGGCCATGTGCTCTGCGTCGGGCCAGCGGGAAAACAGCTCGGGCGTGACTTTGTTGACGGCCACGTCGGTTGTCTGGGCCGACAGCAGCACGCAGATCACCATGGTAAAGGGGGTCGTAAAGTTTAGCGCACTCTCAACGTGGGGATACAACTCGCCCATCCTGCGGCAGATCTCTGTGGCACGCTCGCGCTTGGCACGCTTCGACTCTCGTGGCATGACCCCTCCCCCATTGGATGCAGCACGTCCTTGGCCATCATACGCGATATGCCTGAGCCGGTGGGATGAGCACGTCAATCCGTAGCGGAACGCAAGATGAGCGTAGAGAAAACCCATTACTAGGCAATCTTTCTTTGTCGCAATCGAATCAAAGAACCGTTGCCCCTCGTTTTCCTGCTCATAGAGCTTTTAATTATCGGTCCAGGCAGCCAAGATTGGTAAACGTTACCTAGCAACGGGTTTTTTCTACGCTCACTTTGCCTGTCTGCACGAAAACCGCCCGCATGACGCAGGGAGAGGGAGGAATGCGTCATGCGGGCTGGTTGCGGATGGATCCCGCGCGGGATTGGAGGGCACTCTTTACACGGCCGCAAGTGCCTGGTCGAGGTCGGCGATGATATCGTCGACGTTCTCGATACCCACCGAGAGACGGATGAGGTCCTCAGAGAGGTGTGCCGCCTCGAGTTGCTCCGCCGTTAGCTGGGAATGGGTTGTGGATGCCGGATGGATAATCAGGCTCTTGGCGTCGCCCACGTTAGCAAGTAGCGTGTGAAGCTTCACGTTGTTGATGACCGTAAGCCCAGCCTCGCGACCGCCCTTGACGCCGAAGACAAGTGCTCCGCCATACCCGTTATGCAGCAGGCGGCTTGCCAACTCATGACTGGGGTCATTCTCCAGACCGGAGTAGCGAACCCAAGCGACCTTCGGATGACCCTCGAGGAAGCGCGCCACGGCCAGCGCGTTCTCGCTGTGGCGCTGCACGCGCAGCGACAAGGTCTCGATACCCAGGCCAATGAGCTGGGCAGCATAGGGCGAAAGCGTAGGTCCAAGATCGCGCAGCCTCTGCGCTAGCACGCGCGTGGCAAACGGCGCAGCAGGCGCTGCTTTGGTCCACACCGCACCATGGTAGGACTCGTCGGGTTCGGTAAGCGTGGGGAACTTTCCCGGGACAGCATCCCAGTCGAAGGTGCCCGCATCTATAACGGCGCCGCCGATTGTGGCGCCATGTCCGCCGATCCATTTGGTAAGCGACTCAACGATGACGGCTGCCCCATCCTCTGCCGGACGATACAGGTACGGCGTAGCGAAGGTGTTGTCCACGATCAGCGGCAGGTTCAGCGATGCGGCGGCGTCCGCAAGAGCCGGGACGTTTGCCACATCTACCAGCGGGTTTCCGATGGTCTCGACATACCACAGCTTCGTGCGCTCGTTCGATGCCGCCACGAAGGCGTCGATGTCGTTGTTGGGCACGAAGGTGGTCTTGATGCCTAGGTCGTCAAGGGTGTGCAGCAAGATGTTCCATGTTCCACCGTACAGCGAGTCCGAGGCCACAATCTCATCGCCCGCACGACAGATGTTAGTGAAAGCCAAGACCTCGGCCGCATGACCCGAGGCAACAGCCACGGCAGAGGCGGCGCCCTCAAGCGCCGCAACGCGTGCTGCGATGCTGTCGGTGGTGGAGTTGGTCAGGCGGCTGTACACGTTGCCCGGACGCGAAAGGGCGAACTTCTCTGCCGCATCCTGGGCGTCGTCAAACTGCCACGCCGCGGTGGCGTAGATGGGCAGGGCCGCTGCGCCAGTCGTGGGATCGGGCGCTAGGCCGGCATGCACCTGCAAGGTGTCGAAGTGCTGTGCGGGAGATTCGGCAAAGGTGGGGTCAAGCTGGAACGACATGATCGATTCCTCTCTATTGGCATGCGGCAACAATGCACGCGAACGCACGATTCTAAATTTGGGAATGTGGAGCATCTACAGCCGAGAAAGCTGGTTGCGAGAAAGCAGTAACTGGAGGTGGCCCGGGCTCTTATGAGAGCCAGGGCTTGGGCATGAATAACCCAAGGCAGATAAGCCAGTTGTATGTATGCTTCTTCTTCATGTCGTTAAAGTCTAGTAATTTGCTAGGAATTGTCAACGCCATCCGTCATGCGTAACCAAAGTGCAACGATAAAGAAAAAGCCGCCCGCCCCACTGGGGGACGGGCGGCGGCAAGCCACACTCAGCGGGGGGCAAGCCCGCTGCTGGAGAGGCTAGTAGTTAAGCGCCTGCTCCTCGAAGTAGCTCTGCGGATGGTTGCAGACGGGGCAAACCTTGGGAGCGGTAGCGCCAACATGCAGGTGACCGCAGTTGATGCACTTCCACACCTTGGTGTCCTCGCACTCGAAGACCTGACCGTTCTCGATGCGCTCGGCGAGCTTGCGATAGCGCTCCTCGTGAGCCTTCTCGATGGCGCCGACCATCTTGAACTTGGCTGCGATCTCGGTGAAGCCCTCCTCCTTGGCGGTAGCCGCAAACTCAGCGTACATGCTGGTCCACTCTTCGTTCTCGCCAGCAGCGGCGTCAAGCAGGTTGGTCAGGGTGTCAGGCACCTGACCGCCATGGAGGTACTTGAACCAAAGCTTGGCATGCTCGCGCTCGTTGCCAGACGTCTCGGTGAAGATGTTGGCAATCTGGACGTAGCCGTCCTTCTTGGCCTGGCTAGCGTAGTAGCTGTACTTGTTCGTGGCCTGGGACTCACCGGCAAAGGCGAACTCAAGGTTCTTCTTCGTCTGCGAACTCTCAAAATCTACTGCCATGCGACACTCCTCTCACTCGGGCGCGCCGTGCGCTGGTCCCCACCAGCTGGGCGCATGAACATACCGTTGGCGCTGGCGCAGGGCCAGCTCGCTTCTATGGTACCTCAGACGAGACGCACAAAATGCTGAGGGCGTGTGTCAGTTTTGCGTGTGTACCTTAATTGCAAGCCAGCACTGCGGTGCCGGCTGCGGTGTCTACGGCTTCCAAAGACCGGATTGATCACGGCAGAAGCCCTCTGCCGCAAGCTCCTCAAGCAGCGACAGCACGTACGCCTCCTCAACGGGAGGCCGGCCCGCCCGGCGCTCTTCGGCAGACACTTCCTGCGCAATCGTTGAAACCGGTGCCCCTTCGCGGTAAGAAAGGAGCGCACGAACCACCATCGCGCGCTTCTGGCGATGTGAGCCATCAAACCGCGACTGGCGCACATGCGTGCGCGACCTGCGCGACGGATTGGGAACCGTGCGCTTGAGGTGGTAGCCGTAGTCGAGCAGGGCATAGTACCAGGTGCGCGGGTCATCCTCTGGGTCGTGTGCGTCTTTGGGGCAGGAAGCCTCAACCAGCGGCACGAGCTCCTTGTCGGGCACTTGCTCGGCGTCGGGATAGAATTCGTGCAGCATCACGGTGCGCACGTTCGTCTCGAGGTATACACCGGGAAGGTTGAATGCAAACGCGCGGATGCCCGCCGCCGTAGCGGGGCCAATGCCCGGCAGCGCCACAAGCTCCTTCAGGTCGCTGGGCATGACTCCGCCCGCATCTGCGACGCTGCGCGCCGCGTTTAGCAGCGACAGCGCCCGGCGGTTATAGCCCATTCCCTGCCATTCGTCGAGCACGTCGGCTGCCTGGGCAGCCGCTAAGGCATCGACGGTGGGAAAGCGCTCAAGCCAGCGCTGCCAACGCCCGTCAACACGGCTCACCTGCGTCTGCTGCAGCATGACCTCGCTTATCCAAATCTCGTACGGGTCGGTCGTGCGTCTCCATGGAAGGTCGCGGTAAAGCAGACGCCCCTGTGCAAGCACCAGCTTGCGAAAGGAGGCCAGCGCATCGGGGTCTATGCCAACATCAGACGAATGGGACACGCTATGAATTCACCTCGGTGGTTGTGGGAGGAACCGCAAGCCGGAACATGTTCTCATCGTAGGGCAGGGGCACCAGTCCCTCAACCGCAAACTGATAGATGGTAACCGAAGACAGATAGCGCTCCGTTTGATGCCGCAACTGCTCCCAGAGGCAGTCCAGCTGCACCATTCCGCACCGCTCATTTGGCTGGAACACCGGCCCCTCAACGCGCTCAATCACGTCAAGCAGCGTTGTCGTACGAGCATCTACAGCAAGGCGCATGCCGCCATGAGGTCCCCGCGCCGTGGCCAGAAGGCCACACTTGACCAGATCGTGCTGAATGGTCCGCGCAAACGAATAGGGTATGCCACGTTGCTCCGCAACATAACGAACGGAAACGACGCTCCCCTCCTCAGCCTTTGCCACCTCGCTGAGCATGCGCAACGCATAATCGATTCTGCTAGAGATCTCCACGATGTCCCCTCCCACACCGAAAGACCTAGTACTCAGAAAGCTGTCAAAACCAGTCAGATTTGACGGCTTTTGAAAAGAATAGTGCAAAATGAGACGCAAGGGCACATCAGTTTCATGACTGTCATCAAGATTCTGACCGTTTATGCGGCAAAGTGGGCAAATTTTTGACGCATTGCTGCGCGGGCTTGCGCCTCGCCGTCATGGGCGCCTGAGGAGTGCGCTGCCGAGGTAAGAAAAAAGCCCCCGAAAGGAGGCTTGGAGAATCAATGGCGGGATGTAAGGGACTTGAACCCTCGACCTCCGACGTGACAGGCCGGCGCTCTAACCAGCTGAGCTAACACCCCGTT
>CACXFC010000048.1 GCA_902766835.1 uncultured Coriobacteriaceae bacterium | reverse complement strand
GCATCGGCTGCAACCAGTGCGTCCAGTCGTGCCCCTTCGGCTGCATCGAACAGGAGTAACCATGCCTCACGATACTTCTACCAACTACGGCGTTGCCGAGGGCGGCGCCACCGTTACGCTCGACGGAACCAAGACCATCCTGCTGGTAGGCGTGGGTGGCCAGGGCACCATTCTTGCTGGCCAGCTGCTTGCCATGGTGGCAGCCGATGCAGGCCTGGACGTCAAGGTCTCCGAGATTCACGGCATGAGCCAGCGCGGCGGCTCGGTTTCGACCATCGTACGCGTGGGCAGCAAGGTCGAGAGCATGATTGCCGACCCGGGATGCGCGGACATCGTCGTGGCCTTCGAGGCCATTGAGGCCCTGCGCGCCCAGCAGTTTGTGCGCGAGGGTGGCAGCCTCTTCGTCAACGACGAGCAGATCACGCCGGTGCCGGTCAACATCGGCACCTTCAAGATGCCCGAGGGCGTGCACGAGCGCCTCGAGGAGATTGGTGCCACCGTCATCGATGCCGGTGGCATTGCGCGCGAGGTGGGAAGCCCCCGTTCCACCAACGTGGTGCTGGTGGGCGCCCTGTCCACCGCGCTGCCGTTTGAGGTGAGCGAATGGGAGGATGCCATTTCGCGCCGCGTGCCGCCCAAGACCGTGGAGGCCAACCTGAAGGCCTTCGCTCGCGGCCGTGAGGCAGTGCTCGGGTAAGGTGACGCTGCGCCGCGGATGCTTGCGAGCCGTCTGCGCCCGTGGCTAAATTGACTAGCAATTCTGTCTGAGGGATGCCCTAGGATGTAAGGGCATCCCTTTTTGTATCGCTGCGAGGAGAATCACATGGTTCAGATTGACGAAACGTCTGCAGCCGGCGAACAGCCCGAGCGCCTGACCGAGGAGCTTCTGGAGCGCCTGCTTGCCAGTGCCACGCCTGAGGCGTATCTCTCCACCACCCAGACGGACGATCGCTCACTGGCCGACTACCTCCTCGACCTCATTGATGCGCACGGGGTTACGCGTGCCGACGTGGTTCGCGGCTCTGCCGTCAACTCCACCTTTGTGTACCAGGTGTTCAGCGGTACCCGCAAGATTGGGCGCGACAACGCTATCAAGCTGGCCTTTGGCATTGGCTGCACGCTGCGCGAGGCCCAGCGCCTCCTGCGCCATGCGGGCGTTTCGGAGCTGTGGTGCAAGAATCGCCGAGACGCCATCATCATCTATGCGATCGAGCACGGCTTTACGCTGGCAGAGTGCGACGACGAGCTGTACCGCCTGGGCGAAGACACCTTGGTGCCCAAGGAGGGTTAGCGATGGACGACGCGCAGACGCTGCGCTCGATGGTGCGTGATGACGCCTATCGTGTAATCAAAGTGCTTGCGGACGGTCCGTCGGGCAAGACCGAGCTGGTCACGCTCGATGGCGAGGGGCCGCTTGTGCGCAAGCATATCCCGGCGTCTCTGGCGAACGCCTCTGCATGGGCTGCCGCCATGGAGCTGGACGAGCCGCTGCTGCCGCGCATCGAATCGCTGTACCGCATGCCCGACGAGCTGGTGGTTGTGTACGAGTACGTGCCGGGGACCTCACTCGAGGAGCTTGTGCACCAGAAGGGACGCCTGGATGCCAAGATGGCCGCCGACGCCATATGCGATGTGTGTCGCGCGGTGTCAGCCCTGCACGAGCGGGGAGTGGTGCATCGCGACATTACCCCGGGCAACGTTATTGTGGCTGATGACGGGGCGCATCTGGTGGACCTGGGCATTGCGCGCCAAAAGGCACAAGGGCGCAGGCACGACACAACGACCCTTGGTACCTGGGGTTTTGCGGCGCCCGAGCAGTTCGGTTTCGCGCAGACCGACGCGCGCTCGGATGTCTATTCCATCGGGTGCCTGCTGGGATACCTGCTTACGGGCGAGCAGCCCTCCACCGACGCCTACGAGGAGGCGCTGGACCGCAGCTCGCTCGTAGCGCCGCCGTTGGCAAAGGTCGTGAGGCGCGCGTCTTCGTTCGAGCCAAGTGCGCGCTACCAGAGTGCGCGCGATTTGTCGGACGCGTTGCGCAAGGCGCTTGTCAGCGTGCAGCCTGGGGCGGGCCATGCAAGCGCCAACGTGCAGGCGCCTTACGAGCGGCGTGCGCCGCGTGCGGACGAGGCTGCAAAAGAGGGGTGGCAAGGTGTTGATGCCACGGCATCGAATGTGGTGTCGAGCGTCGAGCCGCGCAAGTTGGAGGACGTGCCGGTACCCCTTCTGGTGCTGACCCTCTTGGGCTGGGGCTGCCTGGCTCTGTTGGCCATAGTCATGGTGTGGACATCGGTCGACTCGGTGGTTCGCCATGATCCGCCTTGGGGTACGGCCGAGCGCGTGATGAGCGCGGTGTGCGTCGTGGCCATTGGCGCGTTGGCGCGCGAGATCTATCAGGCGGTAACGTGGAGTGGTGCATATGCGCGCAAGACCGGAAAAGTGCGCCTTCTCATCAATCGTTCATGCAAAATAGTTGCAATAGTATTCGGTTCGGTCTTTATCGTGGCTCTCATGTTTCCTCAGAAATAATTCAAGGTATAACAGGGTATAGTAAATGCAAAACCTTCAGGAATAAGAGCGCTGTAAACCCAAATAATGAAAAGAATAGGTCCATATATTGTATATGGATAAACTGTATTTAGCAGGTAGCTAATGAAACCGCTCCTTTTACACACCATCATTTACTGTGTAAAAAGGAGGGTGCATGGACGATACATGGCAGGCGGTTCAACAAGGCGGCAAGACGCTGCAAGAGGTGCTGGCTTCATCGGAGCTTGACGGACGGAACTTTTCCGAATGGATCAGCGATGAACTTGCGGCGCGCGGCTTGAAGAAGAACCTCGTCGTGCGCAGGTCCCGGCTTAACCAGACATTTGCCTACCAGATTATGGCGGGCATGCGCAACCCGTCACGTGACAAGCTCGTGCAGCTTTGCTTTGGCATGAAGCTCAACGAGACAGAGGCGTGCGAGCTCCTTGAGCGAGGAGGCGTTGCGCCGCTGCGCCCGTACAACCGTCGCGACGTGGTCGTTGCCTTTTGCCTGAACCGCGGGCTTGAGATTTCTGCCTGCGACGACCTTCTGTGGAGCCTGGGCGAGACCACCTTCACCGACATGCATCGAGGCAAGCGCCTCTAATAATGGTACAAAGCGCGCAAGCTCACGCGGTCCCATAGCGGGGCCGCGTTTTTTGTATGCCGCCATTCGCAAAAACTGAGCTGACAGCTGAGGTAACGCCTCCGCCGAATCCGTAGCATCGTGGCACTACTTTTCCATTGCAGATCGACGAAAGGAGCGTTGTGATGCGTACCAACAAGAGGATGGCCGTCCTGATGGCTGGCGTGCTCTCGCTTGCGTTGTGGGGGTGCGGCGGAAGCTCAAATTCGTCTTCCTCGGCAAGCTCGTCTGCCAATGAGACCAAGGAAGAGAAGACGGTAGAGCAGCCGAAGGAAGAAGCCGAGCAGAAGACTGAGGAAAAGGCTCCCCAGTCCAAGGTGGCCGTTACCATCGACGGAGCCACGCTTGGGCAGGACTACGACGGAAACCCTGCCGCGATTGTCACGTATACATTCACCAACGTTTCGAGCGAGAACGCCGAGAACTTCCTGATGGCGTGCTATGCGCAGGTGTACCAGAACGGCGTTGAGTGCGAACCTGCCTTTGTCCTCAACCTTGAGGGTGACTCATCCACCAACGTAAAGGCGGGAGCTTCTTATACCTTCCAGCAGGCCTACAGCATCAAAGACAACTCGCCCATCGAGATTGAAGTCAAAGAGGCCTTTAGCCTCGATTCTGTCATGTTGGCCTCAGCCACCTTCAAGTTTGAGTAGGAGCACCCATGAAGCGGAACATTCTCTTGGCAATTGCCATGGTGCTAGGTGTGGCGTACGTTGCTTATAGCATCGTCTATTGGGGTGGCGCCGCCACCGCAGACAGCGGTTCTACCGCAAGCGATGCGGGCGCGGCTATCGCAACGATGCTGGTCATGCCACATCTGGTGTGCACGCTGGTTGCGGTCATCTTCAACGTGTTGGCCTTCGTTATGTCTAAGCGCGGCTTTGCGCTGACGGCCGGCATTCTCTATGCCGTGGCAATGGTGCTCTTCCCGACGTACTTCTTCTTCGTGATCATCCAGATGATCCTGTGCTTCGTGGCGTATGCGCAGCTGAAGAAGCAGGCTGAGTAGGCGGTATCAAGGAAACTAAGGGACACGCCCTTCTTTGCCCCGCGGGGCAAAGAAGGGCGTGTCCCTTAGTTTCCAACATGCATCGAGGGCGCTACACAATCCGTACACCCAAGAGGCTCACTAGGTCGCTGGCTTGGTCGATGCCGATCTTTGCGTCGCGTAGCTCCATAAAGGTGTTCGAGACGCGCAGGCCTGCAATGGTGCAGGTCGATAGGTCGATGCCGCGCAAGCGCGTGCCGAAGACCTCTGCGCGCGTAAGGTCGCACGACTCCAGCGTGAGCCGCTTGAGCTTGAGCTGTGAGAGAGACGCCTCGCGTAGGTCGCATGCCCGAAAGCTCATCTGTTCCAGCTTGCTCTCGGCGAAGTTGACGTATGCACAGGCACATTCCTTCAGGGTGTTGCGCACCCAATAGCTCTGATGCAGGTCGCAGCCTACCAGGCGCGACTCGCGCAGTGTGCAATCGCGCCAATAGCTCTTGGCAAGACGTGCGTTGCTAAAGTCGCAGCCATCAAACGTGCAGCGGTCAAACGACAGCCGCTGGGCCTGAAGCTCCGAGAAGCTGCAGCTCTCAAAGGTGCAGTCCTCAAACTCCACGTGATCGAGCACGCAACCCACAAGCTCCTCCGCAAAGAAGGACAGGCCACGCACGTCACCATCCATCTCGTCTATGGCAGAAAGAATGCCCGGCATGCCCTAGTCCTCCCACGCAACGTGCGAGAAGTGCCCACCCTCGTAAAGGCCGTAGCTGTGCGTCCCATCCTTGGGGATGCCTACGCTTCCCGGGTTGAAGAGCCAGATGCCCTCGGGGCCCTGCTGGTTGACCTTGATGTGCGTGTGCCCGTAGACCAGCGCGTCGCCCGGGTGCAGTTTGGGCAGGTTATCCACGCTGTTGTGCATGCCCGCGCCATACACGTGCCCATGCGTGAAGAACAAGGTATGGCCTGAAGACGGGTCATCCACCAAGGCATAGTCGGCCATGCAGGGGAAGTCGAGCACCATCTGGTCCACCTCGGCCTCGCAGTTGCCTCGCACGGCAAGCACCTGCTGGGCAATGCCGTTGAGCTGCGCTATGACCTGCTTGGGCGCATAGTCTGCAGGCAGGTCGTTGCGCGGCCCGTGGTAGAGCAAATCTCCCAGCAGCACCACGCGGTCGGGCTGGTGCTGGTCGAGGGCGTCCATCAGGCGCGCGCACCACTGCGCGGCACCGTGTATGTCTGAGGCAATAAGCAGCTTCATGCAGGTTCTCCCTTCACGCGTCCCCTCATGATAGCCCCTTGGGGCGGGGGTGCGCTGCCCCTCTAAGAGCCCGAAAGCTGTGCGGGTTGTGTACGAATCCCCCTAATGTGTGGAGAAGCAAAAAATCTCATGCAATGAGACTTAGATTATGTATAGGATTCAAACGCATGGGGAACAACTAACTCTGACAAACAAGGAACCAACTCAGGGGCCTTAGGGTCCAGAGTCCCAACGAAAGGAACAATAATGGCTAAGATCCTTGGTATCGACCTTGGCACGACCAACTCCGCTATGGCGGTTCTCGAGGGCGGCGAGCCCACGATTATCGTCAACGCCGAGGGTGACCGTACCACCCCGTCCGTCGTGGGCTTCCGTGCCGACGGCGACCGCATCGTGGGTAAGGCTGCAAAGAACCAGGCAGTCACCAACCCCACCAACACCGTCTTCTCCATCAAGCGCTTCATGGGCCGTCGCTACGACGAGGTTACCTCCGAGCTGAAGACCGTCCCGTACAAGGTCAAGGCTGGCACCGGCAACCGCGCCGTGGTCGAGATTGATGGCGAGGACTTCACCCCCGAGCAGATCAGCGCCATGGTCCTCTCCAAGATGAAGGCCGACGCCGAGAAGTACCTGG
>CACXFC010000047.1 GCA_902766835.1 uncultured Coriobacteriaceae bacterium | reverse complement strand
GATGCGCTCGTCGTCGAGGGCGAGCACCCCCTTGGGGCAGGCGCTCACGCACAGGCCGCAGCCCTTGCAATGAACGTCATCGACGATGATACGAGCCATACGCGATTCCTTCCTCTCCTTGGAACCGATGAAACCTAGTGGGGACTTGTGGGCACCCGGCGCGTAGGTGCCGGGCAACAAGCCTAGTTATCCCATGGTGTGCGTACAAATCTAGGCATCGCAACCATGGGTTCGGGGTCTGGTGCGCCGTCTGTTAACGCCTTGGTTACGGATGCGGGTGCTAAGGCGGCCAGTTGTGCATTTGGCGTGTACGTGGCGCCGAGGGCGACGGCCGGAATGATGGTTGCCGCGAGGGGCAGGCCGAGGAGTTCTGCCGTCGATTGGGCAAATGCGCGTCCGTGCCGCACATGCGAAAGCGTGGTCTCGTCACCGAGATTCGAGGCGTTGAGCACCCCGTCGGCCTTCAGATGCGCGTGCCACTCTATGTCGGGCAGCATGGCCGCCGCCTCCTCGGGACGCGTCGTGAGGCTGCGGTAGGCACTGACCACATAGAGCACCTTTGCTGCGGCCGCATCCAGCCGTCCGGCCCAGCGCCCAATGGTAGTGGCGCCATCGTCGTCGCCGCCCACGTCAATGACCAGGCGCCTGGTGGGCGATCCCGCCGCCTGCTCTATGGCAACGTCAAGCTCGCCCGAGAGGCTCGGCGTGTCGAGCGTGGTGCGGGCAAGTACCGGCGCAATAAGGCGGATTCCTGCGTCTTGCAGCAGCTCTGGGTAGTCGCTCGACCGGAAGTAGGGGTTGACCACGTCAAGGTCGGCAAGCGTCACCTCGTAGCCTGCGTCTGCCAGGGCAAGCGAGAGGCCCAGGGCGATGTTGGTCTTTCCCACGCCCGCATGTCCCACCAGCACGGTGATGGGGGAGGAGAAGACGTCGCTGATGGTCGTTTGTGCCATGAAAGCTCCTTGCGTTGGCGTCCGGCCCGTGAGGCATACCCTAGCATGAACGCATGTCGGCTGTGTGACGGCTTTTGCACAGCGTGGGGCGCGTGTCGGAATTGTTACGTGCGCGCGAAGGGTTTGTATGGGCCATGGGTACGCATGGTATAACTCTCTGAGCTGTAGGCGCGATGTGCGCGTCGCAATCCAAGGAGGGGAGGGCCGATCACATGACACGCGAAGTTCGCCGTAAGGCCTCTCTCGTTCCGCTGTTTGGCGTCGTCGTAGGGTGAGGCGCAACCTGTCGCTACCGGTTGTGCCGAAGACCGAATCCCTGCCGCGCGTAGCTGCGCACCGCCACAGTTTGCTAAGGATAGAGCATGCTTCACATTCACAATCGTTACTGCACGGAGACCTTTGACGCCGCGGGCAACCTTGCGAGCTTCCGCATTCATGTCCCCGCCGACTTCAATTTTGCCTACGACATCATCGACGAGATTGGCGCCGTGGAGCCCGAGCGCAAGGCCATGATCTGGCGCAATCCCGAGGGCGAGGAGCACGACCTTACCTTTGCCGACTTCGCGCGCCTGTCCAACAAGGCGGCCAACTTCTTCCTGTCGCGCGGCATTGGCAGGGGCGACAAGGTCATGGTCATCCTGCGGCGCCACTACTCGTTCTGGGTGACGGCACTGGCACTGCACAAGATTGGCGCCGTGGTCATTCCCGCCACGTTCATGCTCAAGGAGCACGACGTGCTCTACCGCATCAAGGCAGCGGGCGTCAAGGCCATCGTCACCACCACGGTGGGCACCATCACCGAGATCATCGACCGCGCCTGCGAGGAGCTTGCCGCTCCTCCGCTGCGCTTCCTCATGAACGGCGCGCAGTACGACATTCCCAGCTCGACGGGTACCGACTACGACACGAACCTCACTGGCGCCGCGCTTTCGGGCGAGGAGGGCCTCTTCGCGGCCACCTGCGCGCGTCCTGGCTGGATTGACTACAACGCGGGCGTGCGCGCCGCCTCACAGACGCTGGGGCGCATACCGACCCATGTTGACGACCCCATGCTCATCTACTTCACGAGCGGTACCTCCGGCGAGCCCAAGATGGCGCTGCATGGGCACGACTACGCGGCCGCGCACCTCACCACGGCCAAGTGGTGGCACGGGGTCGACCCCGAGGGCGTGCACATGACCATTGCCGACACCGGCTGGGCCAAGTGCACCTGGGGCAAGTTCTACGGCCAGTGGTTCATGGAGGGCTGCCAGCTGGTGTATGACTTCGACCGCTTCCACGGCAACGAGATCCTGCACCTCATCGAGACCTTCCACATCACCACCTTCTGCTGCCCGCCCACCATGTGGCGCATGCTTTCGCGCGAGGACGTGGACTCCTACGACTTCTCGTCCATCCAGCGCTTCACCACGGCCGGCGAGGCGCTGCCGCCCGACCAGTTCGAGTTCTGGCTCGAGCACACGGGCCATCCCATCTACGAGGGCTTTGGCCAGACTGAAAGCCCCGTCATCGTGGCCAACATGATTGGCTGCACCCCGCGTCCGGGCTCCATGGGGCGCCCCATGCCCTTCGGCAACATCAAACTGCTGCGCGAGGACCTTACCGAGTGCGACACCGGCGAGGAGGGCGAGATCTGCATCAAGTGCGACCCCAAGCCTGCCGGCATCATTCACGAGTACTTCCACGAGCCCGAGAAGACCGCCGACGTCTTCCGCGGCGGCTGGTATCACACGGGCGATGTTGCCTACGCCGACGAGGCTGGCTACTTTTACTACTGCGGCCGCAACGACGACCTCATCAAGTCGAGCGGCTACCGCATCTCGCCGTTTGAGGTGGAGAGCGCCCTCAACCACCATGCCAAGGTGCGCGAGTGCGCGGTGACCGGCGTGCCCGACCCGCTGCGCGGCTTTGTGGTGAAGGCCACCATCGTGCTGGAGCCGGGCATCGAGGCTACCGACGAGCTCACGCGCGAGCTGCAGACCTGGACCAAGCAGCAGACGGCCCCCTACAAATTCCCGCGCATCATCGAGTATGTTGACCAGCTGCCCAAGACGTTCTCGGGCAAGATCCAGCGAGCGCGCATCCGCAAGAAGGACAACGCATAAGGTTTGCGACATCCGTGTGCCTCGGGCCGGTTTCCGCACATCCGTGTGCCTTGGGGTCGGTTCTTGCGGCACATCCGTGTGCGCTTTTGCAAAAG
>CACXFC010000046.1 GCA_902766835.1 uncultured Coriobacteriaceae bacterium | reverse complement strand
CTTTTGCAAAAGCGCACACGGATGTGCCGCAAGAACCGACCCCAAGGCACACGGATGTGCGGAAACCGGCCCGAGGCACACGGATGTGCGGAAGGGAACACCCCCGGCGCACGTTACGTGCATCACAAATGATGTGCGCGCGAGCACTCTTGTTTCACCTGCGTATCTACCTTGTGGCTTGGGCTTGCAGAGCTTCGCGGAGATGGTATAACCCACTGTGCGACAAAAAACACCTTTGAGGGGAGGGAAGCATGAGCGCATCGATTTCGCCAACGTTGGCCTACGGCCTGCTGTCCCTCCTGCTTCTTTAGGCGCAGCCGCGAGCAAGCGGTTGTGCCCGTAACCCCCTTTGCACGGCCCCTTTGGGCCACCGGCGCACCCTTGCGCCCCCTCCCCGTGAATCCGCCGGCCCGTATGGCCTGTGCTAAAGAAGCAGAATTGGAGAACACTCACTTATGAAGCTCGCATTCTCTACGCTCGGCTGCCCCTCATACTCGTGGACTGACATTTACCCCATGGCCAAGGACCTTGGCTTCGATGGCATCGAGATCCGCGGCATCCAAGGCCGCGCCTTCGCACCTAACACGGCTCCCTTCCAGCCCAACCGTCGCGAACGCACCCGCCAGCAGCTCGAGCGCCTGGGCCTCGAGATTCCCTGCTTCTCGTCCAACTGCGAGCTGGCCGACGAGAGCCGTCGCGAGGACAACATCAACGAGGTCACGCGCTACATCGAGCTTGCAAGCGACATGGGCACCCCCTATGTGCGCCTGCTGCTCTCGCGCGACATTCATCCTGTGGGTGACGTGAACGACGACTATGTCGTGGACCTCCTGCAGCAGCTGGGCGACATCGCCAGCATCTACGACGTGACCCTGCTGGTTGAGACCACCTCGGAGTATGCTGACACCGCCCGTCTGGCGTCGGTGCTCGACAAGGTGGGCATGGAGAGCGTGGGTGCCCTGTGGGACCTGCATCATCCCTATCGCCTGAGGGGCGAGGCTCCCACCACCAGTGTGGCCAACCTGGGCCGTCACCTGCGCTATTGCCAGGTGAAGGACTCGGTGCAGGTGGGAGACCGCTTCGAGTACCGCATGATGGGCGAGGGCGACCTGCCCCTGTATGACATGTTCGACGCGCTGGTGGCCTCGGGCTACGAGGGCTACATGACCTTCGAGTGGGTCACCCGTTGGGCGCGCGACATTGCCGTGGGCGAGGCGGGCATCGTGTTCCCGCAGTTCCTGGGCTTCATGCGCGACTATCTCAACCGTGGCGCCGAGCCCGAGGCCGCAGCTGCCGCCCCCGAGCAGGCGCGCGCTCAGGAGGCTCCGGCCGAGGTGTTCGAGCTGCAGCACTCGCTCACCAACGACGGCACCTACCCCTGGCCCAAGGAGCACCTCATCGACGAGACCTTCCCGCAGGTGCTCGACCGCATTTGCGAGCTGTATCCCAACCAGTACGCCTTCCGCTACACCGAGCCCGACAGCTATTACAACCCCGAGCCAGATGCCGCGGGCGAGTACTATGTGCGTACCTATCCGCAGTTCCGCGACGACGTGGACGAGTTCGCCCGCTCGCTCATCGCCATGGGCGTAAAGCCCGGCGACAAGGTGGCCATCTGGGCTTCTAACGTGCCGCAGTGGTACCTCACGTTCTGGGCTGCCGTCAAGATTGGCGCCATCCTGGTGACGGTCAACACCGGCTACAAGATTCACGAGCTGGAGTACCTGCTGAAGCAGTCCGACACCCACACGCTGGTGATGATCGACGAGTACAAGGGCACGAGCTACCTCGACATCATCGACGAGCTCATTCCCCAGATTGCCGGCGTCAAGCCCGGCGAGTGGAGCTGCAAGAAGCTGCCCTTCCTCAAGAACATCGTCACCATCGACGGTCCGCACCAGGGTTGCTACAGCTGGGGCGAGGCCCTTACGCTGGGCGACGAGGTCGACCAGTCCGAAGTCGACCGCCGCTGCGCCGCCATCGACAAGCACGACGTGTGCAACATGCAGTACACCTCGGGCACCACGGGCTTCCCCAAGGGCGTCATGCTCACGCACTACAACGTGGTCAACAACGGCAAGGCCATCGGCGACTGCATGGACCTGTCCACCTGCGAGCGCATGATGATCCAGGTGCCCATGTTCCACTGCTTCGGCATGGTGCTGGCCATGACGGCGTCGATGACGCACGGTGTCACCATGAGCCCCATCCCCATCTTCAGCCCCACCAAGGGCCTGCGCTGCATCACGCGCGAGAAGATCACCTGCTTCCACGGCGTGCCCACCATGTTCATCGCCATGATGAACACCCACCCGCTGTTCGAGGAGACCGACTTCAGCCATATGCGCACCGGCATCATGGCGGGCAGCCCGTGCCCCATCGAGAAGATGCGCGAGGTCGTCGAGAAGATGCACATGCGCGACATCTGCATCACCTATGGCCAGACCGAGGCGTCGCCCGCCACGACGATGAGCAAGACCACCGACACGCTGGAGCAGCGCGTCACCACCGTTGGCCTGCCGAT
>CACXFC010000045.1 GCA_902766835.1 uncultured Coriobacteriaceae bacterium | reverse complement strand
CTTTTGCAAAAGCGCACGCGGATGTGCCGCAAGAACCGACCCCGGGGCACGCGCATGTGCGGAAAGAGGTATGCCCCCAGCGCACGTTAAGTGGAAGGCTAGTTCTTAAACCAGGTGCTCAGGATGCCGCGCGCAATCTGCGTACCGGTGCGCTTGCCAAAGACCGGAGAGAGCAGCGTTCCCGCCACCTCGCTGACTGCACGGTCGCGTGCTTGGCGCTGGCGCTCTTCCTCCCTCTTTTGCTCACGCTCCTTACGGACGCGCTCCTGCTCAGCCTTGCGGGCCGCAAGCTCTGCCGCCTTGGCCTGCTCGCGCTCAAGCGCCGCGCGTTCCTTCTCAAGTGCTGCGCGCTCGGCTGCAAGTTGGGCCTCCGCCGCTTCCTTCTCGCGAGCATCGACGATCTTCTCGTATGCGGACTCACGGTCGACGGCGTCCCCGTACTTCATGTCCAGCGACGCCTGCTCTTTCAGCACCTGATCGATGACGTCCTGGTCGGCTGCAGCCATCCTGCAAGCGGGGAACAGGACCTTGGCCCGCTGAACCACACTGGGGCGTCCGTCCTCGTCGAGCAGGCTTACCAGTGCCTCTCCGGTCCCCAGGTCCTGCAGCGCCTCGACCTCGTCGAAGCCCGGGTTATCGCGGAAGCTCGCAGCGGCTGCCTTGACGGCCTTCTGCTCTGCTGGCGTGTAGGCGCGCAGGCCATGCTGAATGCGGTTGGAAAGCTGCGCCAAGACCTCGTTGGGGATGTCCGAGGGAGACTGTGTAATGAAGTAGACGCCCACGCCCTTCGAGCGAATGAGCTTGACTACCTGCACGATCTTCTCGTTGAGCGTCCTGGGCATACCATCGAACAACAGGTGTGCCTCATCGAAGAAGAACACGAAACGCGGCTTGTCGGGGTCACCCACCTCAGGAAGGGTCTCAAACAGCGTGGAGAGCATCCACAGCAGGAACATCGCATAGATCTGCGGGGTGTTGATGAGTTTTGCCGCATTGAGGATGTTGACGTAGCCACGTCCGTCGGGTGCGCAGGCAAACCAGTCGGCAAGATCCAGGTCAGGCTCGCCAAAGAACACGTCGCCACCCTGGTCCTCCACCGCCAGCAACGCGCGCTGAATGGCACCCACCGACTGGCTGCTCACGCGGCCATAGGTGGTCTCGATATCCTTCGAATGCTCTGCGACATAGGTGAGCATGGCGCGCAGGTCCTTGAGGTCGATCAGCAGCATCTGCTGGTCGTCGGCCACACGGAAGACCACGTTGAGCACGCCCTGCTGCACATCGGTCAGGCCAAGCAGGCGGCTCAAGAGCACCGGGCCCATATCAGAGATGGTGATGCGCACCGGGCAGCCCGCGTCGCCCAGCATGTCCCAGATGCGGCAGGGTGATCCGCCAAAGTGCACCTCCTCCTCGGTAAGATTGAAGAACCCCAGGCGCTTACGCAGTCCGTTGCTCATCTCGCCTGCCTGCGCCATGCCGGTCACGTCGCCCTTGACGTCGGCCATGAACACCGGCACGCCCGCTGCGGAGAAGTTCTCTGCCAAAACCTTGAGGGTCACCGTCTTGCCGGTACCAGACGCGCCCGCAATGAGGCCATGGCGATTCGCTTGGTTGAGCAGGAGGTAGCAAGGTTCGTCGCCTTGGGCCACCCAAATCTTGTTATCGATGATCATGAGAGCATCTCCAAAGAACGGCAACAATGCTCTCATTGTACGCAAGATTCGACATAGCGCCAAAATCTCAGGGAGATAACTGCTCTTACCACTTCACACGCAGCAACAGCCGCAACTGGGCGCGCAAGACTGCCCGGCAAATTACCGCTCCATGGAGCAGGCGCCAGTTCGGACTCCATGCGGGAGCGGTAATTTGCCGGGCAGTTTTGCGCGCCACGCTCCGGGGGGGGGGCAATTAAGGGACACGCCCTTTTTTGCCCCGCGGGGCAAAAAAGGGCGTGTCCCTTAATTGCCCCCATATGCACCTCTAGGAGCAAAAGAAACGCCCCTTGGAGGGTTCCAAGGGGCGTCTTCGTTGCCTATGTGCCGAGCGCTAACGAACTTAGTCCTCGTCCATGCCACTCACCTGCGAGAGCAGGTCGTGCAGGGAGCCCAGATCCTCGTTGATGATCTGCGGGTCGTTAGAGACGTCGTCGCTGCTGCCACCAATGAGCTCGTCATCGAAGGAGTGCTTCAGCGGAGCGGCGGTTCCCAGCATGATGTCGGAGTCTGCATCAGGCGAGAAGACCATGTTCAGCAGCTGCGAGAGGTCTTCGCTGTCAGCCTCGTCCTCATCGGGCTCGAGGATGAACAGGAGGTTGCGGGCCTCGAGGCCGTCGCGCAGCTCCTCGATTGCCTTGGCGCCGATGCCGTCGATGCGCAGCAGGTCGTCTTCCGTCTTGCCCACAAGGTCACCCACGGTCTCGATGCCAACCTCGCCGAACTTGTTGGTCCAGCGCTGCGACACGCCAAGATCGTCGAAGAGGTACAGCTTGGCATCCTCGCTGGAGAGGGTGCGACCGTTCTTGGAGTAGACGCCGCCAAAGGCGTAGTCGTCGCCAATCCAGTCGAGCTGCTTGGGAAGCTGCTCCTCGATGCCCTTGAGCTCGTCGGGTGCCCACTCAGGCAGGTTCTTGGCCTGCGGCGAGGTAGGTCCGTCGATGGGCTCGCCATGGTAGGTAAGCTTGACGTCGGCGTAGGGCTTGAGGCCGGTACCAGCAGGAATCTTCTTACCCACGATGACGTTCGACTTGAGGTCGAGCAGGTGGTCGACTTCGCCCTCGATGGCCGACTCGGTAAGGACGCCAGCGGTACGGATGAACGAAGCGCTGGAGAGCCAGGAGTCGATGGAGCTTGCCACCTTGAGCGTGCCCAGGATGACCGGCTCTGCCTCGGGAGGCGTGCCACCGGCAAGGGTGATGTTGCGCACCGTGTCGGCAAAGACGTAGCGGTCGACGTACTGGCCCAGCAGGTAGGTGGAGTCACCGGGGTTGGTAACCTGGACGCGACGCAGCATCTGACGGGCAATGACCTCGATGTGCTTGTCGTTCAGGTCGACGCCCTGCGAGGTGTAGACGTCCTTGACGGACTCGACGAAGGTGTGCATCGTCGACTCGATGTCGGTGAGGCTGCGCAGCTTGCGGAAGTTCACGAAGCCACGGGTAATCTGATCGCCTGCGTTGACGTGAATCTCCTTGCCCGCCTTGAAGAGCTCGTCCACGCCGGGCATGAACACGGCAGAAGCCGGAACCGTCCACTCGGCAAGGATGCGGGTCTCGTCGTCGGGATCGAGGATGCGCAGCAGGTAGCCGGTCTGCTCGTTGGTGATGGTGAGCTTGCCGGTGTAGGGCGCAAGGTCGGCCTCGCGACCGAGGATCTTCTCGTTCACGTTGCCAACGACGTCGAACATACGGGCAACGGTCGGCAGACCCTGCGTGATGTCGTCTGCGCCTGCAACGCCGCCGGAGTGAATGGTACGCATCGTCAGCTGAGTACCAGGCTCGCCGATGGACTGGGCTGCGATGATGCCCACTGCCGTGCCGATGTTGACCGGACGACGGGTGGAAAGGTCCCAACCGTAGCACTTCTGGCAGACGCCATAGGCAGACTTGCAGGTGAGCAGCGCACGCAGCTCGACCCTGTCGATGCCGGCGGCAACCAGGGCCTCGAGGTCGTCACGCGACTCGATGTAGCCACCAGCGGGGATGATGACCTCGCCCGTGGGAGCAACGATGTCATTCAGTGCGCAACGGCCGATGAGGTCGGTGTCAACCGAGTGCTCGCCCGGCTTGATGAGCGGGTAGGTAACGCCCTCGTCAGTGCCGCAGTCCTCCTCGCGGACAATGACGTCCTGCGCGACGTCGACGAGTCGACGGGTCAGGTAACCAGAGTCGGAGGTGTGGCTTGCGGTGTCGACCAGGCCCTTACGAGCGCCGTAGGTGGAGATGAAGTACTCGAGCGGCTGCAGGCCCTCGCGGAAGTTTGCCTTAATGGGCAGGTCGATGGTGTCGCCGGACATGTCGGCCATCAGGCCGCGCATGCCTGCGAGCTG
>CACXFC010000044.1 GCA_902766835.1 uncultured Coriobacteriaceae bacterium | reverse complement strand
CTGTTTTGTTATGGAGCCAGCGATGGGAATCGAACCCATAACCACCGGATTACAAGGCCGGTGCTCTACCATTGAGCCACGCTGGCGTGGGTATACATAGTAGCACGTTCGTAGGCGTGCCGGGCTCACCGGATTGTGTTCCCAACCTAGCGACCCAGCATTTTCCAGAGCTTCTCTCGCGCTTCGGGACTCAGGCGATCTTCGAGCGTCATATGCCCATACGAGCGCTCTTGTCGCGATGTCTCGATGTCGGCACTCACCACTTCAATGTCACGAGCCAAAAGCTGGCTCGACACCGTGGTGATGGGCACGCCGCCCACCGTGAAGCGAATCGTGTTGTCCGAGGTAACCAGCAGCACGTCACGCGTCTGCCTGCGTGCGCGCGTTGCCAGCCGCTCGATCACCGAGTCGGCAGACTCGCCCGTGTTGGAGAAAACCACTCGCACGCCAGCTCGCGAGAAATCGGGGCGTTCCTCAGAGAGGTTGCCCGCCGCATCGAACACAATAACCGGGTCGTAGGAACCCTGCGCATAGGCGGCCACGTCGGTGATGAGCGCCTCGCGCGCCCGCTCGAACGGGTCGTGCCCGTAGGGGTCACGGGAGAGATGGGCCACATCGGCCAGAGCGCCCGCGCCTGCGTGTTCGTCAATGAGCTGCTGGTAGCGCGTTGTGCCATAAATTACGTTGTAGCCGTCCACCACAAGCAGGGGATGCTTCGCGCGCGCCACGGCTACAGGTCCCAATCAATGGAGCGCGACGCAGCCGCATCTTCCATGTAGGAGATCTCTTCTGCGGGAGCTGCCGCTTCATAGGGTGCGGGAGCAGCCTCAGCAGAACCGCCTGCGCTCACGCGCCTCAGCCACTCGTAGCACATCACCGTCGCAGCCTGTGCCACATTGAGGCTCTCGACGCGCCCGCGCTGCGGCAGCTTGCACTCGAAGTCGCAGTGCTCGCGCACCAGACGCGAGATGCCCGAGCCCTCTGAGCCCATGACCAGGCAGAGCCGTCCACCCATGGGCGCGCTCCACACGTCGTCATGGGCATGCTCGGTGGAGCCACCCACCCAAAAGCCGTGCTCCTTCAGCGTTTCGATGGCGGTTGCGAGGTTCGAGACCTGGGCAATGGGCACGTGCATGACAGCGCCAGCAGAGGTTTTGAACGTGCCAACTCCAACGCCGGCGGCACGCGCCTTAGCAATGATGACGCCAGCTGCGCCGACGACCTCGGCAGACCTGACGATGGCGCCAAGGTTTCCCTGGTCAGTGACGTGGTCGAGCAGAACGACGAGGGCGTCCCCCTCCCCTGCTCGCTCGATGATGTCGCTAAGCTCTGCGTACTTGAACGGGGCGGCCTGCACCACAACTCCCTGGTGGGCGCCGTGCGACGAGATGGAATCCAGACGTGAGCGCGGCACGCGCTCGGTGGGGACCCCGGCTTCATCGAGCTGCCGCACGATGTCGGCAAGCGAACCGTCGCTATCTGCTATGAGGGCCTTGCGCAGCGGCATGCCGGCATCAAGAGCCTCAACAACCGCTCGGCGCCCCTCAATCCAAGAGCCGCCCTGCCCGCCGCTGCGACGGGGTTGCTTGCGCTGGTCGTCGCCGCGTTGCCCGGACTTTGGGAAGCCCTTTCCCGCACCGCGTCCGCGCGTACCGGGGCGAGCGCCCTTAGACGCGTAGGGCGCCTGATTCTTTCCCTTGCCGCCACGCACGTCGCGGCCAGGCCGCTGTGATTGGTTCTTTGCCACCATCTCTCCTAGCTTGTTGGCTACCGCCTCGCCCTGACAGGGGCAATTAGGGGACACGCCCTTTTTTGCCCCGCGGGGCAAAAAAGGGCGTGTCCCCTAATTGCCCCGTAGCCAGGACCGTCCCCGAGTCACATTAGGCGCGGGACAGGCGTGCTCCAGCGGCAGTGTCCTCGACCACAAGACCGAGCGCGGTGATGCCGTCGCGGATTGCGTCTGCCGTGCCCCAGTCCTTTGCCTTGCGGGCCTCCTGACGGGCGGCAAGCAGAACCTCGGCAGCCTCCTCGGGATCTGCCCCCGCATAACCCGCACGCTCGCGCGCAAGATCGACGAGCTCGGCGGGCAGCTCGCTCTCAACTGCATCCAGGGTGATGCCCAAGACGCCGGCAAGCTCGCTGATGGTGTCGGCGGCACGCAGGGTGACCGACGTGGCGATGGTCTCGCCCGCCTCGGCAAGATACTTGTTTGCAGCGGTTACCAGCTCGAAGATGGCAGCGAGGCCACCGGCGGTATTGAAGTCGTCGTCCATCTGGCGGCAGAACTCTGCCTGCGCCTCGCTCGACGCCTTGGCCAGCGCACGGTCGGCGTCGGTCAGGTTGCCGTCCTCCGGCGCGTTCTTCGCTGCCCAGCGGAGGTTCTTCACGCAGGTGCGCAGACGCTCGAGCGTGCCCACGGCGCCATCAAGCTGGTCGGTCTGGAAGTCGAGTGCCGAGCGATAGTGCGTCTGCAGCATGAGTAGGCGAACCGCATCGGCCGGATACTTGTCAAGAATCTCCTTCAGCGTGAAGAAGTTGCCCAGGCTCTTCGACATCTTGTCGCCGTTGACGCGCAGCATGCCGGTGTGCATCCAATAGTTGGCCAGCGCGTGGTCCCATGCGCACATGGCCTGAGCAGTCTCGTTCTCGTGGTGTGGGAAGACGAGGTCCTGTCCGCCACCGTGAATGTCGATGGGGGTCCCCAGATAGCGATGGATCATGGCGCAGCACTCGGTGTGCCAACCGGGGCGGCCGTCTCCCCAGGGGCTCGGCCAGCTGGGCTCGCCGGGCTTTGCAGCCTTCCACAGGGCAAAGTCGAACGGATCGCGCTTGTCATCGTTGACCTCAACGCGCTCGCCCGCCCGCAGCTGATCAAGCTCGCGGCCGGAAAGAATGCCGTACTGGTGGTCGCTGCGCACCGAGAAGTACACGTCGCCGTTGTCGGCAACGTAGGCGTGCTCCTTCTCGATGAGGCGCTGGATCATCTCCTGCATGGCCTCGATCTCGCGGGTGGCACGCGGGCGGATGTCGGGGTCGAGGATGCCAAAGCGATGCATCTGCTCGATGAAGGCATTGGAGTACTCCTCGGCCACCTCGGCGGCGCTGCGGCCTTCCTCGTTGGCGCGGTTGATGATCTTGTCGTCCACGTCGGTGAGGTTCTGGGCGAAAGTCACGTTGTAGCCCTTGTACATGAGGTAGCGGCGAATGACGTCGAAGCTCAAAAACGTGCGAGCATTGCCAATGTGAATCTGGTCATAGACCGTAGGGCCACACACATACATGCGAATCTTGCCCGGCTCGATGGTCTCGAGCTCCTGTTTGCGATGGTTCTGGCTGTTGTAGACGAGCATGGGTGGCTCTCCTCCTATGCCTTGCGGCTTCTGCAAATGTCGGATACTGATTCTAGCGTGACGCCCTTGTGTGCGGCGCGCGCATCACAAGAGCGTGAAAAGTGCATGGGTTCAGTGTCTGCCGTCGTCGAGCAGGGCCACTGCCCAGGCGGCAATGCCCTCCTTGCGCCCCACGAACCCCAGGTGCTCGGTGGTTGTTGCCTTCACACCCACGCAGGAGAGGTCGATGCCCATGGCATGGGCCAGGTTCTCGCGCATCTGCTGGCGGTGCGGCGCAAGCTTGGGTGCCTGAGCGGCCACGGTGCAGTCGCAGTCGCAGATGCGATATCCCTGCTCACGTGCCAGGTCGGCCACGCGAGAGAGCAGGACGAGCGAGTCGGCCCCCTCGTAGGCTGGGTCGTTGTCGGGGAACAGCTGCCCTATGTCGTCGGCGCGCATGGCGCCCAGCAACGCATCCATAAGCGCATGCGCAAGCACGTCCGCATCGGAATGGCCGTCGAGCCCGCGCTCGTAGGGTATGTTTACGCCGCCAAGAATCAGGCGTCGCCCTTCGGCAAAGGCATGCACGTCGTAGCCGTGCCCAATGTGCAGCACGTGGGCCTCCTATTCTCCCCGCTCGAGCCTGCGCGTGAGCGTCGCCTCGGCAATGAGCAGGTCTTCGGGCATGGTGATCTTGATGTTGTCGCGCGACGACTCAACCACGCGCACGCGGCCACCGCGATGCTCGACGAGCGAAGCGTCGTCGGTTCCCTCAAAGTCGTCCCACACGGCCGCCTTGTGCGCCGCCATGACCTTCTTCGCGCGAAATACCTGCGGCGTCTGGGCGCACCAGTAATTGGAGCGGTTGGGCGTGGCCAGAATCTTCCCCGAGGCATCGACGAGCTTGAGCGTGTCGGTCTCGCGCGAGGCGAGGATTGCGCCATCGAGGGCCTTGTCGGCGCGAACCGACGCAATGCAGCGCTCGATGGCATCGGTCTCCACCAAGGGACGTGCGCCGTCGTGAATGGCCACCAGCTCGTAGGTGGGTGGCATCGCAACCAGGCCCGAGAACACCGAGTCCTGACGCGTGGCGCCCGCAAGCGCCAGCGTTACCTCGCAGCGCAGCGACAGGCCGGCCAGCACGTCGGTGCGCACCTCGTTCAGGCGGCCCCTCGGGCACACTACCACCAGATGGCCCACCGAGGGCGCGCGGTCGAAGGCAAGGATGGACCAAGCCATGATGGGCAGCCCGCACAGCGGCACGAACTGCTTGCCGCGCGGGTCGCCAAAGCGCTCGCCCGACCCGCCCGCAACGATGATGGCGCAGGTGTCGGGGCCCTCCTGGGCAGAGCCCAGGAGCTCTTCCTGGGCGCAGGTGCAGGCAGAGAGGTGGCTCATGCGCGCTTGCCCCACATCCGGTAGAGACTGTCGGCCAGAATGGCAGGATTGTCGACACCCAAGTCGTCCAGGCGATCGGGGTTCTGCTCGATGTCGTCCATCAGCTCTGACAGCGAACCGTACTCGCCCACGATCTTGTCGGCCATGCCGCGGCGCACCACGCTCACGTTCGAAAGCGTGCGCAGGCCAAGCGGCGTGATGGTGGAGTCCTCGGTCTTACCCTCGTAGCCCAGCAGCTCGGCGATGCGCTTCGGCGAGCGGAGCTTGGTGTTGTTGGTGTCATGCAGTGCCCGGCGAATGGCCTCGGCATTGGCCTCGGACGAATCGGCCGCGTAGTCGCGAATCATGAGCGTGTACTTGTCGTCCATGTCGCCGATGAACTCGTCGCGCTGCATCTGGATGGTCCGACCCTCGTGGCCAAGCTGCAGAATAACGCGGTCGAGCCCCTCCGCCTCGGTCATAAGCACCTCAAAGAGGTACAGAGAGTCGGCCACGTCTTCGAACGTGACGTAGTTGTCGAGCTCAAGCGTGGTGAGGCGCAGCAGGCTGCGGTCAAGCTGTTGGCGCGTGTTCTGCATCGAGACGAGCAGCTGGTTGACCGAGGTCATGAGCTCGCCGACCGTGCGGATCTCGTGCCCGCGGCCGTCAACGTAGAGCGTGATGACCTGCCGGCGCTCCGACACCGAGATGACCGTTGCGCGCGTAAGCAGGCTCATGCGAGCCGCCGTGCGATGGCGCATGCCCGTTTCAGAGGTGGGCAGCGAAGGATCGGGGTTAAGGTGATAGTTGGCGCGAAGGATCTGCGTGAGGTCCTTGTCTATCACGATGGCGCCGTCCATCTTCGACAGCTCGAACAGGCGGTTTGCGGTGAACGAGATGTCCAGCTTGAAGCCATCGTCGCCAGCCGCCAGTACGTTTTCGGTGTCGCCGATGCAGATAAGCGCACCAAGGTGGCCGGCAATGATCATGTCGAGCGCATGGCGCAGGGCCGTGCCGGGCGCCGTCTGCTTGATGGCGTTGGTCAGGCGCTCCGACAGCTTGGATTCGCGGATGGTGGTGTCCATAGGCTCCTCCTTATGGGTGCAAACCGGCTCGCCCCCGCGAGCCGGCCGATTGGTCACGTCTATTCAGTATAGGCGAGCGGTGCAAACGCAGCGGGGCGGGATAGGCCAACAGACCCTCCCGCCCCGCGTGTCAGCTATTCGCCCGCAGATGCAAGGTCGTTTGAGCCAGCCGGCCGGCCACTGGGAGTCCAGTGGGTGCGTGCCTTGGGCAGCTCCATATGGATGCGCTCGGAGGGCTCGGGTATGGCCCCCTCGCCGCGCGTGAAGGTGAGGTGACCGTCTTCGGCGTCGACCAGAATCACGTCGCCGGCACGCCAGCCGCCTGCCAGCAGCTCTTCGGCAAGCGGGTCCTCGATGAGGGTCTGGATGGCACGACGCAGCGGACGGGCGCCATAGATCGGGTCGGTTCCCTCCTTGGCAACCAGGTCGCGCGCGGCATCGGTGAGCTCGATGGACATGCCCTGGCCAATGAGGCGGTTGCGCAGGTCGGCAATCATGAGGTCGACCACCTGACGCAGCTGCTCGTCGGTCAGCGACTTGAAGACCACGATCTCGTCGACGCGGTTGAGGAACTCAGGCCTGAACAGGTGCTTGAGCTCGCTCTCGACGCGGCTCTTGATCTCCTTGTCAGACAGGCCGTTGTTACCTGCCGAGGTGAAGCCCATGGGCGAGGTCTGGGCGATCTCGCGTGCGCCAACGTTGGAGGTCATGATGACCACGGTGTTGGCGAAGTCGACCGTGCGACCCTGGCCGTCGGTCAGGCGCCCCTCGTCGAGAATCTGCAGCAGGATGTTGAAGACGTCGGGGTGGGCCTTCTCTATCTCGTCGAAGAGCACCACCGAGTACGGCCTGCGCCGTACTGCCTTGGTCAGCTCGCCGCCCTCGTCGTAACCCACGTATCCGGGAGGGGCACCCACGAGCTTGGAGACGGCGTGCTTCTCCATGAACTCCGACATGTCGAAGCTGATGAGCGCGTCTTCGCTGCCAAACAGGAACTCCGCAAGACTCTTGGCAAGCTCGGTCTTGCCCACGCCCGACGGGCCTAGGAAGATGAACGAGCCACCGGGACGACGCGGGTCCTTCAGCGGCGAGCGGCTGCGGCGGATGGCACGACTGACCGCGCTGACGGCCTCGTCCTGGCCAACCACGCGCTGGTGCAGCGCATCTTCGCAGCGCAGCAGCTTGGAGGCCTCGGCCTCGGTGAGGTTGGAAACGGGCACGCCGGTGATATCGCTCACCACGTCGGCGATGTCCTGCTCGTCCACGGTAATCACGTTGGCGTCCATGCGCTCGCGCCACTCCTGCTCGAGCTTGGTGCGCTGGGCCGTCAGCTCCTTCTCCTTGTCGCGCAGGCGCGCGGCCTCTTCGAACTCCTGCACCTCGGCGGCACGGGACTTGTCTTCGCGCACGCGTGCAAGCTCCTCGTCAACCTGTGCGAGCTCGGGCGGCAGCGCCATCTTGTGGACGCGCGTGCGGGCACCGGCCTCGTCGATGATGTCGATGGCCTTGTCGGGCAGGAAGCGGTCCTGCACATAGCGGTTGGACAGCGTCACTGCCGCCATCAGGGCATCTTCGGTGTAGTGCACATGATGGTGGCTCTCGTAGCGGTCCTGCAGGCCATGAAGGATCTCGATGGTGTCGGCCACGCTGGGCTCGTCGATGTACACCGGCTGGAAACGGCGCTCGAGGGCCGAGTCCTTCTCGATGTGCTTGCGGTACTCCTCGCTGGTAGTGGCGCCAATGACCTGAATCTCGCCACGCGACAGGGGCGGCTTCAGAATCGAGGCGGCGTCGATGGAGCCCTCGGCCGAACCGGCACCGATGATGGTGTGGATCTCATCGATGAACAGGATGGCGTCCTGTGCGGCCTCGACCTCGTTGATGACCTTCTTCAGGCGCTCCTCGAACTCGCCGCGATACTTGGAGCCAGCCACCAGGGCCGCCACGTCGAGCGTCCAGATCTGCTTGCCACGCAGGATGTCGGGCACATTGCCCCCGGCAATCAGCTGCGCCAGGCCCTCGACCACGGCGGTCTTGCCCACGCCCGGGTCGCCCAGGATGAGCGGGTTGTTCTTCTGGCGGCGCGCAAGCACCTGCATGACGCGCTCGACCTCGCGGTCGCGGCCGATGACAGGGTCGAGCTTGCCGTCGGTGGCAAGCTTGGTGAGGTTCTTGCCGTAGCTTTCGAGCATGGAGTCGTCGTTGTTGACGCCACCACCCGGGACGGCGCCCATCGCGCGCGGGTCGAAGACGCCCTCGGCTGCCATGGGACGCTCGCGCTTGGTGGAGCCGCCGTTGCTTTCGATCAGCTCGCTTACGGCGTTGCGAATGGCGTCGCCCGAAACACCCATGCGCGAGAGAGCCGTCATGGCGCGACCGTCGCCCTCGGCCACAATGCCCAGCAGCAGATGCTCGGTGGCAATGTAGGTCTGGCCGTGCGTCATGGTCTCGCGATAGGCATCCTCGAGCACGCGCTTGGCGCGAGGCGTGAACGGAATATGGCCGCCTGGGACCGGCTCGTTGACCTCGGAAGAAATCTCGCGCACGGTGGCGATGGTCTCCTCATAGGTAACGTCGAGCTTTGCCAGCGCCTGAGCCGCAATGCCCTCGCCCTCCTTGATGAGGGCAAGCAGCAGATGCTCGGTGCCAACGTACATCTTGCCGAGGCTGCGCGCCTCTTCCTGTGCAAGGCTCATAACCTTGCGTGCCTTGTCGGTGAACTTCTCAAACATGCGGGTAAAACACCCCCTCACAGATAGCGACGCCGCCAGCGGAGCACCCTCCACCGGCGGCAGTCAGGTTAACTGAATTTGTTGTACCCACAATGGCGCTAGGATATGCACGCAAATGCAGATTCTCGCGCCCGTGTTGCTAGTACAGCTTGGCTCCAGCTGGAATGTTGTCGTCAACCATCAGCAGGTTGAGGCCTTCCTTGCCATCCTCGGTGTGGATGGCCGAGAGCAGCATGCCGCAGCTATCGATGCCCATCATCTTGCGCGGAGGCAGGTTGACGATGGCCACCAGGCTCTTGCCCACCAGCTCTTCGGGCTGGTAGTAGTCCTTGATGCCGCTGAGGATGACGCGGTCGGTGCCCGTGCCATCGTCAAGCACGAAGTGCAGCAGCTTCTTGCTCTTGGGCACTGCCGTGCACTCCTTGACCTTCACCACGCGGAAGTCCGACTTGCTGAACGTGCCGAAGTCGACCTCGTCGGCAAAGAGCGGCTCGATGTAGATGCCCTCCTGCGGAATCTCGGGCTGCTCCTCGGCCTGGCCCTGCTCGGACACCGCGTAGATGTCGCCCACCGGAGCGATGGCCTTCATGTCTTCGAGCGTCTTGGAAAGCAGCTCGTCAAGCTCGATGCCCAGAAGCTCGGCGCCCTTGGTGATGACCTCGCGGTCGCAGCCGGCAGCAAACTTCTTGTTCTTGAACTTCTTCTTGAGGCTCTTGAGCTCCATGTCGGCAACGCTTCCCGACGGGCGCATCTTGGCCACGGCCTGAATGAGGCCGGTCAGCTCGTCGGTAGCAAAGAGCCACTTCTCCATGATGTGCTCGGGCTTGGGCAGCTCCTCGTTGTTGTCGGAGTTGTGCGTCTGGATGCTGTGCGCCAGCGCGGGGTCTGCACCAGCCTCCTCCAGCAGCTCGGCAGTCTTCACCGTGTGCAGCTTGTCGTCCTGCCACTTCTCCCAGTCAAGGTCGTGCAGCAGGCCCACCTGACCCCAGAACTCCACGTTCTCGGGATCCTCGCGCTCGGCGATGTGGCGCATGAGGCCTTCCATCGTCTCGCCGTGGCGCTGGTGGAACCAGTCGTCGTTGTACTTGACGAGCAGCTCGTGCGCCTGCTCGCGGGAAAGGCCGCTCGACAGCTTGCCGTCCGCGGGCGTAGGGGCAGCCGCGCGCTTCTCGGGACGCATGTGCGGGAACAGCAGTACGTCGCGAATGGAGGCGGAGTCGGTGAAGAGCATGATCATGCGGTCGATGCCCCAGCCCACGCCGCCTGCGGGAGGCATGCCGTACTCAAGGGCGCGCACGTAGTCGTAGTCGTACTCCATGGCCTCGTCGTCGCCAGCGGCCTTGGCCTCAACCTGCGCCTGGAAACGACCCTCCTGGTCAACCGGGTCGTTGAGCTCGGAGAATGCGTTGGCGTACTCATGGCCGGCAACCACCAGCTCGAAGCGGTCGGTCAGGCGCGGGTCGTCGTCCTTGCGCTTGGCAAGCGGGCTCACCTCAACGGGGTAGTCGCACACGAAGGTCGGGTCGACAATGTCGCCCTCGCACAGCTCGTCGTAGATGGTGAAGATCAGGCGGCCAATGCCCCAGCTCTGGTCGTACTCAAGGCCAAGGCGGTCGAGAATCTGGCGTGCGTGCTCGACCGGCGTCTCCATGTCGATCTTCTCGCCGACCTTCTCGGACACCAGCTCGGCCATGGGCGCGGAGCGGAACGGCACGGCCATGTTGACGGTGGCACCCTGATACTCAAACTGCTCGGGCAGGCCAACAGCCTCGCGGCAGGCGGTGAACAGGCCCTCGGTAAGGCGCTTCATGCCCTCAAGGTCGGAGTAGGCGCAGTAGGCCTCCATGCTGGTGAACTCGGGGTTGTGCGTGAGGTCCATGCCCTCGTTGCGGAACTGGCGACCCAGCTCGAAGACGCGCTCCATGCCGCCCACGATG
>CACXFC010000043.1 GCA_902766835.1 uncultured Coriobacteriaceae bacterium | reverse complement strand
TTGGCAACCTTATACTGCTTGCCACCAGTAGAAACGATTGCGTACATGTCCAAACCCTTCATTGCTGATGTTAGTGCAACAGTCATTAATCTTACTCGCGTCTTTCGCTTAGGTCAATGGCCTACAACCACTTCAAAAGCAAAAAACCGCCTTAGTGAGGATACCGTCACATACAAGATATAGGTGTGCCAATAGACCGCTCCACAAGACAAGCAAAAATCATGGCGCGGCTACCAGCAGACGCTCGTCGAAGGGGTCGATGAGGCTACCCTCCTCGTCCTCGTGGCATTGCACCGTGCGCGTCACGCGCAGCGAATCCAGCGCGGCACCCTCCAGCGCTTCGGTGGCAAATGCCGCCTCAAGCAGGACGGCCGGCCGCAGGGCCCCGAGGTTTGACGAGCGCGTCTTGAGCGAGAGGTCTATGGAGCGCCACGAGCCTTCTGCGGCTCCGTCGCACGCCGTCCATCCCACTAGTGTGTTGTCCAGGCCTATGCTGCGCGGCTTGTCACCCCGCATGAAGTCGATCTGTCCCACCGCACGCAGCGAGTTCAGGGCCTCGTCGAGTCTGTCCGCCGTGAAGCCACCGCCGTCTCCCAGGAGCCTGACCTCCCAGCTCGAGCGCGTGAGCCATGCCTCGAGCGCCGGCAGGCGCCCGCCCACATAGGCAGCCTCCGTTGGAGCCAATGCGGCCGGTGTGGCATGCTTCAGACGCTCCAGCGCCTCATCCGGATCGGTGCGCTCCGTGAGATACAGGTCATAGTACTCGCAGCATGAGGCCGCACCCACGGGCAGCGCCTGTGAGAACTGCACGCGCATGCGCCGGGCAAAGCCATTTCCCACGGAAAACGGCAGATGCGCCCTGCGCACGGAGCGCTCGATGGTGTTGATGACCTCAAGGTGCCCGAGGTAAGCCAGGCGCCCGTCCTTGCCAAAGCGTACGCGCAGCCTATTGAGGTCTGGCTTGCCAATAGGCGGCTTACCGGCCATGGCGATCACCTGCAATCACGTTACTCACGCCAAGGGTCTGGCAGACGCCGCACCCCGTGCAGCTGGTCATGGTGCAGTCGGGCGTAGTGACACCGTCTATGGCCCGGCGCCACTCCCGCTGCAAGAAGCCCTTCGACACGCCTGGCGAGGTGTGCTCCCACGGCAGGTGCGCCTCGATTGGGAAGCTCTCTGCCGCAACCTGCTCGAGGTCATAACCCGCAGCGCGGCCCGCCTCAAGCCAGAGGTCGTAGCGGAATTGGTCGGTCCAGGCATCGAAGCGGCATCCCAGCTGCCAGGCCCTATAAACCACCTCAAAGCCCGCGCGGCCCATCTTCGAGAGGGCGCCCTCTATGACCGAGACGTCGGAGTCGTGATAGGAGACCTTGATGTCGCGGTCGTTGGCCGACTGCAGCAACAGCTGCTGGCGGCGGCGGACCTCGTCGCGCGAGAGCTGGCCCACCCACTGGAAGGGGGTGTGGCACTTGGGCACGAAGACGGCCACGGAGATGGACACGCTGACGCCGCCCTTCCCCTTGCGCGGCCGCCCGCACACCTCGCGCCCAATCTGCAGGACGCGCTTGGCGGCATCTCCGATGGCGACGATGTCCTCGTCGGTCTCGGTGGGAAGGCCCATCATGAAGTAGAGCTTCATGCGGCGCCACCCATGCTCGAAGGCGTTGCGTGCCGCACGCTCGAGGTCCTCGTCGGTCACGTTCTTGTTGATGACGTCGCGCAGGCGCTGGGTGCCCGCCTCGGGCGCGAAGGTCAGGCCGCTCTTGCGCGACCCCGACACCGCCGAGGCCATGTCGACGCCAAAGGAGTCAAGGCGCTGCGACGGTATGGAGACGCGCACGCCCAGGTCGCGCGTGCGCTCGTGAAGCTCGGAGAGAATCTGCTCGCACTGGGAGTGGTCAGTCGTCGAGAGGGACGACAGGGAGCACTCGTCATAGCCGGTGAAGGAGAGGCCCTCGCTCACCGCCTCGATGATCTGCGAGGCCGGACGCTCGCGCACGGGCCGGTAGGTCATGCCCGCCTGGCAGAAGCGGCACCCACGCGCGCACCCCCTCAGCACCTCGATGGCAAAGCGGTCCTGCACGATGCCCATGTACGGCACCATGCGCTGGGCCACGGGCTCGGTTGCGCCCAGATCGGGGATGCAGCGCTTGTACACGACGCGCGGGGCGCCGGTGCCGGGCAGGGGCTGCGCATAGCCCCAGCGGGTCGAGGTCTCGTCCACGACGACCTCGTAGAGCGACGGCACGTAGACGCCATCGATATGCGACAGACGGTCGAGAATCTGCTTGCGGGTGAGCCCCTCGCTGCGCGCGTCGCGCACGCAGCGCGCCACGTCCACAATCTCCTGCTCGCCATCACCGAGCAGCACCGCGTCGAACATGGGGCTCAGCGGCTCGCAATTCCAGGCCGAGGGGCCGCCCGCTATGACGATGGCGTCATCCTCGTCGCGCTCCTCCGCACGTATGGCAATGCCGGCAAGGTCCAAGGTCTCGACGATGTTCGAGGCCACCATCTCGTGCGCAAGCGTGAAGCCCACGATGTCGAAGGATGCCACCGGAGATGAGGTCTCGAGCGAGAGCAGCGGAATGTGCCGCTCGCGCATGAGGGCACTCATGTCGACCCATGGCAGGTAGGCGCGCTCGCAGGATATCCCCTCGGTCGCGTTCAGCTCGTTGTAGAGGATGGCGATGCCCAGGTTGGGCTGCCCCACCTCGTAGGTGTCGGCATAAATCATGCAGACATGGAAGGGACCGTCCTGTGCCTCCTGGGCACCCCACTCATGGTCGAGGTAGCGTGCCGGATGCAGCACCTTGCCCAGCAGCGGTTCGATCTGCGCGAACCGGTCTTGTCGCGGAAGCCTCATTCAGCCTCCTTCTGCTCGTATACGAGCGCCACTTCGCCCGTCGCGTCAGGCAGCAGGCGGACTTCGGCGCCAGAGCTCGACCGCACGCGCACGCCCTGAAGAAGGGCAAAGCGTTCCTGGATCGTACGCGCCACCCTGCGCGCCGTCTCCATGCCGCGGCTCTCGTGCTTGATGCCAGCCGCGCGCTCCTCGCGCTTGTCGAAGCGGTGCTGGAGCGTCTTGCCCGTAGCCTGCGTTCCCAGGTAGCCAAATCCTGCCTGGAAGAGCCAACCCACCAGTGGGATCTTTCCCAGAGCCTTATTGGCAAAGGTCCTCGAACCCACACCGGCCGCTATTGCCGAGAGCACCTCGGGGACGCGTCCCAGCGCGAGCGGCTGCCCATTGACCGCAGCAATTGCCAGGGCCAGCTGAGCCTGACTCACGGCCATCGAGGGCAGGTCTGCACCGGGGCCCTTCTTTGCCGTAACGGTCGCCAGCTCGAGAGCCTGCTCGTTGGTAAGCTGGCGTACCTTCGCCTTGCGGCAGAAGGGGAAGTTGGCGGCAAAGGCGATACTCTTGCTCGAGGCGTCAATCAGCCACTCCGCCAGACGTTCAACCAAGACCTCGTCGTTGGTGGCAGAAAGGACGCTTACCCGCCTGGCCGACGTCTCGCCCAAGGCAAGCTTGGGGGCATCGAGCGCGGACTCTACCACCATGGCCACAGGCACACCTGCCGCGGCCAACTCGGTCGTCTTAGCCGCCACGTCGAATTCGTTTCTGCCCGCGATGACGACACAGACGTCAGGCACCGTGGGGGCCAGCGGGTCGTTTATCGAACGCACGTCCCGCACGCGCACCTCGGAGGTAGGCATGCGCGGCACGAACGCGTCACGCACAGGCAGCACAAGCGACCGCGGCGCCGTCGTATCCACAAGTATCAGCACGCAGACGTAGTCGCACCGACGCTCCTCAACCTCTTGTCCGGTGCGAACCATGTCTGTGGTCTTTGCTATGAGCGACTGGTTGGCCATGGGCCTCCCCTCAACTGATCGACTCACATCATTCTAAAGTACGTACACCCCAAGCACCGCTTGTGTCTCACCTAGGCAGCCTTAGGCCTGTGCCGCCAGATCGAGTGCACCATGCCCACGCTCATAAGCTGTGAGATCATCGACGACGAACCAAAGCTTATGAAGGGCAGCGGAATGCCGGTGATGGGCATGAGCCCGATGCACATGCCGACGTTCTGCAGCAGCTGAAACGACCACATGGTCACGATGCCCACCAGTATGAGCTTGGCAAATGGAGAGTCCACCTTCTGTGCAAGCGATATCGTGGCAAAGAGCATCCAGCCAAACAGTCCCAGCAGCACAGTGGATCCCAAGAAGCCAAATTTCTCGGCCATCAGGGCAAACACGAAGTCCGTGTGTGCCTCGGGCAAGAATCCCGAACCTGACTGGGTGGCATTGCCTATTCCCTTGCCAAAGAACCCGCCAGATCCCACGGCAATCTTCGCCTGCTGCAGGTTGTAGCCATCGCCCGTGGGGTCAACCGAGGGGTCAACGAATACGATCAGGCGGTTGAGCTGGTACTGCTTCAGCACATGTGGCAAGCCGGGCGTCATGGAGGTGACTACCACGAGCGTCGCGCCCAACACGACGATTCCTATCGTCACCAACACCCAGCTGCGCGGGGCGCCAGCGCAGATGATGATGGCCGCACCGCTCACCAGCACGATCAGGCCCGTGCCCAGGTCGGGCTGCAGCAGGATGAGCAGGAAGGGAATCGTCAGGATGCCACAGAGCTTGAGGTAGTCCTTAAGCGTCTCGATTCTGCCGTTGTATTGCGCCGCATGCGACGACATCAACAGGATCGTTACGAGTTTTGCCAGCTCGGAGGGCTGGAAGCGCAAGCCGATGAAGGGTATGCGAATCCAGCCCGTCATGCCCTTGGCCGAGACGCCAAACCCGGGAATCTTGGGAAGCACCATCAAGACGATGTCGACAATGAGCAGTGCCGTGGACATGTTCGCAAGGATCCGGTAGTCGTAGGTCCAAACCGCATATGCTGCCACGAGGCCAAGAACGATGCCAAGCATCTGACGGGGAAACGACGCCTCGGGAATGGTGAGCGATGCCGACCAGATGATGAGCGCACCAAAGCCGATGAGCATGAGCGTGGGAAGCAGCTGCTGCAAGTAGAGCACCTGGCCGACCCCCGTCGACGACATGCGTGGCCCTCGGGCACTGCCGCTGCCACGAGAAAACGTCGTATGGGCCTTCTCCCCTATCCCTTCCTGTACGGTCTCACGTGAGAACATCTGCATGACCTTCCTAGCGCACGCCCGAGGTATCGACCTCGTCCGACGTGTCGGGCTCGTTATAGAGGGCGCCCATGATGTCACGAACCACATACATGGCACAGGTGCTGCCATAGCCGCCGCGCTCGATGCAGGACGCCACGACGTATTTGGGGTCATCTGCAGGCACGTAGGCAATAAACCAACCGGTGGGCTCCTCGCCTGAACGCTCTGCCGTTCCGGTCTTTCCCGCCACGGTCTCCTTCATGTTGATGAAGTGGGAGGCCTGCGCTGCCGATTCCTCATAGATGACGCCCTGCAGACCGTCGTGCACGAGATCAAAGGAGCTGTCTTGCTCCTCTACCGACAGCATCGGCTGGCTCTGATACTCGATAACGCTGCCAGATCCCGCAGCCGTCGAAACGCTCTTCAGCAGATGCGGGCGCATGAGGTTCCCGCGTGTCGCAATGCCGGCATAGACGCACGCCATCTGCAAGGGAGTCACCAGCAGATCGCCCTGTCCGATGACAAGGTTGGTGGTGTCGCCGCCCTGCCAGCTGCGCGCATAGTCATCTGCCTCGGTAAAGTAGTTCCATTTCCAGTCTGCATCAGGCACTCGCCCAGCTGCCTCGGCAGGCAAATCGATGCCAGACTTCTGGCCAAGGCCCCACCGCCTGAAGGTCTCCTGCAGGCCCTCCTTATTGTCAGACAGGAAGAAGCCCTTTCCGATTTCATAGAAGACCGTGTCGCAGGAATAGACGATGCCCTCGCGCAGGTTCACCTCACCATGGCCCTCATGGGCCCAGCAGTACTGACCATACTCTTGTCCGAAGCCCGTCCAGAATCCCGTGCACACATAATGCGAGTCGCTCGAGGCAATGCCATAGTTGAGGGCCGCAAACGTCGAGAGGGGCTTGATGGTGGATGCCGAGGGGTACTGTCCGGCAATCACGCGGTTCATGAGGGGGTTACCCGCCTCTTCCGACGAGAGCATCTCCCAGTCGTCGTTCGAGATGCCGCCCACGAAGTCGTTTGGCGAGAAGGTCGGGTAACTCGCCAGGGCAATCACCTCGCCGTTTGTGACATCGATGCACACGGCGCTCCCGCTGTCGCAGGTGTCGTTGCCCTTTTCGCGCACCTTCTTGATGATTTTGGCCAACGATTCCTCGGCGGCTCTCTGGACGTTGCTGTCGATGGTGAGGGTGATGTCCGAGCCGCTGCGCGCCTCGATGGAGGTCGCGTAGTCCAAGACGTTGCCGTCTGCATCGACGTACACCGTCTGCTCGCCGCGGACGCCCTGGAGCACGCTCTCGTACTGGTACTCGATGCCCGCCTGCCCCACGGTGTCGCCCGACTCGTAGCGAATGCTCGAGTCGGAGTCATCCTGCGCCGCAGCCTCCAGCTGCTCGCTGGTGGGGCTTCCCGTGTAGCCAAGCACATGCGCGCAGGTGGTGCCCAGCGGGTAGTGGCGCTGCGCGCGCTCTTCGATGTGAATCCCCTCAAAGAGGTACTGGTGCTCGTCGATGTAGGAGACCACGCGTCGCGAGACGTCAACCGCCACGGTTCGCAGGCTCTGCGCCCCTTCCGTCTGGTCTTGGATCTTGCGACGCACCGCAATCGGGGGCATGCCCAAGATGTTGGCCAGGTGCTGCACGACCACGTCGTTGTTGGCCACCTCCGAGCTTGCCACCACCACCAGGCTCGGACGGTTGGTAACCAGCTCCACGCCATTTCGGTCGAGGATGCGCCCGCGCGTCGCCACGGTCGAGATCGTGCGCGTACGGTTGAGCTCGGCCTGCTTGGTGTATTCGTCCGCCGAAACCAGCTGCATGGCCCACAGGCGGGTGAACAACACGCCAATGATGCCACCCGAGAATATGGAGAGGCCGATGAGGCGGTTCTTGAACCCCTTCTCGGTGGAGTTGTCCCCGCCGCCCGAGGCGCGCGGCGCCTGGCCTCCGATGTCGAAGGTGAAGCGAGCCTCTCCCCGGTTAATGAGGACAAGGACGACAATGGCCGCCAGCACGATGGCAAGCAGGATGGCTATGACGACGATGGGGCTCAATCGGATACCTGCACAAGCCTAGAGATTGCCAATGTCGTAGCGCGATCCGTGCGACCGCGCCGACTTAGAGGGCTTGCCGCCAAGCGAAAGCGCACTGCCCGTCTCGTGCGAGATGACATAGGCAAACGGCGCAAACGCGAGCATGGTGAGGATGATGGTGGGAACGCTGCGCAGGAAGATCACGTCAACCAGACTCGTGGCATCTCCCACCAGAAGCATTGCCACATGGTAGCCAACCGTCACCGCGCAGCACAGCCGCGCGAAGATGGACATAGATCCGGCGAAGTCGTCCGCCATCCTGTTGCGCCCCTCAATACCCGTCACAAACGAGCCAATGGTCAGCAGAAAGGCCATAAGCCCGATGGGTCCGGTGGTGGAAAGGTCAAAGATGAGCCCCGCCACAAACCCGCAGACCACGCCGGTGCGGCCGCCTATCATGAGCGAGGCGAGGCCCGCAAACACGAGCGCCATGTTCGCACGGCCATTTCCCAGGGCGATGTTGGGGGCAAGGGCAATCTGCACGACCAGGCAGATGACCGCCAGAAGCCCGAAGTCCCTTCTACTCCTCACGGAGTCTTTTACCTGCATGCGCGCACCCCCTAGCCTTCCTCGGAGCTTTCCTCGTAGTACTCTGTATCCTCCGACACGTCCTCCTGCTCGTCGGCATTCTGCTCGCCTTCCGAGCTTGCCTCGGCATTGGCTGCCGCGGAAGGTGCCGTGTCTTGCAGGTCGGCCTCGGCAACATCCTCTGAGGTGGCCTTCTGGTCTTCGGTCAGCGAGGTGATGACCAGCACCTCCTCGAAGCTCTCGGCGGAGGCGAGCGGCTCGACCTCTATCTCGTAGTAGAGGGAGCCGGAGGTTCGCTCGACGCTCAGCACGGTACCGAGCGGCAGGCCCTTGGGGAAGACCCCGCCAAGTCCGCTGGTGACGACCGTGTCTCCCACCTCAACCGTCTGGTCGGTTCGCACGAGCGTGAGCCGTATGGTTCCGTCAACCGAGCCCCTGAGGATGCCCTGCGCGCGGCTCGACTGGATCATGGCCGACACGGCGGAGTTCTCGTCGGTGATAAGGCGCACGGTAGCGGAAGTGGGCCCGCACTTGATGATCTGGCCGATGGCTCCGTTGGAGTCGGTCACCGGCATTCCCACGGACAGGCCGGCTGAGCTGCCCTTGTCTATGGTGACCGTGGAGCTCCATGAATCGGTCGAGCCCGATATGATGCGGGCGCCCGTCGATTGCAGGTTGTAGAGGCTCTGCAGGCCCAGCAGGCTCTCGAGACGGCGTGCCGTCTGCTCAGATTCCTCAAGCTCGGCATTGCGTGCCACCAGGCGCTCGTTTTCGGCCTTGAGGTCGGAGAGGCGCCCTTGGTCGGTGGTCAGGTTGGTGAAGATGTTGCCCAGGCCCTGGAAGGGTGCGGTAACGGCTCCGCCCACCCAGCGGATGGGCGTCGTGATGGTCATCCACGCACCACGCATGGTCGTGAAGACACCGCCGTTGTCGCCCTCGCGCACGCTGGCCGTGAACATGACAAGCGAGAGGACCACCAATATGATGCACGTACGGATTCCGCTATCAGAATCCGTACGGCGAAATCTCGTCGAAGGAGGCGTTGAACCTCCCTTACGGGGCATATCGTGACTCCTGCTACTGGGCCGAGCTCTGCACGAAGCCGCCAGACAGGGCGTTGGCCTCAAGCACCTTGGCACAACCGTTGACGACGTTTTCGAGCGCAGTGGGGCTCACGTTGACCGGCACACCCGTCTCATCGCGCAGACGCTGGTCAAGGCCACGAAGCAGGCCACCGCCACCGGTGAGCAGCACGCCGTAGTACATGAGGTCGCTCGCGAGGTCGGGCGGAGTCACGTCGAGGGCGTCCTTGACGGCCTTGGTCACCTCGTCGAGAGGCTTGTCGAGGGCACGGCGAATCTCCTCGCTCTCGATGCGCACCGTCTTCGGCAGGCCGCTCATGACGTCGCGGCCATTGACCTCAACGTCGAGCTCCTCGGCCAGCGGTGCGGCAGAACCGACCTTGATCTTGATGTCTTCGGCGGTGCGCTCGCCAATCGAGAGGTTGTAGGCATCGCGCACGTGCTGGAGGATGGTCTGGTCGAACTCGTCGCCAGCGGTGCGGATGGACTGTGAGACGACGATGCCGCCCATGGAGATGACGGCGACCTCGGTGGTACCACCGCCGATGTCGACCACCATGGAGCCCGTGGGATCCTCGATGGGCAGGTCGGCGCCAATGGCTGCGGCCATCGGCTCCTCGATGAGGTACGCCTGCCTGGCGCCCGCCTGGATGGTAGCCTCAAACACGGCGCGCTTCTCCACCGACGTGACGCCCGAAGGCACGCAGACGACCACGCGGGGACGAGGAGACCAGGGGTAGCGGTTGCTGCCACGTGCCTTCTCGATGAAGTAGCGGAGCATGACCTCGGTAACGTCGAAGTCGGCGATGACGCCGTCCTTCAGCGGACGCTCGGCAATGATCGAGCCGGGGGTACGGCCAATCATGCGCTTTGCATCGGCTCCAACGGCGAGCACGCGGTCTTCGTTACGGTCGATGGCCACAACCGAGGGCTCGTTCAGGACGATACCCTGACCGCGGCGCGCCACAAGCGTGTTGGCGGTGCCCAGGTCAATGGCGAGGTCGCCATCGTACTCTCCAAAAAATGCGTCAAAAAGCGACATAGCTTTTGTACTCCCACGATCAAGAACAACCTGGCGTCAGGCCGTAAACGTTTATATCTGCTAGACCGTGCCCTCTTCGCCCTCAGCAACAGCACCCTCGCCCTCAGCCGTGGCTTCGGTTTCTGCGGGAGCCTCAACCGGCTGCTCGGTTGCCTCTGCGGCAGGAGTCTCGGCGGGAAGTGCGGTGCCGTTGTCGATGGTTGCGACGCCGCCGTCAAGGGCGGGGTACTCGACGGTCACGTTGCTGACCTTCCAGCCAATGCCGTCACGAACGAGCGACACCTGGTAGCTCTGCTCGCCGCCAGCCGACAGCGTGGCCGTGACAAGCGCCTTCGACTCGGTCATCGAGCGATCGACACCCTCGACCGTGACGCCCGTGGCGCCGCTGGGAAGGGCTGCCTGGATGCGCATCTTGTCTTCCTCGCTGAGCGAGTCAGAAAGCAGACCCGAGATGTCGCCACCCGAGGCGTTGGTGGTGAAGAGGTCTTCCACGACGCTCTCCTGCAGCGGCCAACCGTAGCCGCTGTAGTAGGCGTAGGAGAGGCCACCTGCGATGAGCAGGACGAACAGCAGGAACAGCAGCAGCCCGCGCAGGCCAGAGCCGCGATGCTTGCGCTTGATGGAGCGCTTGTCGACCTCCATCTGGGCCATCTCCTGCTCGGAGATGTCGAAGAAGCCGGTGTCTTCGGGCGAAGGCATGAACTCGCCGGACTTGCCCAGCGGGTCAAGCGGGTCGTTGCCCGAAGCGTAGCCAGCTGCGGCAAGGAACGCATCGGTGGAACCGCTCGAGGCAGACGGGGTTGCCAGCGCCGCCTTGGCGGCACCCTGGGCCGAGAGCGCCTCGGGAGAGAGCTTGTGGGTGCCGTCCTCGGTTGCGTGGTTGAAGGCGTCGAGCGCCTCGTTCCACTTGTTCGCGGCGGCATAGGCTATGCCGAGATCTTCGTAGATGGCATTCTGGCTCTCGAGGGGCGTCGAGAAGTCGAGCGCCGTGCGATAGGCCTCCACGGCATCAACGGCACGCCCCATCTCCATAAAGCAGCCGCCTAGGCTGCGCAGGGCGCCAGAGGGGTCGGGGTTGGACTCGTCGATGGCGGCGTTGCGGTACGCCACGCCAGCCTCGCGGTAGTCCCCAATCTGGGAGTAGGCGTTGCCAAGGGCCACATATGCCTTGTAGGGGGTGGCATAGCCCGTGTCCTTGGTGGCCATCACGAGGGAGGCCACAGCCTCCTGGGGCTTTCCGGCAGCAAGCAGCGCGCGGCCGCGATTGCACGCGAGCGCGCCCGCATGCCCGTAGGCTGCGTCACCCAGAGCATCGCCATAGGCAATGGCGGCCTGCTCATAGTTACCAAGCTTCATGAGGCAGTTGCCCAGAAGGTGGTCGATCCTACCAGACACCTCTCCCGGAAGCTTTGCCTGCTCGAGCCACCTGACGGCAGTGCTCATGTCACCCTTGCGATACGCGTCTAAACCTGCGTCGAAAGCCTGCTGATTCACCCCTGCACCTCGTTTCGTGTTCTATGTGTGTTCTCGAGGTTGAATAATTGTAACCTTACGCGCCGTGCTCGATGCGCACGGTGTTGATGACATCGCCAGAACGCAGCTGCGCGATGACATCCATACCCTCGATGGTGTTGCCAAAGACGGTGTAGCCCGAGTCGAGCCCGTGCTGGGGGCCAAGGCAGAAGTAGAACTGCGAGCCAGCCGAATCGGGCTGCTGCGAGCGCGCCATGGCCAAGGCACCGTCAACGTGGCTGTTGTTGGGATTGGTGGTGTACTCCTGGCGGATGCGGTACCCAGGCCCACCGGTTCCCGGCATGCCGAAGGGACCCATCTCGCCTGCGGCAACCTGCTCGGACGTCATGTCGCGCGTGTTGGGGCAGCCGCCCTGGATGACAAAGCCGGGGACGTAGCGATGGAACTTCAGCCCATCGTAGAAGCCCTTGCCAGCCAGCTCGCAGAGGTTGGCCACATGAATGGGCGCACCCTCGCCGTCGAGCTTTACGCGAATCGTGCCCTTGCTGGTGTCGAAGACCGCAATCTCGTCGCCCGTCACCTTATAGGAGGGCGTATAGAGCATGTCAGGAAGAAATCCCATTGTGGAGCCCCTCTCAAGTCCCGCACCCTGTGCGAGTCACGCGCCTCCATCGCAAGTGGCGCGCAGCGTACATATGTGACACATTCTAGCAGCAGCGGTTATGGTTCACATATTCGGCAGACGCAATTGGGCGAGCGGGCGGCCATCCCCTAGCCCCCATGCTTCACAACCGGTCTCCATGCACCATAGTTTTGGTCGAACAGTTCCTTGTAGGTGCTTATGCCGCTCTCGTTGTGGTCCTTGAGCAGAAGCTCCCTGATTGCCGTCTCGTCAGCCACCGGATCGTTCGACTCCGCCGAGGCGATCCAGGCCTGCTTGAGCGCATCGACGCGATTGCGCAGCCAGCTTCCCAAGTTGACGAGATTGTCACGGTCGACCACGTAGGTGCCGCTGCTCATGTCAATCTGGCCAAGGTTGGCCATGACGTTGCTCACGTCGATGGCAAGGGCCTCGCACTCGCGCTTGGCGTTGACGCGCGCGTCCTTGTCGGGGCCAAAGCCTATCTGGGCAAAGAGCGCCTCGCTCTCGTCGGCGCGAGCCGCATAGCGCCCCAGCTTGTCGTACAGCTCAACGAGCTCGGCATAGGTGGCGTCGTCTCCGGTGAGCGTCGCGATCACCTCGCCCCCGTTGTCCTGCCCCGAGAGGCTCTCGACCGTGCCGGGGAAGCCCGCCATCGACGTGTCCGCCTCCTCGGTGGCGCGCTGAGGCTCGGGCGAGGGCTCCCATGGCTGGGTGATGGTCAGCACCAGGCTCCAAACCATGGCAATGGCAAGCACGCCGGCAAAGAGGATCCTGCCAATCGTGGGCATCTCCTCGTGGGCGGCCACCATGCTCTCGGAGTCGTCCTCCGGCGGAATGGCGCTCTCGATGCGGGGAATGACCCTGGTGTCTGCGGCCTCTTCGCTCAGTTCCTCAAGCGATCCCTCGGTCAGCTCTTCGGGCTCGTCGGGCACCTCCTTCTGCGGGAGGGGCGCACCCCACTCGCCCTCAAGCGGCAGGCCGCAGTGAGGGCAGACCTCGTCCTCCCAGCCAACGGCCGAGCCGCAGCTGGGACACCAGCGCCCCTGAAGCGTGGGCATGGCAATCGTCATGCCCACGCTCGCGTGGCAAGCCGGGCACCGAAGGAGCCCGTCATCTATGTGCGTTCCGCAGGTAGGGCAGATCACACGTGCTCCCTACTCCCCTGACAGCTGCTCGAGCACGAAGGGGAGGATGCCGCCGTGCGCGAGGAACGCGCCCTCCATGGGCGTGTCGACACGCACCGTGCAGGTAAACGTGGTCTCCCAGCCATCGGCGCGGCGCGCATGCACGCGGCAGGTCCTTGTGGCCGGAAGGCCGGCGGACACGTCGATGTCATCGAGCGTGTAGGTTTCCGTTCCGTCGAGGCCGAGCGTGGCAGCCGTGACGCCTTCCTCGAGCTGGAGGGGCACCACGCCCATCTGCACGAGGTTGGAGCGATGGATGCGCTCGAAGCTCTCGGCAATGACGCAGCGCACGTGCAGCAGCGCCGGGCCCTTCGCCGCCCAGTCGCGGCTGGAGCCCGAGCCATACAGCTTGCCCGCCACAATCACCAGCGGAACGCCTGCGGCGGCGTAGCCGTCCTGCGCGTCAAACACGGCATCGTAGATGGGCACGATGTTGCCGGTCAGGACATTCCTCGTCCAGCCGCCCACGCGCCCGTCGGCCATGACGTTGCGCAGCTTCACGTTGGCAAAGGTGCCACGCATCATGACCTCGTGGTTGCCACGGCGGGCCCCATAGGTGTTGAAGTCGTCGCGCGCGATGCCGTGCTCGCTGAGGTAGGTGCCCGCGGGGCTGTCGGGTGCGATCGAGCCTGCCGGCGAGATGTGGTCGGTGGTGACGAAGTCGCCCAGAAGCGCCAGCGCGCGGGCATCGTTGAGGCGCACGACCTCCTGCTTCTGCGCGAGGTCGAAGTAGGGCGCACGCTGGATGTAGGTGGAGGACTCGTCCCAATCGAAGGTCGATCCGTCACGCGTGGGAATGGCCTGCCATGCCGCAGAACCCGCCATGAGGTCCTTGGAGCCCTCCGCAAAGACGTCGCGCGTCAGCACCTCGTCGAGCACCGAAGCAATCTCGGCGCTCGTGGGCATGACCTCGGCGAGCATCACGGGCTTGCCGTCGGCATCCATGCCCAGAGGCTGGGCGGTGAGGTCGACGTCCATCGTTCCCACCAGCGCGTAGGCAACGACCAGGGCCGGCTGGCACAGGAAGTTCTGCGCCACGTCGGGCGAGATGCGCCCGTCGAAGTTCCTGTTGCCCGACAGCACGCTTGTCAGCTCGAGCTCGCCTGCGTGGGGCTTGAGGGCACCTGCAATCTCGCCCGAGTTGCCTATGCAGCTCATGCAGCCATAACCGCAGGTATAGAAGCCAAGCTGGAACAGGGCGTCGGTGAGGCCGGCCCGCTTGAGGATGAGCTCGGTGGCGCGGCTGCCGGGAGCGAAGATGCGCTTGATCCAGGGCTTGGTGGCAAGGCCGCGCTCGACCGCCTTCTTGGCAAGCAGGCCAGCCGCAACCATCATGGCGGGGTCGGTGGCCGTCGTGCAGCTCGTGATGGCGGCGATGGCAAGCGCGCCATGCCCCAGGTTGTAGGTCTCATCACCCAGGCGCACCGGCACCGTGAAGCTGGTGTCGCCATGGCCATGCTCTGCCGCAGCTGCGCGGAAGCGCGCGCTCAGGTCCTGGGGCAGCACATAGTTGTGCGGGCGGGACGGGCCGGCAAGGCAGGTGCGCACCTCGCTCAGGTCGAGCTCGATCGTGCGCGCATAGACGCGCCCGTCGCCCTGGCCAAAGATTCCCTGAGCCTCCATGTAGGCCTGCGCAAAGGCGATCTCGCCCTCGTCCCTGCCAGTGAGCTCGAGGTAGTCGAGGGTCGTCTTGTCGGTGGGGAACAGCGTGGTGGTTGCGCCGTATTCGGGCGTCATGTTGGCAACGCAGGAGCGCTGGGTTGCGGAGAGTGTTGCGGCACCCTCGCCGGTGACCTCCACCAGCGCGCCAACGACGCCGGCCTCGCGCAGCGTACGGGCAACCGTCAGCGCCAGGTCCATGCCCGAGATGCCGTCGGAGAGCTGTCCGGTGAGGTGCAGCTCCACCACAGGGGGCACCAGCATAGAGATGGGCTGGCCAAGTGCCGCAGCCTCGGCCTCGATGCCGCCCACGCCCCAGCCCACAACGCCAAGGCCGTTGGCCGTGGGGGTGTGCGAGTCGGTGCCCACGAGCGTGTCGAAGCAGGCAACCTCGCCGCTCTCCGCAAGTGCATCGGTCGTGACCACGCTGCAGAAGCGCTCGATGTTGAGCTGATGGCAGATGCCGCCGCCGGGCGGGACGATCTCGACGTTCTGGAACGAGCGCGACGCCCACTTGAGGAAGGCAAAGCGCTCGCGGTTGCGGCGCACCTCGTTGTTCTCGTTGGCGTCGGCGCAGGAGGCACAGCCCGCCTCGTCGGCAATCACCGAGTGGTCTACGATCAGGGTGCAGGGAATGCGCGGATTGACCAGCGACGGGTCTCCCCCGCGCTCGAGCATGGCGTCGCGCATGGCGGCAAAGTCGACGAAGACCGGCACGCCCGTGAAGTCCTGGAACAGCACGCGCGCGGGCATGAACTCGATCTCGTCTCCCTGGGCGCCCGCCAGGCCTGCCTCGACGATGCGAGCGGCCAGCGTCACGGCCTCCTCGTCGGTGCGGGCCCGCCGGATGCAGTTCTCGAGCAGGATCACCAGCACGCGCGGCAACCTCTCGACGCCCGGGATCCCCGTCACGTCGTGCATGAGGCGCGAAATGCCGCCAACCTCAAGCTTGCGGGGATTGCGGGCCTCAAGTACTGCGTTATCAAACGCTTCCCTATTGGTTATGGCGCCCATCGTCTACTCTCCCTTGTTCTTGTCATCAAGGCCTGGGGCCTGGAAATTGTCCCAGAACCTCTGGCTCTTCTTCGTCGACTGATCGTACAGGTAGTTAAAGCCCACAACCGACGCCAGGATAATTACCGCGCACGCCACCGCCGGAATGGGGTCGAGGGGAACCACGCCAAAGAAGTCGGTGAACAGCGTGCACCCCAAGACGACGTAGGCAATGCAGAACGCGAGCAGCGCGGTGCGTAGCGGCGTCAGCGGTTGAGCAATGCGATAGATGAGCATGACACCCACGGCAGCCGTGAGCAGCATGCAGCATGTGGAGACCGCCTCGAATCCCTCGCCAAAGCCGCGCTCCGTCACCAGGATGGCAAACAGTCCCAGCGCGATGGAGATGGAGGCGGGCATCGACCGTGCGAGCACGTTGGTGAGGAACCTGCCGCGCACGAGCTCACGGTTGGGCTCAAGCGCCAGGGTAAACGAGGGGATGCCAATGATGGCCGTGGAGACCAGCGACATCTGGATGGGCAGCAGCGGGAACGGTGGCATCAGGACGCACACCAGCGCCAGGGCGGCCGAATAGACCGTCTTCATGAGGAAGAGCGAGGCCGAGCGCTGCAGGTTGTTGATGGAGCGGCGCCCCTCGGCTACCACCTCGGGCATGTGGGCGAAGTCGCTGTCGGCAAGGACGATGTCGGCCACGTTGCGCGCGGCAGCCGACCCCGACGCCATGGCCACCGAGCAGTTGGCCTCCTTCAGCGCGAGGATGTCGTTGACGCCGTCGCCCGTCATGGCCACCGTGTGGCCCTCGGCGCGCAGGCACTTGACCAGCTCGCGCTTGATGGTGGGCGTGACGCGCCCAAAGACGTAGCGGGAGCGGACGGCCTCGGCTATCTCCTCCTCGCTCTCGAGGAAGGTGGCGTCGACCCACTTCTCCGCATGGGGCACGCCCACCGACTCGGCAATGGCCGACACCGTCATGGGGTCGTCACCGGAGATGACGCGCAGGTCAACGCCCTGCTCGACGAAGTAGGCCATGGTTGCGGCCGCCGTGTCGCGAATCTGGTCGCGAATGCCCAGAAAGCCGATCACCTTCGGCAGCCCAAGGGGATGGTTGTCCTCGGTGAACCCTTCAGCCTCGGCCACCACCAGCACGCGCTCGAGCTTGTCGAAGGAGCGGATCTCGCTCTCGTACTGGGCATAGCCATAGGACCCCAACACAAACTGGGCGGCTCCCAGCACCAGCGCCTTGCCCTCTGCAGTCACGCATCCCGAGAGCTTCGTGGCAGACGAGAACGGAATGGCCCTGGAGCAGGCCTCTGGCTTGACGCCGCATCCCTCGCCGTAGGTGAGGATGGCACGAGCGGTCTCGTTGGCGTCGGCGGCGTTGGCGGACACGACGGTAAGCGCCGCGCGCACCACCTCATCCTCCGTTCGGTTGCGTTCAGGAAGGATGTCGGCAAGCTCCATGGAGCCCGTCGTGATGGTGCCCGTCTTGTCCAGGCACAGCACGTCGACGCGCGCCAGCGTCTCCACGCAGTAGGCCTGCTGGACCAGAACCTGGCGCGCACCCAGGCGCGTGGTGGCAATGGCAAGCACCGACGAGGTCAGAAGGACCAGCCCCTGGGGAATCATGCCCACGACCGCAGCGACCGTCGTGAGGATGGCCGCGCTCATGCTCATGGAGTCGGAGAAGACGCTCCTCAGGAACAGGGCGACGCCAATGGGCACGAGCGCTATCGTCGCCATGCGGATGATCCAGTTGAGCGTGTCGCGAATCTCCGAGGTGATAGCCTTCACGAACTTGGCCTCGTCGTTGATGCGCGAGGCGTAGCTGTTGATGCCCACATTGGTGGCCCTAAACACCAGGGAGCCGGAATCGACGAAGGAGCCCGAGAGCACCTCGTCGTTGGGCACCTTGGGAATGGCGTTCGACTCGCCCGTCAGCAGGCTCTCGTTCATGGCAGCGTTGCCGCGGATGACGACGCCGTCGGCAGGGATCTGGTCGCCATGACTCACGATGACCAGATCGTCGGCCACCACCTGCTCGAGGGGGATGTGCACCACTTCCCCATTGCGAATGACGCGCACGTCCGACGCCGTGATGATGGTGAGGCGGTCGACCATGCGCTTAGCGCGCACCTCCTGGAAGATTCCGATGGCGAGGTTTGAGATGACCACGCCCATGAAGAGCATGTTGCGATACTGCCCCGTGAGCATGACCAGGATGGCTAGGCAGAGGTTGACCGCGTTGAAGAAGGTGAACGTATGCTCCCGCACGATCTGCGGAACGGACTTCGTCTTCACGTCGGCGTTAGTGTTGACCTTGCCCTGCGCGACCCGCTCGGCCACCTCCGCATCGCTGAGCCCGTCAAGCCCCACGTACAAATTGTCTGTTTCTGGCTTACTGCCAGCGCCCATATGGTACCTCCGACGTTGCTTGCGCTGTGCCCGTCACATAAGGACACAGGCATCTATTGTACGCGAAGGATTGCCGCGACTCGCAAAGCGTGGCAATATCGCAACTTTGTCATGGTTGCGCACAAGAGGGTCAAAGACGGCTATAATGCTCTCTGCTAGCCCTCTTAGCTCAGTGGATCAGAGCGTTCGCCTCCGGAGCGAAAGGTCGCAGGTTCGAACCCTGTAGAGGGCACCAACGCAGGTTCACAGGCCATCGGGTGCTCCCGGTGGCCTGTTTTGTGTGCACTAGGGGCAGTTAAGGGACACGCCCTTCTTTGCACCGCGGGGCAAAGAAGGGCGTGTCCCTTAACTGCCCCATCTCCACCTCACTTCTAGTGGCAGGGGTACGCCGCCTGCCGCAGAAAACAGCACGTCAACCAAACTCATGCATCCAATCACCGATGTGGGTGGCACATGGGGCGGCGCAACTGTTAGCCAAGGTGGCAAAATGCGTTTACGTACGTGACTTGGGCATGTCTGTTGTTCATGCCGACAATGGCTGCGCAAAGCGCAGCCGTCATCGAAGATCAAGGAGCGAGAACCATGCCAGAAGCCATCCGCAAGGTCAATGTGGTCGGTCATCAGCATCCCGATACCGACAGTATCTGTGCCGCCATCAGCTATGCCTATCTCAAGAACCAGCTGGGCGGGAGCGTCTACGAAGCACGTCGCGCGGGAACCATCAATCGCGAGACCGCCTTCGTCCTCAAGCACTTTGGGTTTGAGGAGCCCAGGCTCATCACCACACTGACCCCGCAGATCAAGGACGTCTCCTATCGCAAGGCCCAGGGCATCGATGCCGAGACCAGCCTCTTCACCGCATGGAACCTCATGCGCAGCGAGAACACCTCCACGCTGTGCGTCACCGACGACGAGTGCAGCCTGATGGGCCTCATCGCAGTCAAGGACGTGGCCAACGCCAACATGGACATCCTTGACAACACCGTGCTCTCCGAGTCGCACACGCCCTACAAGAACATCGTCAGCACCCTGGGTGGCGAAATGCTCGTGGGCGACGTGAACGGGTTCGTTCCCGAGGGTCACGTCATCGTGGGCACCTCCCCCGAGATGATGGAGGACAGCATCCAGGAAGGCGACGTGGTCCTGTGCACCAACCGCTACGAGACCCAGAGATTCGCAGTCGAGGCTGGCGCAGGATGTCTGATCGTGTGCCACAGCGCCAAGGTCTCGGGCGTCGTGCGCTCGGCCGCCGAGGAGCGCGGCTGCGCCATCATCACCACGCCCTATGACACCTACGCCTCCGCCCGCCTCATCACCATGTCGGTGCCCGTCCGCGCCAAGATGCTCTCCGCCGACAAGGTCGAGCGCTTCTCGGTCAACACCGCCATCGACGACGCGCAGAAGGTCATGGCGCGCACGCAGCACCGCTTCTTCCCCGTCATCGACGAGAGCGGCAACTATGCCGGCGTCGTCAGCACGCCCGACCTGCTGAACCCGCGCAAGAAGCACGTCATCCTCGTTGACCACAACGAGCGCAGCCAGTCGGTCGAGGGCCGCGAGCAGGCCGAGATCCTCGAGATCGTCGACCACCACCGCGTCGCCAACATCGAGACGGCCAACCCCGTCTTCTTCCGCAACGTGCCGGTGGGCTGCACCTGCACCATCATCTATGACATCTTCCAGGAGCAGGGCGTCGAGATCCCCAAGAACATCGCCGGCCTCATGATGAGCGCCATCCTCTCCGACACCCTCTGCTTCCGCTCCCCCACCTGCACCCCGCGCGACGTCTTCGTGGGCAAGAAGCTCGCCGAGATCTGCGGCGAGGACTGCGAC
>CACXFC010000042.1 GCA_902766835.1 uncultured Coriobacteriaceae bacterium | reverse complement strand
GACATCGGTCCAACCGGTGAACAGGTTGGCCTTGTTCCACTCGCTCTCGCCGTGACGGATGATAACAAGGTGCATCAGGTTGTCTTCAGCCATAGGTGGGGTCCTTTCTCGATTATCCCATCTGCAATACACGTACTTGCATGGATTCTACTGCAACTCAGAGGCCTTGCTGTGACAAAGCTGGGCAACGGTAGGTATGCGCCGCGCTGCGCGGACGCAGGCTCGCCGCAGGCGTTGTGCAAATGTGGATTACAACTCACAATTTAGTGCGTCAGGCCGCCATAGTATCATTTCTCAATTTATGTGCACTCGCAAGGGGTAACACAGGTGAAACGTGCGGGCCGCGCTTTATTGCTAACCTAGTGACCGTATTTCTAGGGAGGGACGCCATTTGATGGCGCAAAAACAGGGAGGTTGTCACATGAGCGGCGACCACGAGATTGATTTTGTACTGCGAACGGTCGAGAAGCGCGACATTCGCTTCATCAGGCTTTGGTTTACCGATGTGCTGGGCAACTTGAAGTCATTCTCCATCTCATCGGAGGATCTGGAGGAGGCCTTTAGCGAGGGCATTGGCTTTGACGGCTCGTCCATTGAGGGCTTCACGCCCATGGAGGAGTCTGACATGCTGGCCTACCCCGACCCCAGCACGTTCACCATCCTTCCGTGGCGCCCGAAGGAGAAGGGCGTGGCGCGCATGTTCTGCGATATCCGCACGCCTTCTCGCGAGGACTTCGACGGCGACCCCCGCTCGTGCCTACGCACGCTCTTCCGCAAGGTCGACGAGAAGGGTTACGTGCTCAACGTGGGGCCGAAGATCGAGTACTTCTACTTTGGCAACAACGTCGACCCGGTGCCGCTGGACTATGCCGGCTACTTCGACCTGACCTCCTCCGACGTCTCCACGGACCTGCGCCGCGAGACCACCCTCATGCTCGAGCGCATGTCCATTCCGGTGGAGTACTCCTTCCACTCCAACGCGCCGTCGCAGAACTCCGTCGAGCTGCGCTACGCCGAGGCCGTGAGCTGTGCAGACAACATCATGACCGCGCGCCTTGTCATTCGCCAGGAGGCCTTTGCCAACGACATGTTCGCCTCCTTCATGCCCAAGCCACTCACCGAGTACTCGGGCTCGGGCATGTTCCTGTACCAGTCGCTGTTTGACCACGAGGGCAACAACCTCTTCTGGGCGCCCAAGGAATACCATCCTGCGCACCTCTCCGACATCGCGCAGCACTACGTGGCGGGCCTGCTCAAGTACGCCCCCGAGTATGCGCTGGTCACCAACCCCACCGTCAACTCCTACAAGCGCCTGGTGAACAACGGCGAGGTGCCGGTGTACGCCACCTGGGGCCGCAAGAACCGCTCCGCGCTGGTGCGCATTCCCACGCACAAGCCGGGCAAGCACAACTCCACGCGCGTCGAGCTGCGCAACCCCGACCCCACGGCCAACCCCTACCTGGCCCTGGCCGCCACGCTGGCCGCGGGCATCCGCGGCATCGAGGAGGGCCTGGCCCTGCCCGAGGAGATGAGCGGCAACTACCTTGACCTGTCCGAGGCCGAGGCCGCCGCGCGCGGCATCGCCCGTCTGCCCCACACGCTGGGCGAGGCCATCGAGCGCTTTGAGTCGAGCGAGCTCATGCGCGAGGCGCTGGGCGAGCACATCTTCGAGTACCTGGCGGCCGCCAAGCACCGCGAGTGGGACGAGTACTGCACGACCGTCACCGACTGGGAGCGCAAGCGCTACTACATCGGGCTGTAAGCAGGCCATAGCCAAGATTGACGTGCATCAGGCCAATTAAGGGACACGCCCTTTTTTGCCCCGCGGGGCAAAAAAGGGCGTGTCCCTTAATTGGCCGCAATGGTGCCGCTCGTTGCTGTATGCGGAAAGCATAGTTTTGATACGCTGTTTTATACACAAAGATTTGAAACTGCGCTAAACGTATTCGTGTTTTGTATCAGCTTGATAAACTTGCACGCATTCCGGGCTCTTTAGCTGGATAAAGCGTCATGATATACAAACCTGCAATCCGTAGGCGCCATAAAAGGCGGAAGCGAAAGTGGGGAACGGTACACCCGCCGCCCCTGCATCAAAGCTTCCGCTCTCCGTATCTCAAGGAAGGGGATATTCCATGAGCAAGAACACCATGACCCGCCGCAACTTTTTCGGTGTGGCATCCGCGAGCGTCTTTGGCCTCATGCTTTCGGCATGCGGTGGCTCTGGCAATTCTGGCAACGACGTTCCGGCCAAGGCCGAAGCCGAATACACGCTGGTAAAGGAAGGCACGCTGATCGTTGCCTCCGACCTCGACTTCCCGCCGCTGGACTCCTTCGAAGGGGGAGAGGCCCAGGGCTTTGACGTCGACCTCTCGAAGGAGATTGGCAAGCGCATGGGCCTTACGGTCGAGTACCTGCCGCCCACCAACTTCGACGCCATCATCCCCATGATCAAGCAGGGCGGCAAGGCCGACATCGGTAACTCCGCCTTCTCCATCACCGAGGAGCGCAAGGCCGAGATCGACTTCACCGACGCCTACCTCGACTCCAACCTGGGCATTGCCGTCAAGTCCGACAGCACCGCCAAGGACGAGGAGGCCCTCAACGAGGGTGGCAAGAAGATTGCCGTCCAGTCGGGCACCACGGGTGAGGCCTATGCCAAGGAGAACATGGCAAACGCCACCATCGTCCCGCTGACCACCGTCACCGAGTGCATGGCCGGCCTCTCCACGGGCCTGTATGACGCCGTCTGCGCCGACCTTCCGGTCATCGGCAACATGTGCACCAACTCCTTCGTCGACTGCGAGGTCTGCAAAGAGATCCCCACCGGCGAGCAGTACGGCATCGTGGTCTCCAAGGACAACCCCGGCCTTACGGCGGCCATCAATGCCGCGCTGGCCGAGATTGAGGCCGACGGCACCATGGATGAGCTAAAACAGAAGTGGTTCGGCACGGTCGCATAGGCGTGCGGCAACATAAGTTAAGCAACTGTCTGGGTCACCACGAAGCCCCGGGCAAAAGGAAAGGATTAATCATGAGCATGCTTTCTCGTCGTCAGTTCGTACAGGGTTCTTCGCTGGTTGCAGCAACCTTACTCGCGGGCTGCGGTTCTTCCGGCAACAGTGGCTCCGGTGCGGCTGCTCCCGCCGCCGATGGGGAGTACACGGTTGTCAACGAGGGCAAGCTCACCTGCATTTCCAACCTCTTCTTCCCGCCCTTCGAGTCGATGAACGAAACAACGGGCGAGCCGGAGGGCTTTGACATCGACGTCTCGAAGTCGCTGGCCGAGCATATGGGCCTCGAGGTCAACTGGCTGCCCAGCCAGGACTTCGACACGCTCGTTCCCACCATCAAGAACGGCGGCAAGGCCGACATCGCCATCGCCGGCATGACCATCACCGACGCCCGCAAGGCCGAGGTCGACATGTCCGACCCCTACGTCGACTCCAACCAGTCCATCGTCGTCAAGGCGGGTTCCACCGAGACGGCCGACTCCCTCAACGACGCCAGCAAGAAGATTGCCGTCCAGGGCGGCACCACCGGCGCCGACTGGGCCGACGAGAACCTTCCCAACGCCGAGAAGAAGCGCCTGTCCACCGTCATCGACGCCATGAGCGGCGTCCAGTCAGGCCTGTATGACGCCGTCGTCTGCGACCTGCCGGTCTCGCGCTACCAGATCAAGATGTCCTACTCCGACCTGCAGATTATCGAAGAGATTCCCACCGGCGAGCAGTATGGCATTGCCGTCTCCAAGGACAACCCCGGCCTGACCGCCGCCATCAACAAGGCGCTTGCCGAGATGAAGGAAGACGGCTCGATGGCTGCCATCGAGAACGAGTGGTTTGGTTCAGCGCTGTAAGGCACCCAGTCCCACACGGGCAGTATTCGTGACTGCGGAGCTTCGGCACTTTGCTGGGGTTTCGCAGTCATGTGGTAATGGAGGATGAGATGAGTTACGACAAGAGGGGCAAGGCGTTTGGCCTACACGCACTTGGCGTGGCAATGGCACTGTTGCTGGTGCTGCTGGCTCCGGCGAGCGCGTTCGCGCTCACCACGAACAAGGCCACCGCGCGCCCCAACGAGAACGGTGGCTCTGGCGTCATCGGTGGCCTCGCCACCCGCCTGACCTGGGAGGGCACGGTCGAGGAGGGGGAGGAAGTCTCCTCCGTCACGCTCGCGCTTCCCGAGGGCGGCACCTTCGACGGCTCCACCACCAAGATCACGGTGCTGGAGGGGCTCTCCCGCGCGCAGGTCGAGGGCACGGCAACGCCCGCCGGCACGCAGCTGAGCATTGAGTTCTCCACCCCCATCACCTCCGGCTACCTGCTGCGCCTTGAGGTCGAGGGCATGAAGTTCCCCGCCGATGGCGGCGATGTGGTGGTTGGCGGCACCTACGTCAACCAGAAGGGCGAGCAGACGCTGGCCGACTCCAAGCCCATCGCAACCATTGCCAACACGCCGCTGCAGGCCCTCGTCGCCTCGCTCGACGAAGCGCCCTGGGTGCAGGCCTGGAACTCCAACCCCTTCCTGGGCATGTTCTTCAAGCCCCAGCTTCTGGCCACCGCCTTTGCCACGCTGGTTCCGGGCTGGCTGCTCTGCCTGCTCATCGTGGTCATCGCGTACCCGTTTGCCATCGCCTTGGGCCTCATCTTCGCCCTGATGAAGATCTCGAAGCATCGCATCCTGCGCTTCATCGCTACGCTGTACATCAACGTGCTGCGCGGTACGCCGCTCTTCCTGCAGATTTACATCATGTTCTTCGGCCTGCCGATGATGAACATCAACATCGACAACAACGTACTGGGCGTCATCGTCATTGCCATCAACGCCTCGGCATACCTGGCCGAGATCTTCCGCGCGGGCATCCAGTCGATTCCGCAGGGCCAGTATGAGGCCGCCTCCAGCCTGGGCATGAGCTACTTCCAGACCATGTTTGACATCATCCTGCCGCAGACCATCCGTCGCGTCATCCCCACCGTTACCAGCGACTTCATCACCTCCTACAAGGACACCTCGCTGCTCTCCTCGGTGGGTGTCATGGAGCTCATGATGTTCGCCAAGAACCTCACCTCGGTCTCCGGCAACATGACGCCGTATGTGGCTGCCGCCATCTTCTACCTCATCGTCACGCTGCCGCTCATCAAGGCCGTCAGCATCGTCGAGGAGCGCATCGCCAACTCCGAGCGCGGCGGCGGCCCGCGTCCCAAGGGCAAGCAGGCCAAGACCGCAGGTGTGGCAGGGGCGAAGCTCTCCGAGCTGGCCGTGCATGCCGAGGCGCGCAACGACGCGGATGTCTTCGCCCCGGCTCTGAATACGATCCCTTCCGGTCTTGCCTCGGAGGTGTAGCAGATGTTTGGCAAAAAGCATGATCACATGGCGAAGACGAACGTCCCGCCTGCAATGGAGGCGAACGAGGCCGCGCGCATTGCCTTCGAGCACGACCTCCCGCTCTCCAAGCACCACTTTGTGGAGGGCGAGCATCCCGTGGTGCGCATCGAGCACCTCATGAAGACCTTCGACGGCGAGACACAGGTTTTGCGCGACGTCAACCTCAACGTGTGGAACGGCGAGATTGTGGTGGTGCTGGGGCCGTCCGGCTCGGGCAAGTCCACCATGCTGCGCTGCATCAACCTGCTCGAGACCCCCACAGCCGGCCACATCCTCATCGACGACGAGGAGATCACCGGCAAGAGCGCCAAGGAAGTGGGCATCATCCGCCGCGACCTAGGCATGGTGTTCCAGCAGTTCAACCTCTTCCCGCACCTGACGGCCAAGGAAAACGTCATGATCGGCCAGACCAAGGTGCTCAAGAAGAGCAAGGAGGAGGCCGAGGCCGAGGCCATCAAGCAGCTTGAGGCCGTGGGACTGGGCGACCGCGTCGACTACAAGCCGCCCCAGCTTTCCGGTGGCCAGCAGCAGCGTGTGGCCATCGCACGTGCCGTGGCAATGCACCCCAAGGTGCTGCTGTTCGACGAGCCGACCTCGGCGCTCGACCCGGAGCTGGTGCGCGACGTTCTGGGCGTCATGCGCGAGCTGGCTCTGCACGGCGACATGACCATGATCGTGGTGACCCACGAGATGGGCTTCGCGCGCGACGTGGGCGACCGCGTGGTCTTCATGGAAGGCGGTGTGGTTGTCGAGCAGGGTCTGCCCGAGGAGGTCTTCGACAACCCGCAGCACGAGCGCACCAAGCAGTTCCTCGGCTCCATCAAGTAGCTGGTTCCCCAAGCACTGGAACGTCCCACCGCGAACACACGCATCCCCCTGTGGCATGGCTGACATGGCCTTGAACTGCGCCCCAAAACTTGGACGCCAATAATACCAGCCCACTAGGCCACCAATCCAAGGGACTGATTCCGGAACTCCTCCGGGGT
>CACXFC010000041.1 GCA_902766835.1 uncultured Coriobacteriaceae bacterium | reverse complement strand
GCCCACCGTAAGCGAATTCATGAAGGAGCTCGACGACGAGCTGTGGAAGCTGGGCATCCCCGCCAAGACCAAGCACAACGAGGTGGCACCCTGCCAGCACGAGCTGGCGCCGGTCTTTGAGGCGGGCTCGACGGCGGTGGACGACAACCTGCTGACCATGGAGAAGATGAAGCTGCTGGCCAGCCGCCACGGGCTGGTGTGCCTGCAGCACGAGAAGCCCTTCGAGTACGTGAACGGCTCGGGCAAGCATAACAACTGGTCCATCAGCGCCGACGACACCAACCTGTTGGAGCCTGGTCCCGACCCAGAGCACAACCTCCAGTTCCTCGTGTTCCTCGCCTGCCTGATCGCTGCCGTGGACGAGCACGCCGACCTGCTGCGCATGAGCGTGGCCTCGGCAGGCAACGACCATCGCCTGGGTGCCAACGAGGCACCGCCGGCCATCGTGTCGGTCTTCCTGGGCGATGCGCTCTCCCCCGTCGTCGAGGCCCTCATTCACAAGGAGCACGCTGGCATGGCAAGCCAGGAGATGATGGACCTCGGCATCCCGCAGCTGCCATCCATCCTGCGCGACAACACCGACCGCAACCGCACGAGCCCCTTCGCCTTCACCGGCAACAAGTTCGAGTTCCGCATGTGCGGGTCGCAGCAGAACCTATCGGATCCCAACGTAGTGCTCAACACCGCAGTGGCCGAGCAGTGCGAGCGCTTCTGTGACTACGTAGCAGACCGTAGCGACGAGCCCTTCACGCAGGTTGCCATGCGCTTCGTGCGCCACACCTTCCGCGACCACCAGCGCATCATCTTCGACGGCAACGGATACTCCGCCGAGTGGGAGGAGGAGGCCGCGCGCCGCGGGCTGCCCAACCTCAAGACCACGCCCGATGCCCTGGGCGCGCTCATGGACGCCGACAACATCGCGCTGTTCGAGAACTATGGCGTCCTCTCCGAGGCAGAGCTGCACGCCCGTTACGTGGCCAAGGCCGAGCAGTACGCCAAGCTCATCAACATCGAGGCCAACACGATGTCGTACATGGCACGCCATATGTACCTGCCGGCGCTCATGAGCTACTCCGGCGACCTTGCCAACAGCGTTGCCATCAAGCACGAGCTGGGCATAACTTCGAGGGCGGAGAAGGACATCATCGAGAAGCTCACCGCCGGCATCGATACCATCTACGACCTTACATCGCATCTAGAGCAGCTGGCGGCCCATGCCAGCGGCAAGTCCAACCCCACCGAGCAGGACGCGCTCTGCCGCGACGAGGTCATCCCCGCCATGAACGAGCTGCGCGCCCAGGTGGACGCCATGGAGCGCCTGTGCGGCGAGGACTACTGGCCGGTTCCCAGCTACAACCAGATGCTCTTCTACGTCTAAGGAAGACCGCATCGCGTTGCCCTCCGCCTGGCGCAACCCCCGTGTTGCGCCAGGCCATCTTCTGCGGCGCGCCTCACGGTCTTGTCCAAAGATCGCCCCTTGCACCCCTACCAGACGGAGGTTGATCAAACCATGTGCTCGATCATGGGATATTGCAGCGATGAGGTGGAGGCCAGCACCTTCATGAAAGGTTTTGAGCGCACGATTTCACGCGGGCCGGACGACTCACGCGTCATCGACACCGGTCACGGCCTCATGGGCTTCCATCGCCTCTCGATCATGGGCCTCACGCCCGAAGGCATGCAGCCATTCGAGCTCGATGGAAGCTACGCCGTCTGCAACGGAGAGCTCTATGGGTTCGAGTGCATGCGCGAGGAGCTCTGCAAGAAGGGCTATCGGTTCGCGAGCAACAGCGACTGCGAGGTACTCCTGCCCCTCTACCGCGAATATGGAACGAAGCTCTTTGCCATGCTCGACGCGGAGTTCGCTTGCATCATCTACGACGGGGATTCGCAGAGCTTTGTGGCCGCACGCGACCCCATCGGAATCCGCCCGCTCTACTTTGGCCATGACGATGGTGGGGCTATGGTGCTTGCAAGCGAGCCCAAGAACCTCGTGGGTCTCGTGCGCGAGATTCTGCCCTTCCCTCCTGGTCACTACTATCAGGATGGCCGCTTCGTGCGCTATTGCGACATCGCGGGGGTCGACGCCGTCTGTACCGACGACCTCGAGACCGCCTGCGGCACCATCCGCAGCAAGCTCGTTGCCGGCGTGCACAAACGCCTGGTATCCGATGCCAAGGTGGGCTTTCTGCTATCGGGCGGCCTCGATTCCTCACTCGTCTGCGCCATTGCGGCAAAGGAGCTTGACGAGCCCATCGAGACCTTCGCCATCGGCATGGAAGAAGATCCCATCGATCTCAAGTACGCGCGTGACGCGGCGGCTTACATCGGCAGCCATCACACGGAGGTCCTGATGACGCCCGCCGACGTAATCTCTTCGCTGGAGGACGTGGTGGCGCTACTTGGCACCTATGACATCACCACCATCCGCGCAAGCATCGGCATGTATCTTTTATGCAAGGCCATACACCAACGCACCGACATCCGGGTACTGCTCACCGGAGAGATCTCGGACGAGCTCTTTGGATACAAGTACACCGACTTCGCGCCTTCGGCCAAGGCGTTTCAGGAAGAATCCCAGAAACGCGTGAGGGAGCTGCACATGTACGATGTGCTCCGCGCCGACCGCTGCATCTCTGTGAACTCGCTCGAGGCGCGCGTCCCCTTCGGAGACCTCGATTTCGTCCGCTACGTGATGGCGCTCGACCCACAGATGAAGCTCAACACCTATGGCAAGGGCAAGTACCTGCTGCGCCATGCCTTCGAGGGGACGGGGCTGCTGCCCGACCACATCCTCTGGCGCGAGAAGGCGGCCTTCTCCGATGCGGTGGGCCACTCCATGGTGGACTACCTCAAGGAATACGCCGAGACCTGCTACACGGACGAGGAGTTCGAGGCGGGGCGGCAGCGTTATGGCTTTGCCCGACCCTTCACCAAGGAGTCGCTCCTCTACCGCGACATCTTCGAGCACCACTATCCAGGCCAGGCGGCTATGGTCGCAGGGTTCTGGATGCCCAACAGCGCATGGGAGGGCTGCGATGTGGACGACCCCTCGGCACGGGTGCTTGCCAACTACGGTGACAGCGGCAAGTAGCGGTGAAGCCGTCCAGGCGCCACAACAGTCGAAAGGGCGACAGAAACCCAGCTCGACATGCAGGGTGGCTGGCATGCGTCCTTGATTGTCCCACGTGCCAGCCAGCGTAGGAGACAGGAAAACTGTAGTCGAGCGTTAGCACCTGGCGACAGCGCGCAATGAGACCAACGCCGGTACCGTAGTGAATCAACTGCCCAGCGTGAACGCCGCATAGAGCGGCAACCCCGCCAGCGTGCAGCCGGTCCCCTCAATCGTCGACTCCGAGAAGTTCTGCTCGGAGAAGCGGTATGCCCTCGGTGCGTGGCCCTCCTCGACGAGCTTCCTCAGGCTCCTCGCTCGGACGTTCCTACCCGACTTGACCTCCACAGGGACCACCTCTGCGCGCCCCGTCTGATAGATGTTGTTGGTCACACTAAATTGTCCAATTTTGTGTCTAATACAGCACAGTATGCACTCATCTAAACGGAAGCGACCTTCTCTACGGGCAACATGAACGAGGCCACGAACCAACCGTCCTTGACACCCACATCCAGCATCCCCTCGTGCTCACCCAGCGTCTTGCGGACGATCTTGAGGCCATAGCCGTGCGCCTTCTCATCGCGCTTCGTCGTGCGTAGGTCCGGATTGAGTGCAATCACATCCTTTGAAATGCGGTTTTCTACCCTACCGTACAGGTAGCCCCTCACATATCGAATGTGGACATGGACGCAAGGATGCCCCTCCCCGGCTCATACAAGGGGGTGACGCTCGCCGATTTCAACGAGGCGATGGCCGCCGTCATCACCGGCAAGCACCAGCTCTGGTGTCGACCGCCGGTAGGCGCGTGGACCTTGCCCGGTCATCTGCTTGAAGCGATAGCTGAAGTTGCTCTCGCTGGTAAAGCCCACCCGCTCGGCGATGGCGGCACTGGTGAGGGTGGTTTCGGCAAGCAGCTCCTTGGCACGGCTGATGCGATAGCGCAAAAGGTAGTCGTGCGGAGTGGTTTCGAGCTGACGCTTGAAGAGGCGAATCAGGTAGCTTGGGCTCACGGCCGCCTCACGCGCCAGGTCGTCGAGTGTGACCTTCTCGGCAAAGTGACGCTTCACGTAGGCGCAAGCCAGACGCACCGGGTCGTCCTCGGCTACGGATCCCGCCTCCTGTGCGGCTAGCACCACCTCGGTCACCAGCGCATGGACGGCAAGACCGGTGCGCATGGCGTTGCCCACGCTCTCGGAGCCCAAACGCTCAAAGAGCACATCCATGTGCGGCTGCAGGCGCGAGAGCGGCACCGCAATCGGCGCGAGCCGAGGCAGTCCCAGTGTGCGGCCGGCAAGCTCCACACCCGAACCATCGATGTGTGCCCACAGGTGGTACCAATGGCCTTGCCCGGGAGAGGTGCCATAGCTCTGCGGCGTGCGGCAGTCCATAAGCAGCGCATGGCCTTTGGGAAGGCGCACGGTCTGTCCGCCCTGAGACACCGTGCCCTCCCCTCCCAGCGTGTAGAACAGAATGAAGCTGTTCTTGTTGCTGCGCGCAGTGGAAAACTTGTCCCGGGCATAGAAGTCGCCAACCTCGCTGCAGAAGTACGGCTGTGCGAGTTCGGCAGCAGACGGCGTCGAGATGATCCAGCGGCTGCGGTCCTCCACGTCCATGGTGTAGGTGAGCATGGGTGGCCTCCTTACGCCTGCTTGCGGTACTCCTGCGGCTTACAACCAGCGTACTCACGAAAGCGCTGATAAAAGCTCGTGAGATTGGCGAGTCCCACCTCTTCGGCAATCTCATAGATAGGACGGGTGGTGCCTCGCAAGAGCAGCGCCGCCCTGCGCATGCGCTCCACATTGACCAGCTGCTTGAAGGTTGACCCCGTGGCCTGGCGTACAAACTTGGAAAGGTAGGTTCGCTCGTAACCGAGATCCGCCGCCATCTGTTGAAGACTCCCCTCCCGATAATGCTGCCCAATATATTGCCGCACCGCGCCAATCAGCTCAGCCCTCTCCCATGCAACGTCATCGAGCTCACCCTTTGGCTCGTAAGTGCGCAGGAGGTGCGTCAGCAGGGCAGCAAGGAAGAAGTCGACCATGTAAGGGCTGGTCATATCGGGCTCAAGCCGCTCGCACAGGACGCGATCCACGCATGAGCGGACAACCTCGTCATCTGCCGTGTGATAGACGCGCCAGGTCTCATGGGACGCTCCCAGCGTCATAAGTTCGGTGGCAAAGGGCGAGGCGAGGTCAGCCATGCCATCAAGTAGGCGACCCTCAAAGAACTCCTCGGCCAGAATGAAGTTGACCGTGATGTCCTCTGGCCCCGTAGGCTCGACGCTATGGGGCACGTGGCGATCCATGACGATACAGTCACCTGCCTCAAGCACCACGCGGCTCCCGTCCACGTCCATGCGAAAGACGCCCTGCCAGCAGTAGGTAATGAGGACGTACGAGTAGATATGCTCTGGAATGGCGGCCGAGTTGATGCCATGGAAGGCCACGATGTGGCGTCGGTCG
>CACXFC010000040.1 GCA_902766835.1 uncultured Coriobacteriaceae bacterium | reverse complement strand
GTGCTCGGCGCTCATGGCAATGCAATGCTCCTCGAAGTAGGCATAGGGGCTGTACTGGAAGCCCCAGCGCTCCCCTCCCAGCTCGATGGGGATGATGCGCAAGTTCTGGCGCGCGGGATGAGTGCCATGCGCGTCGGCCGCGGGACGGCCGGAGTAGCCCTCGTTCTCAACGCAGAGCTGGCAGGCCGGATAGGCCTCCCCCGCAGGAGCCGCACCCGCCGCGGCAATGTCGCGGGGGTCCTTCTCGGGCTTGGACTTGTTGATGGTGATCTCAAGCTCGCCCCAGCGCGTGGGGGTGGTCCAGGCCACGTTCTTCGCAATGGCGGAGGCGCGCACGTAGTCCACGTCAACGCAGAGCTGGTAGAACCAGTCGGTGGCAGCCTTGGGCCCCTTGGTTGCGGCAAGCTCGTCAAAGCGCGTGGCAATCTCGGAGGGGCGTGCCATGATGGCGCCCATGAGGCGCATCGACAGGCGGTCGCGGCCCGTGGCCGAGTCCTCCGCGGCACCTGCGGCCACACCCACATCGGCAAGCGTTGCCAGGTCTGCCTCGAAGTCGTACGAATCGGGCAGCTGCGCCGCGGCGGGCGCGGGACCATAGAGGCCCACGCACTCCATCAGCCGGTTGCACGCCCATGCATAGTCTGTCTTGGCGCAGATGCCGTGCTCGACGGCGTAGGCGGCCAGGCGCGCCACGGCGCCGGCGGTGTCAATTCCTACAGCCATGAGTACCGCGCCCCCTTGTGGTCGACGCCGTACACGCCGCAGGCACCCTCGCCAAAGACCGCGTCCATGCCCGCAGAGAACAGGTTCACCTGCTTCAGCGGCACGAATGCTTGGATGGTGCCGCCGAAGCCGCCACCGTGCACGCGCACGGCGCCCGCGCCGTCCAGCAGCTCCTCGGCCAGCGCGATGGCGAGCATGGAGGGCTGGTCGGAGGCGCCGCCCACGCTCACGTTCTGCAGCAGCATGGCCGAGCTTGCGCCAGAGAGGCGCGTGAGCTCGAGGAAGCGGTCGATGTCGCCTGTGCGCAGGGCCTCTGCGCGGCCGGCCACCAGGCGCTCCTCGCGGAAGTAGTGCAGCGCGCGAAGGGCAGCGCGGTCGCCCAGCTTCTCGCGGATGCGCGGAAGGGCGGCAATGACGTCGGCCTCGCTCACCTCGGAGAGAATCGTGGCGCCCAGCTCCGCGGCAACGGCCTGCATCTCGGCAGGCACGGCGGCATAGTCGGCGGTGTTGGCCGCATGGTCGGCACCAACGGCCACGATGCAGATGGCGTATCCCGCCTCGGCGAAGTCGAAGTCCAGCGCATCGGCCGCCAGCACACCCGGCCTCGAGAAGTCCATGTGCTGAATGCCACCCAGCGCCACGGCGGCCTGGTCCATGAGACCGCAGGGCTTGCCGAACCATTCCCGCTCGCAACGCTGCGCCATCATGGCCAGCTCGTCAGCAGGCAGGGCGCCGCCTGCCCACAGGGCATTCATGGCCTGCCCAAGCTCAAGCTCGAAGGCGGCAGAGCTCGAGAGCCCCGAGCCGCCTAGAACGGCGCTCTTGCAGACCATGTCGAAGCCCGCCGGCTCGTACCTGCGCTCCGCGAACAGCGCCGCCATGCCGCGCACGAGCGCTGCGGTGGTTGCCCGCTCGTCATCTTTGGGAGCAAGATCGTCCAAAGACACATCGACCTCGCCAAAGCCCAGCGAGACCAGCCTGATCTGTTGCAGGCCATTGGGTCCTGCCAGGCCCTCCACGGCACGGTCGACGGCGGCGGCAATGACGTGGCCGCCTTCATGATCGGTGTGGTTGCCGGCTATCTCGGTTCTACCAGGCGACACCACTTCCACTGTGGGCATCGTCTCAAAGTGCTTGACAAAGACCACCTTGAGGTCGTTAAGCGCATCAGCCATACGCCGCTCCTCTCGATCGCGCCTACATCGTAGGCCGCCGTCACGTGTACTCATATATAACTGTACTACGCATGAGATGCGCTCCACACGCTATGATTATGGCTTCCCAAGAGAACGGCAGAAAGACAGACGTGAGTGAAGAGACGCACATGCACGACGGCTCGACCATGCAACCCTGGCCCTTTGCGCTGGAACGACACGCGCTCTTTGTCGCCATCATCTACCTCGAGGCGGTATTTGCCCTCTCCACCAGCGGGAGCCTAGGGCCCACGCCCTATCTCATCCTCCTCTTCTCGCTCTGCATAGGGCAGCTTTTGCAACTCCTGTGCTCGCTCATCCGCTCCCGGCGCGCCTATTGCATTGCCAAGACGGCGATTCTGGCCGTCCTGGGCATCGTCTTTGGCGTCGAGTACTTCGTGTATCGCCAGTTCAAGGTGTTCTATGACCCCATCACCGTTGCCGCAGGCGCAGGCGATGTGGCCGGACAGTTTGCCGGCACGGCGGCAGGCATGGTGTTCTCCCCCTCTGGGCTTGCGCACGTCTGCCTCTTCCTTGCCCCCGCCCTTGTCTTTGGCCTGCTCGCCCGCCGGTGGCCTGCGGCCTTCGACCCCGGGGCAACCCCACCGACGCGCGTGCACCTTGCCCTGGAGGGCGGCCTGAGCTGCGCACTTGCGCTCGCGCTCATATACGGGCAGAGCACGCTGGCAGCGTCTTTCACCACGCGCTTCAGCTTCCAGTCGGCAGTACCTCGCTTTGGCCTGCTCGCAAGCCTGTGCAAAGACCTGCAGAGAGGTCTTGCGGGCGGCTCCGCCTTCGAGCTGGCAGAGGCGCCGCAGGCAGACCAAGCTCAGGATGCGCCCACAGACGAGCCGCCGGCCGAAGACGAGAAGGCAGCCCCCACCCCCGCCGTCCTCGACCTCGACTTCGAGGCCCTTGCCGCCTCCACCGACAACCAGACCTGGGCCGACCTCGACCGCTATGTGGGCTCCCGCACGCCCAGCATGACCAACGAGTACACCGGCCTCTTCGAGGGATACAACCTCATCTTCATCTCTGCCGAGGCCTTCACCGCCGAGGCCATCAGGCCCGACGTCACGCCCACGCTCTACAAGATGTGGAAGCATGGCATCCAGCTCACCGACTACTACCAGTTCGACACCGCCGGAACCACAGGCGGCGAGTGCGCCAACCTCTTTGGCCTCATGGCCACAGAGGGCGGCAGCTCGGTGCGCGGCACGGCCGACCACAACAACTACCTGACGCTGGGCAACCTGCTCAACCAGCGCGGTTACAACGGGTGGGCCTTCCACAACAACACCTACACCTACTACGGCCGCGACACCACCCACAACAACCTGGGCTACAACAACGGATTCATGGGTTACGGCAACGGCATGGAGCAGTGGGTAACCTGGCGGTGGCCACAGAGCGACCTCGAGATGCTCGAGGGAACCTTCGACAACCTGTATGGCAAGGCCACGCCCTTCAACGTGTACTACATGAGCGTGAGCGGACACAGCAACTACGACCCGTGGGACAACGCCATGGCCCAGAAGAACTGGGACCGCGTGGCAGACCTCCCCTATTCGGACCGCGTGAAGGGATACCTGGCGGCAAACGTCGAGCTCGACCGCGCCATGGAGGCGCTGCTCAAGCGCCTCAAGCAGCAACGCATCTACCGCAAGACCGTCATCGTCATCTCGGCCGACCACTTTCCCTACGGCCTGGACGACGACGCGCCGCTCGGCCAGCTTCCCTACCTCTCCGAGCTCTACGGCTATGAGGTGACCGACATCTTCCAGCGCGACCACAACAGGCCCATCATCTGGTGCGGCAGCCTCCCCAAAGAGGGGCTGCACATACGCGTGGACGAGCCCACCATGTCCATCGACCTGCTGCCCACCCTCTGCAACCTCTTCGGCCTGCCGTGGGACTCCCGCCTGCTGCCAGGCCGCGACGTACTCGACCCACAGAGCGAAGGGCTGGCCTTCAACCTCGACTACGACTGGCGCACCAGCCTCGGCACCTATTGGGCAGGCTCGGGCACCTTCGTGGCAAACGACGGCGTCGAGGTCCCCGAAGGCTATGTTGACGCCAAGAATGCCGAGGTGGCCAACAAGATCTCGTACTGCCACGGCGTGCTTACCAGCGACTACTACCGCCACGTCTTTGGCGAGCCGCAGAACGTGCAGGAGGTGCACGACAAGGCAGCAAAGCCATAGGACATACCCAAAGGGGCAATTAAGGGACACGCCCTTTTTTGCCCCGCGGGGCAAAAAAGGGCGTGTCCCTTAATGGCCCCTTTGAAATGGCTCCGGCGGTGCGCTTGTGCTAGGCTCTTGCTCTGTCATCCGTCTTAGGGGTAGTCATGGTCCTAGCCGAAGCCATAGAGATAGCCAGCGCATTCTCGCTGCCGGGGTTCTTCTCCGACGACGCGGCGCTCACCGAGGAGCGTCGCCGCAACGAGGAGGCCATCAGCCTGCTCATGGCCTCCTGGTTTGAGGCGCCGGAGGGTCAGGAGCCCTTCTCCTTCGACCTGGTGCGCGCCTTGGCCGACCGCAACCGCACGACCTGCGACGCCTTTGGCTCCGAGCGTCTGCGCGACGCGAACGGCTCGAACCTGCAGCGCAAGCTTCCCGACAAGGACCTCATCCATGCCGTGGCGAAGATGCAGCGCCGGCGCGACACGCAGGTTGCCCGCACTGCTGGGCCCAGCCTGAACGACCTGGGCATTGCCATGGCCGAGGCACCCTACAAGGGCGCAGTCATGGGGTTTGACATCGAGACCACCGACCGCAACCCCGACCGCGGCTACATCATCAACCTTGGCCTTGCCTTCATGGAGCTGACGCCCGACGCGATTCCCCGCGAGGGTCACGCCGCCTACTTCGGCATTCCCGAGCTCTACCGCGAGAAGGGCGTGCCCCTCTCCGACATCCACCAGATCACGTGGGAGAACCTCGAGGGCAAGACGCCCTTCCGCGAGGACGAGCGCGTCCAGAAGGCGCTGCTGAAGGCCTTCTGCAAGATACCCTACATGGCCCACAACGCCGCGTTCGAGGACTCGTGGCTCATGCTGCACCTCAATGGCTACGCCGAGGCGCGCAAGGCGGGCAAGATAACCATTATTGACTCGCGTGACATCTGCCGCCGCATCGACGTGGACGGCCGCTCGCTCCCCCGCGAGTCGTTCCCCAACACCCTCGAGAACTGGGCACGCAGGCGCGGCACCCTGCGCCCCAACGAGAAGGAACGCCACTTGGGCCTTGACGACGTCTTTCTCATGCTGCGCACCGTACAGGCAGAGCTGTCGCTGCGCAACATGCTGTAGGCCGCAGACCGCTTAGGGCACCTATACGGTAGCTGCCAACCGATAAATGCTGTCTGTACACCGCAGAAGGTTCTCGCGCGCTTCATTCGTGCATAAACAGGTATAGTTTGCTCAATACGCTCCCATCCAATGCGAAGGAGAAACCATGCGCGTACTGCTTGTTTACAACGACGGCCTCATTGACTCGTTCGACACCATCTACGACCCCAGCCAGGAATATGCCCACGCCCAGCTGATGACCTTCGTCGAGGAGGACGAGGAGGTAGAGGGCCGCTTCCAGACCGGCATCGACCTCGTCCCCATCATCCACACGGGCGCCCACGAGCAGCCCACCATCCGCCGCATCTGCACGGCCACCTTCACCTCCAGCTATCCGCACGGGTCGCGCCCCTCGCTCAAGGTGGTCTGCTCCATGATCGATGGCCTGGAGAAGCTCATCGTTGACGGCGCGGTCATCTGGGAGGGCGAGCCTGCCCCCTACATCTCGGACGACAACTACGAGTCCGTGCACGTCGAGCGCAGCGAACGCCGTTAGAGGCGAGTCTCAGTTAGTCCACGAAACTAAGGGACGCGCCCTTTTTTGCTCCGCGGGGCAAAAAAGGGCGCGTCCCTTAGTTTCTCTTTGCCCTGCGGGGTAAAAAAGGTGCGTCCCTTAGTTTCCTCCATGCCAATTTGTCAGAGGTGCGGAGAATAACTGCACACAATATGCCTGCCGCATGCGACACACGCCCGAAACAGCGCTCCGCTAACATGGCCTCCGCCTACTTGACATGCTTATATGTGGATTGGAGTATTCCCATGAAGATCGGATGCGTCAAGGAGATCAAGAACAACGAGTTCCGCGTTGGCCTCACCCCCGACAACGTGCGCAGCTATGTCGCCGCAGGCCATCATGTGTACGTCGAGATGGGTGCCGGCGAGGGTTCCGGCTTCACCGACGAGGAGTACGTGGCCGCCGGCGCCAGCCTGCTCGAGGATCCCAAGGAGATCTGGCAGCTCGTCGACATGATGGTCAAGGTTAAGGAGCCCCTGCCCTGCGAGTATCCCCTCTTCCATGAGGGCCTGATCCTCTACACCTACCTGCACCTCGCCGCAGACCAGCAGCAGATGGATGCCCTGCTCGACGGCAAGGTCAAGGCCGTTGCCTACGAGACGCTGCAGGAGACCGACGGCAGCCTGCCGCTTCTGGCCCCCATGAGCCAGATTGCCGGCCGCCTTGCCGTGCAGGAGGGCGCCAAGTACCTCGAGAAGACCTATGGCGGGCGCGGCGTGCTGCTGGCTGGCGTCCCGGGCACGCCCAAGGCCAACGTCGCCATCCTGGGCGGCGGCACCGTGGGTGCCAACGCAGCCAAGATTGCCGTGGGCATGGGCGCCAACGTCACCGTCCTCGACATCAACCTGCGCCGCCTCGAGCAGCTCGATGACATGTTTGGTGCGCGCATCCAGACACTCGTCTCCAATGACGCCAACGTGGACCGTGCCGTCAGCGATGCCGACCTCGTGATTGGCGCCGTGCTTGTGCCCGGCGGCTCGACCCCCAAGCTCTTCAAGCGCGCCCACCTCGCCGACATGAAGCCCGGCGCGGTGTTCGTCGACGTGGCCATCGACCAGGGCGGCTGCGGCGAGAGCTCGCATGTCACCACCCACGACGATCCTGTGTATATCGAGGGGGGCGTCGTGCACTACTGCGTGGGCAACATGCCGGGAGCCGTGGCGCGCACCTCCACCATCGCACTCACCAACGCCACCCTGCGCTATGGCCTCGAGATTGCCAACAAGGGCCTGGAGCAGGCCGTGGCCGAAAGCGACGTCATCGCCTCGGGCGTCAACTGCTACGACGGCAAGGTCTGCTGCAAGAACCTCGCCGACAGCTACGAGGACTACGACTACGTGGATGTGACCACCCTGATCTAGGAACACAGCTGAGAATCGCTGGTTTTCGGGGCCTTTTCGGTGCGCACAACACCGGAGGGGCCCCGTTTTTGCCTGCCAGCGGTCGCTCTCGCGGCGCGAGTGGTAGATTTATGCAAATGACTACATTTCTATGTACATTTGGGCGAAGTCAGCTATTATGAAGCCATCAAAAGGAGCTGCCAAACAGGTAGCCGAGCGAGGGGGTGATGCCGATGTACAGAGAAGAAGATCATATGGATCCCGCGGCTGACATTGCGCGCCCCATCTTCGAGTAGGCCCGCTTAAAAGGGGTTTTGGTAGCGATACAGACATCGCAAAGTCAGACAGAGATCGACAGAC
>CACXFC010000039.1 GCA_902766835.1 uncultured Coriobacteriaceae bacterium | reverse complement strand
CATCAGCCATGCCTTCATGATGCTGCTGCCCATCACCATGCTCGGCTCGTTCGCCGCGCTGTTCAAGGGCATTGGCATTGAGGCCTATCAGAACTTCATCGCCTCCATCGGCGCCGTACCCGTGCTCAACGCCGTCTACCAGTGGACGACCGGCATGCTCGCCGTCTACCTCGCGTTCCTCGTGGCTTACTCCTTCGCCGAGAGCACCAAGTGCTCTAAGTCCAATATGGCCGTAGGCCTCGTCTCGCTCGCATGCTTCCTCATCGCGACGCCGTACACCCAGACCCCCACTGACTTTGGTTTCGCCACGTCGCTGCCCACCGACTGGCTGGGCGCTACGGGCATGTTCAGCGCTATCGTGATTTCGTTCGTGGTGGGTGGCATCTACCTGTTCTGCCAGAAGTTCCACATCGAGATCAAGCTTCCCGAGTCCGTGCCGCCTTTCATCTCGGCTCAGTTCTCGAGCCTGATTCCTGGCGCCTTTGCCATGGTGCTCTTCGGCATCCTGTCTTCCGTCTTTGCCGGCACTGAGTTCGGTACGCTGCACCAGCTCGTCTACTCCATCGTCGGCACCCCGCTGCACGCCGTCACCGGCAACGTCTTCGGCGGCTGGATCCTGATGGTTGTGCTCTATGGCCTCTGGTTCCTCGGTATTCATGGTGGCATGACGGTTGGTCCCGTGATCATGATGCTCTTCATGCAGACCCAGATGGAGAACATGGCCGCGTTCCAGGCCGGCCAGCCTCTGCCCCACATGTATGTCGGCGACGCCCTCTCCTACGGTACCGGCTCCATCCCCATGCTCGTTGCTGCCCTCATCTTCATGAAGTCCGCTCAGGGTAAGGCAGTCTCTCGCATGGCCGTGCTGCCCGCATTCTTTGGCGTGGACGAGCCCGCCTACTTCGGAATGCCTATGATCCTCAACCCCATGTTCCTCATCCCTTGGGTCATCGGTGCTCCCACCATCTCGGTCTTTGGCACCCATCTGCTCAAGATCGTCGGCCTGCTGCCCTTCAGCAACGGTACTGGCGGCCAGACCGCGGCAAACCTCCCGTTCTTCATGGGCAACCTCATGAACTACGGCATGGCTGGCCTCATCTGGGGATGCGTGTTGTTCGTCCTCATCGTGCTGATGTACGTGCCCTTCGTGAAGGCCTACGACAAGCAGCTGCTCGACGCCGAGGCTGCTAACGCGCAGGAGTAACACACCTTCCCTTCCTGGCGGGGCCTTCGGGCCCCGCTTTCTATCCGGACGCCCCGTGCCTACGTGCAGGGCAGAAAGCGAGAACACCATGAAGCTTTTGGTTCAGAGCGACGACTACGGCATCACCCGCGCGGTCAGCCTCGGCTGCATCCACGGCATCAAGAACGGTGTGGTGCGCAACACCGGCATGTTTGCCAACATGCCGTGGATCGAGGAGTGCGTGGAGTGGATCAAGCCCTACCTGGGACAGATCGCCTTCGGCATCGACCTCAACGCCTCCACTGGCCCCTCCATCCTGGGGCACGACAAGGTACCTGCACTCACCCACGAGGACGGAACCTTCCTCGGCAGCCGTGAGAACCGTGCGCTCGACACCGACGAGAACGACCACGACCATCTGGCCGCTGTAGCCGACCAGCTTGAGGCAGAGTTCCGCGCGCAGATCGAGCGTTACATCGAGCTCGTGGGCAAGAAGCCCGACTACATCCACAACCACGCCTACGGCACCCTCACCACCGATCGCATCACGCGTGAGCTCGCCGTGGAGTATGGTGTCATGTGCTCAGTGGGCCTGAACGACCGTCCCGAGGTCAAGCAGATGGGCATGGGCTGGTACAAGTGGGGTGGTCCCGAGGAGCAGCTGACGGAGGATCCGCTGGGCTACATCACCAGCGACAAGGATGGTCTTCTCACAAGCGGCAAGGAGTACGGCTACCTGGTGAGCCACTGCGGCTATGCCGACGCAGATCTCTTCCGTCTGACGAGCTTCACCACCTGCCGCCCGATGGACCTCGACTGCATGACCAGCGCCGAGCTGCGCGCATGGCTCGACGAGCACAACATCGAATTGGCCAGCTTCAACGACCTCCCGCGCGAATGGGCAGCCGAGCAGTCCACCGAGCCCAAGCCTACGATTCTGGGATAGTCATTTCGCTGTCATCGTTTGCAGTACGAACGCTTTGTCTGTTCAAGCCCTTCTCGTATCATGCAGGCGAGAAGGGCTTTACATAAGGAGAGGAACTACCATGGCATTTCCCGAAGGGTTCTTGTGGGGCGGTGCGGTTTCGGCCGGCCAGTATGAGGGCGGTTGGGACGAGGGTGGTCGCGGCCCCTGCCGTATGGATTACACCACCGGCGGCACGCGCACGAGCCCGCGCTATGTGACGTATGTGACGGCCGAGGGCGAGGAGGTCAAGGCGGACCGCGAGGACAAGCTGCCGGCCGGTGCACACTGGGCCAGTCTGTCCGACTGCTACTACCCCAATCAGGTCGCGGTCGACGGCTACCACCACTATCTTGAGGACATCGACCTCTTTGCCGAGATGGGCTTCAAGGTCTTCCGCATGTCCATTGGCTGGAGTCGCCTGTATCCTACGGGTCTTGAGGCTGAGCCCAACCGCGAGGGCGTGGAGTACTACCGCGGCATCTTCGAGCACATGCGCGAGAAGGGCATCGAGCCGCTGGTCACGCTCCTGCACTTCGACACGCCGCTGGGCCTTGAGGAGGCCTGCGGTGGCTGGGAGAACCGCGCGCTTATCGACCACTTCGTGCGCTTCTGTACCACGTGCTTCACGGAGTACAAGGGCCTTGTGCACTACTGGCTGACCATCAATGAGATCAATAACGCCCTGAGCCTCATCGACTTCCTCGGCAACGCGAGCGACGAGGGCTATCAGGCCACCTACCAGCTGCTTCACCATCAGTTTGTGGCCTCGGCCAAGGCTGTGCAGATTGGTCACGCCATCGACCAGAACAACCAGATTGGCTGCATGATTGCGAGCGCAGCCATCTATCCGCACACTTGCGATCCGGCAGACATCCTGGCGGCCGACCACAAGCGTCAGGAGAACGCCTACTACTGTGGTGACGTGCAGGTCTTTGGCACCTATCCCACCTATGCCACGCGCCTGTGGAAGGAGCACGACGTCCATATCCAGATGGCCGAGGGTGACCTGGACGACCTTGCAGCGGGCACCGTGGACTTCTATACCTTCAGCTACTACAACTCCAGTGTGGTCACTACGCATGAGGTCAGCGAGACCGTGGAGGGCAACTTCCAGAAGGGTGCGCGCAACGAGTACCTCACCTATTCCGACTGGGGATGGGCCATGGACCCGATGGGTCTGCAGTGGCAGCTTGAGACGCTCTACGACCGCTATCAGGTGCCTCTGATGGTGGTGGAAAACGGCTTGGGCGCCTTCGACGAGGTCGTGGAGGAGGACGGCCAGAAGCGCATCCACGACCCGTACCGTATCGACTATATGCGCCAACACGTGCGTGCCATGGAGACGGCCATCGAGAATGGCGTGGAGCTGTGGGGCTACACTCCCTGGGGCTGCATCGACCTGGTGAGCATGGGCACCGGCGAAATGCGCAAGCGCTATGGCTTCATCTACGTGGACATGGATGACGAGGGCGCCGGCACGCTGGACCGCTATCGCAAGGACAGCTTCTGGTGGTATGCCCGCTGCATTGCCAGCAATGGAGCCGACCTGGACTAACGCCAGCACATCAAAACGAAGGAGGGGCAGCCTGCAACACACGGGCTGCCCCTTCATTCATTCGAGGGAGTGCTTGGCGGGTACTGATGCCTACTTTTGCAGGGGCGGAGCGTCATTGCTCGTGATGGAAGTCATGGCTGCCAGCACGGGTACCTGGTCGTCGTTTCGTACGATGACGACGAACTGCAGCGTGCTGTGGTAGCCCTCCTCTTCCCAGCCGCCCACGAGAGCCTCCACGCGCGTGTAGCCCGCTGGCACCACATCCGAGAGCCGGTATGTTACGGTAAAGTCGGTCCCCTTGCGGATGATGTCGCGTCCCGTGGTCCAGGGCCGCGAGCCTACGAGCGCCTCGATGACGGTGGCCTTGTCAAGCTCGTTGGGCAGGCCTTCGATGAGGCGATCTCCGTCATCCGGGTCGATGCCGGTCAGCTTCCAGGGCTTCTCCGCGTTGAGCACCCTGAGTACGGCGTTGCGCAAGCCTGCATCGGGCAGGATGCTCTCCAGCGTTGCTCCGCCATTCGCAAGTGGCCACGGGCTGGCAAGCTTGCCTTGGCCCTTGTCGATGCATCCGTTGAGGGCAAGGCAGAGGACGAGCAGGCAGGCAAATAGTGGCAGGAGGGGGCGCTTCTTCATGGCTGCTCACGCTCTGGGTCGACGGGTCTGTTGCGGCAAGTGTAACGCATGCACCACTCAAGTACCCGGTGTGTTGGCGCAGAAGGCTGCCCGTCACTTTGCTGCTCCCGGTGTGTCGGGGGGACGGAGGCGTTGGCGGGCAGTCTCTCGCACCTCGGCGCACGCTACACATGCGCTCTATGGTTGAAGGAGCCGCTCCAAGAGTCGCTCGCGGTCGGCCATGAAGAGGCTCATCGTCTGATAGGCTTCCGTCTCCTCGTAAGTCACTTCTTCGATGCCGTTCTCGTCGAAGCGCAAGATCTGCGCCCCGGGAACGGCCAACACGATGGGGGAGTGCGTGGCCACGATGAGCTGCGCCCCATGTTCGGCAAGCTGGTGCAGCTCATACAAGAGCGTGAGCTGCCTTGATACGCTGAGCGCCGCCTCGGGTTCGTCGAGGAAGTACAGGCCGTTCTCGTGGAAGTCCTCCTGGATGGTGGCGAGGAAAGCCTCCCCGTGGCTCAGCTCGTGAAGGCTGCGCCCCAGCAGCTGTCGTGCCTGGCTGAGCGTGGTGCCCGCGCGAAGATCGGCGCTCCTCAGGAGCTCGTCGGCATGCGGGCCCAGATACCTCGACTCGTACCCCTCTGCTGCCGTGGCAACGTTGTAGAAGCTTTCGGCGCGCAGGAAGTAGGCACCCCAGGGCCTTTCGGGAGAACGTTGCAGGTGGGTGGCCTCGTGCAGCGAGCCGTGCGTATCGTGGGTGGCAAAGCGAAAGTTGCGGCTGCCACCCTCTGGATTGAGCCCGTAGGCCACGGCCATGGCCTCAAGCAGGGTCGACTTGCCCGACCCGTTCTCTCCCGTGAAGAAGGTGACGTTGGAGGTGAGGTCAAGCGGCAGGCTGGCCAGTGCGGGAATGGAGCGTACAAAGCTCTCGCGCGGCACCACGCTCCAGTCCACAAAGACCTGATGGATAAAGTGCGCACGTGGCATGGCGCTCCCCTCGACGTGGAGTCAACTCTTTGTATGCCATGGTATCCGAAGGGACGGACGGAAATAAGTGCGAACAAATGTTTGCTTATTCAACCTGTGTTCCCTATACTGAGGGCATCGACAAAGGAGGTGCCTCATGGCGTTCGACTACAAGAAGGAATACAAGGAGTTCTACCTGCCTGCTAAGAAGCCCAGCATCGTGACGGTGCCAGCCATGAACTTCGTGGCCGTACGTGGCGCCGGCGACCCAAACGAGGAGGGCGGCGCGTACCAGCAGGCGCTCGAGCTGTTGTACGGTCTCTCGTACACCATCAAGATGAGCAAGAAGGGCTCCCACCAGATTGAGGGCTATTTCGACTATGTGGTGCCTCCACTTGAAGGCTTCTGGTGGCAGGAGGGGCTTGCGGGCGTCGATTACGCGTACAAGGCAGATTTCCAGTGGATCAGCTGCATCCGCCTGCCCGACTTCGTGACGCCGGACGACTTCGCCTGGGCGCAGGCGGAGGCCGCTCGCAAAAAGAAGCGCGACTTCTCGGCTGTGGAGCTCCTTACCTTGGAGGAGGGGCTTTGCGTGCAGTGCCTGCATCTGGGTTCTTACGACGATGAGCCCGCCACGGTCGATGCCATGCATGCCTTTGCGGCAGGCCAGGGCTATGAGCTCGACTTTTCTGACGAGCGTCGCCATCACGAGATCTATCTCTCCGACCCGCGCCGCACAGCATCAGAAAAACTCAAAACAGTCGTGAGGCATCCGGTGCGAAGGGCATAGTCGCCAGCGTCTCTGTCCCTTGCTCGCCTCCGCATGCCTCTGGTGTATCGCGGTCCTTTGCCCCGCTGATATACTCGATCTGGCCAACGCGTCAACCCTCCGGAGGCTCCGTGACCAACAACGACATCCTCGACATCGCCCTGTCGCAGCACGCGGTGGACTGCTGTTGCACTCCAGCTGATTTCCTCGCGCCTCATCATGTGGTGCGTGTATCGCATGAAGCCCCAGGTGCCCGCGCCTATCTCAAGCTGCCACAGCTCTGCAACCTCGTCTCGTACGGAAGCAACGTGGTGGCCTGCTGTGCGGAGGAGCTGGTGGAGCCCGTCACTGCATGGCTCGCTCAAGACCGCCCGCTCCACTACTGCTTCGAGACGCCCACGCTCTATGGGCTCAGCCGCATCCTCGAGCCTCATGGCGCCCTCGTCTGCTACCAGGCGGAGTACTTTCTCCCCGACGTAGATGCAGTCTATGGGGCGAATCTCTCTTGCCCCTATGAGCTGCGCATTCTTGGTCCTGACGATTTCCGTGACCTCTATGTGCCCGCCTGGTCTAATGCCCTCTGCAGCGAGCGCCCACAGCTCGACGTTCTTGGCGTAGGCGCCTATGACGGTGATACGCTCGTGGGGCTGGCCGGCTGTTCGGCCGACTGTGCCTCTATGTGGCAAATTGGCATCGATGTGCTGCCCAGCTACCGTCGCCAGGGCATTGCTGCCGCGCTTACCAATCGCCTTGCCCGCGAGACCTTCGCCCGCGGCAAGGTTCCCTTCTATTGCGCGGCCTGGAGCAATGTGCGATCGGTTCGCAACGCCTTGACCTGCGGCTTCAAGCCTACGTGGGTGGAGGTTACCGCTCGGTCCATAGCCGAGGTGGAGAAGTCGCTGGGTGTGTCAACGCCTCCGTCCCCCTGACACACATCTGGCCCGAGCCTAATACTGCAACCCATGTATCAATACCCCCGTACCTGTGACACGTGGCGGGGCGTATGATAGAAGCATCTTTGATGACTTGGGCATAAGGAGTGGTCTACCGTGCAACAGTTCTCTCTTGCAGACGACTGGTACGTCTATCCGCGGGACGACGCGTTTTCGCTGGTAACGGCCATACCAGACGATGCTGTTCATACGAGTGTGCCCTACGACGCCCTTTGGCATGAGGGTCAGCGGGCGGACAGTGTGAACGGTGGCCGTACCAGTTATTTCGACGGAGAGGTCTACTACTACCAGCGCGAGCTCGTGCTGGATGAGGCGTGGCGTGGCAAGCGCCTGCTGCTCAAGTTCGATGCCATCTTCTCCAAGTCGTTTGTGTACATGAACGGGTCGCAGGTGGCTGTGGGCGACTTTGGCTACGCAAGCGTTGTGGCCGACATTACCGACTACGTTCGCTGGGATGCTCCCAACACACTGCTTGTGGTGTGCAAGTGCGACCTTCTCTCGTCGCGCTGGTACGCGGGTTGCGGCATCGTGCGACCCGTGTGGCTGTACGTGGCAGATCCTGTGCATGTGACGCTGGACACGCTGTGGGTGCAGACCGAGTCCCTTACGGGTGAGGGCGGTGCGCGCATTCGCCTGCGCGCAACCGTGGAGAGCCCCGCGTCGCAGGTGGTCACTGTGCGAGTCCGTATTGCCGACGAGGCGGGCACCCTTCTTGACGAGTGCTTCCCGGTGCGCGTGACGGCAGGCTCCTACAAGCTAGACCGTCGCTTCTACCTACAGGACGTGCGTCCCTGGAGCGAGCGTGATCCCCATCTGTACCACGTGGAGCTAACGGTGGGGGAGGACGCCACGTCCATCCGCACGGGCATCCGCACCCAGGCGTGGGACCCCGCGCATGGCCTGCTGATCAACGGGAAGTCCGTCCTTCTGCGTGGTGCCTGCATTCACCACGACGAGGGAATCCTCGGAGGCGTGGCGAACGCGGCCTTTGAGCGCTGGCGTGTGGCGAGGCTGCGCGAGGCGGGCTTCAATGCCATCCGCAGCGCCCACAACCATGCCTCGGCCGAGCTTTTGGCCGCCTGCGACGAGCAGGGTGTCTACGTGCTCGACGAGGTCTGCGACATGTGGACCAAGATGAAGGGCTTTGGCGACTTTGCCCAGTACTTCCCTCACAGCTGGCAGCAGGTGACCAGCTCGCTCGTGCGCGAGGACCGCACGCATCCCTGCGTGGTGGGCTACTCCACCGGCAACGAGATTAGCGACATCAACACCGAGCGTGGCTTTGAGGTGGCCCACGAGCTCTACCAGCTCATTCATGAGCTCGATGATACGCGCTTCGTGACCAACGGCGTCAACGGCGCCTTTGCGGCCGGCGAGGAGGTGGCCGACATTGCGGCCGACCTCACCGGGCGTCCGCGCGAGGACTTCGTGACCGGCGACGTCAACCAGTTCATGGGCCTTATGGCCACGCGCATGGCCGACATCGTGCGCCATCCGGTGGTGTCGCGCGTGCTTGAGCGGCTGGACAGCTGTGTTGACGTACAGGGATACAACTACATGACCGCCCGCTATGCGGCGGATGCCAAGGACTATCCCCAGCGTCTCATGCTGGGCACCGAGACCTACCCGCGTCAGGTGGCCGAAAACTGGGAGATTATCAAGCAGACACCTGCCTGCATTGGTGAGTTCACGTGGACCGGTTGGGACTATGTGGGCGAGCTGGGAGGCACTCCGTATCCCGCGTGGCAGAACACCTCGGGCGACATTGATACGTTCGGGTTCCGCCGTCCCGTCTCGTATTGGCGCGAGATCGTCTTTGGCCTGCGCACGCAGCCCTATATTGCGGTACGTCCGCCGCAGGCGTACGGGACCCCTCGTGAGTTTGGCCCGTGGAAGTTTACGGATGCCGTGGCGAGCTGGACGTGGGATGTGCCGACGGGCACCCCGCTCACGGTGGAGGTCTATGCACCTAAGGGCTCCGTTGAGCTGCGTCTGAACGGGCGCACGGTGGGCGAGGCCCAGACGAGCGCGTGCTATGCGCTCTTCGATGTGCCCTATGAGCCCGGATTGCTTGAGGTTGTGTCGCATGGGCAGGTGTGTCAGCTGGACACGGCGGACGTTACCACGGCGCGCGTGGCGCACCAAGACGAGCAGATGGGTGAATGGCTCTTTGCACACATTTGGGTGGAGGACGCCTCAGGAACCGTCATTTTGGATGCGGGCGAAGAGGTGAATGTCACGCGTGACGGCTGGCGGCTGGTTGCAGCAGGTTCTGAAGGTACGCCTACCGAGGGAACCTTTGCCTCGCCTGTAGTTCGGGTGATGGGCCAAGGCGCACTCGCCATCTACCAGCGCTAACCGTAGCTTAACGCGCGCTGGGGGCATGCTCCCAGCGCGCGCGTAGAGCTCAACAACTCGGCCGCGCTAGCCTACCACCCTGGGCATGTTGATGGTGAACTGGTGCATGTCGCCCCGAACGACCTGCTTGGACACATGCAGCGGCAATCCATCCTGGTCATACACGCGGTCTTCGATGAGCATGAGCGGGCTGTCTTTGGGTGCGCCCAGCTGGAACGACTCGCGACTGTTGGCGTAGCAGATGCCGATGGACTTGGTGCCGTTGGCGGGCTCCTTGTCATAACGTGCCTTGAGTGCCTTGTAGAGCGATCCGTCTAGCTCCTCGCCCGTCAGGTCGCTGTACGCCATGGGCAGCCAGATGGTTTCGAGCATCATCGGCTCGCCGTCAATCGAGCGCAGGCGGGTGACCTCAAAGAGCTCGTCATGCGCAGACAAGCCAAAGAATTCCGCCAGCCCTGGGGTGGGAGGCACGTTGCGCACGTCTATGGTGCGCGTCGTTGGGGTGCTTCCCAGGGTACGGACATTCTCGGTAAAGCTCAGGAAGGTTGGCTCTGGGTCGCTGGCCTCTTGTTCAGGCTTGGGCAGCTCCGACACAAAGGTACCCTTACCCTGCGACTTTGTTACATATCCCTCGTCAACCAGCTGCTGCAGGGCCTTGCGCACGGTGCTGCGCGAGTGGCCGGTGGTCTGGCAGAGCGTGGGTTCGCTGGGCATGCGGTCGCCAGGGGCATAGACGCCCGACAAGATGTCTGCGCGCAGCTTGTCTGCAAGCTCGACGTAAAGGGGATTGGTGCTCAGCGCCTCTGGTGTCATGGTCTTGTTTGCCTTCATTCAAATAACTTGTACTGCTTACAAGTATAGGTTGTATGCAAGCGGATGTCCTGTGTTAGTCTCTGGCGGTTCGGCGAACGGTAGACTGCCTTTTTGACAGTTTAACAGCGGAAATATTGACATCGATACGTATGTTGACGACGCATCTCATGTTGGAATACCATGGTTTCTCCAAAAGAGGTACTTCATACTTGTTCCTAACATGTATGTATGCTTAGATACAAGCAACAGGTTACAAGTTGTGCGTGGAGAAGGGAATGAGCATGAACCTCACGCAGGAAGTCGGTCAAGTAATTACGCAGGTCATCGAGCAAAAGAGCAGTGTCGGCGGCCTCAAGAACGTCGTGTGGGTCGCAGCAGGCGGATCAAATGGAGGTAACTATCCGGCGCAGTACTTCATGGAGCATGAGGCAACCGCGCTTATGAGCCACAGCTACACCTCCAACGAGTTCGTGCGCATCACGCCCAAGTTTGTGGGAGAGAACACGCTTGCCGTGGTCGTGTCCATGCGTGGCACCGCCGAGACCATCGAGGCGGCGCGCGTTGCCAAGCAGCTTGGGGCTGCCACGATTGCCGTCTATGTGGACGAGTCAGACCTGACGCAGGTCTGTGACTACAAGATCAAGTACGACAGCCTGGCGGTGGACGAGTCCGACATGGCCCGCACCAACTCGGCGGTTGTGCTGGCGCTGGCCATTGAGCTGGTCGATCAGACGCAGGGATACGCGCACTACGGGGAGGCGATGGACGCCTTCGACATCATCGATCCCATCTATCGCAAGGCCGTTGCGTACTGCACGCCGCTTGCGCAGGAGTGGGCACAGCTCAATGCCGACAAGCCCACCATCAACGTGATGGGCTCTGGCCCCGCCTTTGGCGCCGCCTACGTATTCTCAATCTGCAACGTGCAGGAGATGCTGCAGATCGACTCGGTAACCACCAACTGCTGTGAGTTCTTCCATGGCCCCTTTGAAGTGCTCGACAAACGTACCAGCGTCTTTCTGCTGATGAGCGAGGGCCGCAGCCGCGCGAACGACGAGCGTGCCCTGACCTTCCTGAACACCTATGGCGGCAAGCGGGTGTATGTCCTCGATGCCAAGGAGATTGGCATCGCCGACCTGCCCGCCTCGGTGAGCGAATACTTCAACCACCTGATCTTCAGCCCCATCCTCAACAACGTCTACATGCGCGCCCTGTCGGCTGTGACGCACAAGGACTATATGACCCGTCGCTATATGTGGAAGGTCGCGTACTAGTCACGATGAGTACCACGATGCGGGGCGTGCTGCTGCTGGCAGCGGCAGGATCGCTCTGGGGCCTCAATGGCCTATATGTGCAGGTATTGACCAATGCCGGCCTGGGCGCGCTGTCCATCACCTTTGTACGCTACCTGTTTGCCCTGCTTGTGCTGGCGCCGGCATTGTCTGCGGCGTCGGCGCAGGCGCATCGCAATATCCTGGCCATGCGACCTCAGCATGTGGCGTGCTGTGTGGGCATGGGTCTGGTGAGCAATGCCCTAGGAGGAATATTCTCGGCGCACGCCATTGCGCGCATTGGGGTCTCGACCACGACGGTCTTGCTCTACACCGCGCCTGTGTTTGGGTGCCTCATGTCCTGGCGCCTGTACGGCGAGCGGATGAATGTGCAAAAGGCCTGCTCCATAGCCTGCAACTTTATTGGAGTGGTGCTCGTGGTTGCCGCTGGGGGAGGTCTTGCCGGGGGAGGGCTTGCCGCCGATGGCGTTGCGGCGGGTTTGGCCTACGGCTTTGCGTATTCGCTGGTAGCCATCTTGAGCAAGCCCGTTGCGGGCATCTGCCATCCTCTTGCCGTCGTCTACTATGGCGCGCTGACCGTGGTGGCTGCCCTTGCCGTGCCCGCGTTGGGGACGAGTGAACTTGTATGCGTGTTGTCACCCGCGCCCTTGGTTGCATCCCTCTTGTATGGGGGCGTGTCTGCGGTTGTGGCCAACCTTCTCTACCAGTGGGGCATGACCTGCGGCGTCGAGACCTCGCAGGTGCCCGTAATCACCTCTGTGGAGGTGGCCGTGTCGGCTTGCGTGGGCATGCTGCTGCTTGGCGAGCCATGCTCTCCGGCAAAACTGGTAGGCATAGCTCTTGTACTGGGCTCCATTGTGCTCATGAATGCCCATGCAAAGCCGGGGGAAGCCCATGGTGTGCGATTCCTTCCCACGGCAGATCAGCTGCGCTTGGCCTATACCTCCAGCAGTGACCTAGGGGCAGCCGTGGCCGACCTCCGTCGCCGTCGCGAGGATGCCATCGTGCGCTCATGAGGAGTGCGAACGCGCGAACGGTAGGTTGTGAAGGATAAGTGGTTGTCTCTAACTTGTCCTATGTTGTTACTAACATGTATGCTATAAATGAGACAAGCAAGATACAAGTAAGGAACGGGAACAAGAAGGGAGCAAGCAAGTGAGGCACGTGATCCTGGCATCACACGGAAACCTGGCGAGGGGGATGGCCGACACCATTGGCATGATCGTCGGTGAGGCAAACAACCTATCCACCTTCGTCCTCGAGCGCGACGACAAGGACCCCATCTCAAATCAGGTGCGCAGGGAGCTGGACTCCTTTGACCCCGCTGACGAGGTCATCATCTGCACCGACATGGTGGGCTCAAGCGTCAACAACGACATGGTGGGCCTTCTGGGCGACTACCCCCAGGTGACGCTCATCAGCGGCATGAACCTTCCGTTGGTAATTACGTTGGTCATGGACGAGGGCCCTTCTTCGGACGAAGAGCTCGCAACCGTCATTGCCATGGCCGGCGAGGGAATCAAGAACTGCAGCCTGGCTCTGCGCGAGCAGGCCACAGAGGATGAGGAGGACGACCTATGATCAAGCTTGTACGCCTCGACTACCGCCTGCTCCACGGACAGGTTTGCTTCACCTGGGTCCAGCACGTCAGCGCAAACCGCGTCATCATCGTCGACGATGCCAGCGCCAACGACGACCTCAAGAAGAGCGCCCTCAAGCTCGCCAAGCCCCAGGGCGTGCGTCTCAACGTTTTCACCCTCGAGCAGATCATGGCCAAGATGCCCAAGGTCAAGCAGCTCAACGAGAACATCATCATGATCTTCGGCAACGTGCACGACCTTGCGACCTTTGCTCAGGCTCATCCCGAGATTGGGCAGGTCAACTACGGT
>CACXFC010000038.1 GCA_902766835.1 uncultured Coriobacteriaceae bacterium | reverse complement strand
AGAAAAGCGCGCTGGATGGGAACGGGTGCCCGCCAGAGGCTCCTTATGGCTGCTGCCTCCCGGCCCTGACCAGGTTCGGAACATTGCGTCACCCGAGCCCATCCAACGCGCTCGGACCTCAACTATAGCAGAACGTTAACAGTTGCGCGCAACCCCACTAAATGCGCAAAGCCAGACGCTGCAGTACGTACAAGGTGCCTTAAAGCCTAAGCCTTGGCTCCCGCACACAGTTGCCCATTTCAAAGGGGCGATACCCCTAGTAGCCCATAGCTTGGAGCACAAACATCACGATGGTAAGGACCGTCACCGAGATGATGGTGAACCAGGTGAAGATGTTCCACAGGCGGCTGTTGGCGTATTTGCCCATAACGTGCCGGTCGCTGGCGATGCCCACCATGAACACCAGCAGCACGGGTAGCAGCACGCCGTTGATTACCTGCGCCGCCATCATGATGCCAAACAGGTTGACGTTGGGCGTGACCACCACGATCGTCGAGATGACCAAGATGGCCGTGAGGATGCCGCGATAGGCAGGGGCCTCCTGCCAGGTGCGATCGGCGCCGCGCTCCCAGCCAAATGCCTCGCAGATGGCGCTTGAGGTGATGCCGGGCAAAACGCAGGCAGCCAAAAACGATGCGCCCGTCAGGCCCGCGCCAAACAGGATCTCGGCATACTTGCCGGCCAAGGGGGCAAGCGCTGCAGCCGCATCCTCGGCGCTCTCGACGGCAATGCCGGCGGGATAGAGCACGGCACCCGTGGTCAGGATGATGAACCACGAGATGATGCTGGCAACCACTGCTCCGGTGATCACGTCCACGCGCTGGTATGGCAGGCTGTCCTCGTGGGCGTTCTTCTCCACCACGTTGCTGGTGCCGAGGAACAGCATCCACGGCGCAATGACGGTACCCACGCTTGCCACCAGAAGCGAAATGTAGCGCGTGCCACTCTGCAGGTGTGGCACCAGCGTGTGGTACAGCGCGCTCCCCCAGTCGGGCTTAACCATGATGCCCGCGATGATGTAGGTCACAAACACGCAGGCGATGGCCAGAAGCACCTTCTCGATCCGCTCGTAACTGCCACTCATGGCAATGAGCCAGACGATGAGCGCGGCAATGGGCACCGAGACGTAGGTGGGCACACCAAACAGCCCCAACGCCGAAGCGATGCCCGCCAGCTCGGAGAGCGTAACGGTCGTGTTCGAGATGAGCAGGGCCAACATGGCCAGGGCCGACAGGCGCACGCCGTACTGCTCGCGAATGAGCGATGCGAAGCCCTTGCCCGTCACGCAGCCCATGCGCGCCGCAGTCTCCTGCGCCACGATGAGCAGGAAGCACATGACCGGGATGGTCCACAGCTGGGCAAAGCCAAAGAGCGAGCCTGCTGTGGAGTAGGTTGCCACGCCACCGGCATCGGCTCCTGCCAAGGCGGTTACCAGGCCGGGACCCATGGCAGCCAGCACAAGGCGCGGATCGAGCTTGGTGCGCGGCTCACGCTCCTGCGTGCGCCGATTCGACCTCTTGCGTCCCATAGCTAGCCCACCAATCCGGCAAGCAGGCCGGCAGCCAGTGCCAAGAAGATGGCCAGCGCCACGCCAAGCGCGGTAGCCCGCATCGCAACGCCACTCGTGTCCTTGCTCGCACGGTCACGCCTGCGCAGCGCCATCAGATACAGCGGCGCAGTCAAGAACGAGACGACCGTCGCGCAGGCCGCCAGCTGATAGCCATGCATCAGGGTCTTCAGGAATTCGGCAAGCAGGCTGGCGTATTGGTAGGGCGGCTCCGCGCCAACGGGCTGGGCGCTCACGCTCACCACGTTGTTGATGCCAGCGACCACCAGCAGCACCACGGCCGAGAAGACCGCCGACACCACGACGCCCTTAAGCGTGAAGCCGAGCATGGTGGGCGCCTCGTCGTCATCCTCGTCGTATTCGAGGTAGTTGTTGATGACGTAGCTCGCCATGGCATCGGCGCCGCGCAGCGCAAGAGGCAGCGCGGCAGCAAGGGCAAATCCCGGGAAGAAGTCGCCGTCAAAGCCATCGGCCATCAGGCAGCAGATCATGGCACCCAGCGCCCAGGCGAAGAACCACATCTCGCTGGAGAGCAGCTGGGCAAGCAGTCCGCCGCGGCTGTCGGACGAGACGCCTGCGGTCGACCCCGCAATCTGCAGGTCTTCCTCATGCTCCTCCTGCAGGACCTCGAGTGCGTCGTCGACGGTCACGATGCCCAGCAGATGCCCCTCTTCGTCCACGACGGGCATAGCCAGCAGGTTGTACTTGGCAATGTTCTCGGCCACGTCCTCCTGGTCGTCCTCGGGACTTGCCGTGAGAGGCTCGCTTGTGGCCAGCGACTTGAGTGGCGTCTGGGGATCGTTGGTGATGATCTCCACCAACGTGATGACGCCGGTAATGCGACGCTCGTCGTCGACGAGGTAGACGTAGCGCACCGACTCGAAGCCCTCCTCCAGGGCCTTCAGGGCCGCCACGGCGTCCGCCACCTTACCGCTTTCGTTCAGGGCCACGAGCTCCTGGGTCATGATGCGGCCAGCAGTGTTCTCGCGGTAGCCCAGCAGCTGGCTGATGGCCCGGCGGTCGTTGACGCCCATGAGCGACAGGAGCTTCTCGGCACGCTCGTAGTCGAGCTCCGACACCAGCTCGGCCGCGTCGTCGGGGTCCATCTCGGACAGCACGCGCGAAGCCGCCGCGTCTTCCATGCCGCTGACCAGCTTCGCCGCCAGCTCGTCGTCGTCCAGCTCGGCCATGGCCTCGGCCGCCATCTCTTCGTCGAGCTGGGCAAACACCTGCCCGCGCAACCGTGGGTCAAGCCGCTCGATGATGTCGGCGATGTCGGCAGGATGCAGCTCGTCGAGCGTCTTGTGCGACACCGAGAGCTTCACGTTCGACAGGTCGCGCTCGAGCAGGTCCATGTAGTTCCAAGCGATAATCTTCTCTTGGATGGGGTGCCCCAACGCAGTTGCCACGCGGCAGGTGACGTTTTCCAGCGCAGGCGAAAGGGAGCGCAGGATGCCACGCGGGCCAACCTCTGCACCCAGTAGGCGAAGCTGCGTGGTGCCGGTATCGGAAAGCTTGAGGTCGTTCACGCGCACGACGCGCATGCCACGCGTGTCAACAATCTGCTTGTTGAGCAGGTCGCGGGCGATAAGGACCTCGTCTGGCTGCAGGTACGAGAAGCGGATGTCGGTCGCCACGACCTTGAGCGAGATTTCGTCCTCGTCAAAGGCGTCAACGTACTTGCGCCAGCTGATCATCAGGGGCGTGCGGCCAGGACCTTCAACCGCCAGGGCAGTGACGCGCGGAAAGACTTCACCCGTAGCGATGCCCAAGTCGCTGACGCGACCGATACGCTCGCCTTCGAGGTCGTATACAGGATTCCCCAGCATCTGGGACAGATAGATCATGCGAACTCCTCTGTTGGTTTGACGGGCGACGTCGCATGTGCGCCGCTCGCAGGCTATGGGCTACCCCACGGCACCGCCAACGAGGCACCGAGGGGTCATCGACTGTGAGGTCGAGGTTTCATCAATGACCCTTCTCTT
>CACXFC010000037.1 GCA_902766835.1 uncultured Coriobacteriaceae bacterium | reverse complement strand
CTCGCGAGAGATGAAGCCGTAGCCCTTGTCGGGGTTGAACCACTTAACAGTACCCTGTGCCATGACGTGCCTTTCTTTCTTGCCCTTTCGGGCTTAGTGCTGCGCTTGCGCGCGATACCCGTGGCGTTTTTGCCACGTGCGGTATTCTACCCCAACGCACGCAAACGCAGTCCGTCAATCTGTAGGCGGTAGCAAGCCGAACAAAAGCGCGTTTGCTGTGCCACGTTTGACACTTCCCGCCAAATGAACAGTAGTTATGCTCCTAGCGTTCCCTCACGATGGGGAAAGCGTCCAGATTTGCCGCCGCGCTTTCGGGCAGATAGACGGAAACCATCGAGGTCTCGCTGCCCGGAAACGCGCCCACACCGTCCGCATTGATGATTACGTCGTTCACGTCGCCCAGTACGCAACGCCAGGTTTCGCCTGCGTGGACCTTTCCCACATACATCTCCTTGCAGGGAACGTTGGGGGCGTCAGTCCAGCTCTCGTCGGCAACCTCATCGTCGTGGTCGTGAGCGTCCTGGCCATCCTCTGCGGCACCCTCGTCGGACTCGGCCGGGTCGGGCTGCTCGACGGGCGTGACGTCACTCACCTCGGGGAAGGGACGGTTGCACAGCACCACCGCCACACCGTCCTCGTCCGAAGCGGAATCGCCCTCGCGCGTCCAGCCGGCCAGATCGCGCTCGTCGAGGTAGTCGTGCTGCGGACCAAAGGCAAAGCGGCGGCGCACCTCCATCAGAAGCGGCAGCTCGGCGACCGCGGGAATCTGGTCGTTGGGCAGCCCAAACAGGTCCGAGAAGAAGACGCAGGGGTAGCCTGCCTCGCGCAAGAGGATGATGGCATAGGCCACCGGCTTGAACCACGGCTGAACCGTGGACTCAAGGGCCTGGTTGGGCTGGGTGTCGTGGTTCTCCACGAAGGTGACCGCATGCACGGGGTCGACCGACACGAAGGAGCCGTCGAGCATGTGGGCGAAGTCGATGCCGTCACGGTTGACCGAGGCGTTGTAGAAGGCAAAGTGCAGCGGCACGTCGAAGAGGCTCATCGTCTGGTTGCCGTCGAGGTAGGAGATGAGGTTCTCCACCCTATACGACCAGTACTCCCCTACGCAGAACAGCTCCTTGCCCACTTCCTTACGCACGTCGGCAAGCCACTTCTGGTAGAAGGACTTGCTCATGTGCTTGACCGCGTCGAGGCGAACGCCATCCACGCCGCTCGTCTCCAAGTACCACACGCCCCACTTCACCAGCTGCTGGTAGACCTCCTTGTTGTGAAGGTCGATGTCGTTGCCCATGAGGTAGTCGAAGTTGCCCGCCTCCTGGTCGACGTCCGGGTCCCAGCCCTTGCCCTCGAACAGCCAGATGCCGTTCGACTTGGTATCGTCGTTGTAGTCGGTGCCCTTGAAGTGCTTCCAGTTCCAGGTGAAGTCGTCAAGCTCGCCCGCGCGCCCCGGAAAGTCGAAGCGCGTCCACGCGGTGATGGGCTCAAGCTCGGTTACGTCCTGCAGGCGGTTGTCCTGGGCCACCTGGCGCGCCATGACCTTCTCGGTGGCATCGGCGCCCATCTTATGGTTGAGCACGATGTCGGCAAGCACATCGAGGCCCGCCTGCTGCAGGGCAAACACGCAGGTCTCGTAGTCACGCCGTTCTCCATACTTCGTCGGTACGGTTTCCTTCTGGTCGAACTCGCCAAGGTCCCACAGGTCGTACACGCCATACCCAACGTCTTTAATGCCAGCTTGGCCCTTATATGCGGGCGGCAGCCAGATCGAGGTGAATCCGGTGTTCACAAGCCGTTCGGCCATGTGTGCCAGACGCCTCCAATGCTGGCCGTCCGCGGGGAGATTCCATGAGAATCCCTGCAGCATGGTGCCATTCAACTGGTTCTCTGCCATCAAATCTCACTTTCATCAGTATCGGTGCGCACAGGGCGCGCAAGGCCGGCGCACACGCAAGGCGCCTTGGGGACGCACTTGACTCGCCCGAAGTCTTCCGCAGCCCTCTACAGCTCTGACCCAACCAGCATACCCCGCACCGCCTCAAGGCATACGCTCTCTATGCCGCACGCCTCAAGATAAGCACGAACCGAGCCATAGCCCTCCTCCACGCCATGCAGCGCGTACTCGATGGCCTCCATGCGCGAGGGCAGCGGGTTCCAAGATCCCGGGGCATAGCTTGGGGCCTTGCCCCCAAAGACCACCTCGTCCACCTCGCGCGCGGGAGCAAACGAGTAGAGGTAGTCGGCCACGATGTGCTTGTGGTCGACGCCCGCCAGGCCTAGCAGCAGCATGGCAACCATGCCGGTGCGGTCCATGCCGGCGGCGCAGTGGAACAGCACCCCGCCATCGGGTGCGGTCTGGGCAAAGAACTCGAAGATGCGCTTGAGGGCCGCACGGTTCGAGAGCATCGTCACGTATCCGTCAATCAGGTAGTTGCCCTCGGGCACCTGGTTGGCCACAAGGTTCGGGTCAGAGAGGTCGTAGTCGAAGAGCGGCACGTTGAGCCAGCCGACCTGCGGGCGCCGTGCGAAGCGACAGGACATGTTGGGCGACTCGAACGGGCTGCGCAAATCGAGCACCGCCCGCACGCCGTAGTCCTCGAGCCGCTCCAGGTCTCTTTCGGTGAGCCGCTCTGTAGAGCCGGCCCGAATGAAGCGCCGGAAGCTGGTGACACCCGAAGGCGTGGGATAGCCTCCCAGCTCGCGATAGTTGTCACCCGAGGGAACGTCGAGGATGCGCTCCTCGACGAGGGGCCCAGGCCCCATGCCCATGCCGCCCAGGAAGGCGGTGCGGATCGAATTGAAGAGTCCCATGCATCGCCTCCCATCCACATCTGCCCTTTATAGTAAACCTCTGTTGGGCCAAAATAGAGATGACACTCCGCGATGCTGGGGCAGCCGGGGGGCAACTAAGGGACACGCCCTTTTTTGCCCCGCGGGGCAAAAAAGGGCGTGTCCCTTAGTTGCCCTTGCCGGAAGTCAGTCTTAGTGCAGAGGTCATAAGCTCGGGCAAGGAGGGACCATGCATAAACTCACATGCAACGCCGTCGCCTGTGGTCTGGCGCTCGTTCTCGCTCTCACGGGCTGTGGCGCCGCGGCCTCCCCTTCTGGCACGGCCACAACCGAGGCTGCCCCGCAGCAGGAGCCTGCACCAACCGAGCTTGCTGCCAACACCTACCAGATGCTCAGCCTCAACGGGCAGGACACCGCCGAGGCAGCCGCCGAGTACCTGAACAGCGGCTATACGGAGGCCGCCTATCAGCTTGTCCTGTTCGACGACGGGGGCGGGCTCATCTATGACGGCAGGTCCGTTGGCGCGGTCTCCTATACGCCCACGACGCTCACCATCGACGGAAAGCCCGCAGAGCTGGCATTCAACGCAGACCGGCTTGAGGTGACGTGGGGAAAGAACGAGCTTGTCTTCGACGCGCACGGCACCCCCTCGCCCGCACGCGCCACCAGCACCGAATTTGCGGGCACCTACCAAGAGTCGGGCCTGAAGGACGGGCAGAGCGCCGAGCTGGTGCTCGAGCCCGCGGGAACGGGAACGTATCGCCTTGGCGAGGGCGAGCGCACACCCGTCTTCTGGGGACGCGAGCAGATTCTGGGCACCACCTACCTTGTGCTCGACGGATCGCTCTACACCATGACCCGCTCTGTCACCACGAAGGACAACAAGACCCGCGTCGAGCTCGCCGCCACGAACGCGCGCACGGGCAAGGGGCGGGCCTTCGTGCACCAGGAGAAGTAGGATAGGCTAGCGCTAGCGCCTAGCTAGTGTCCCGCCTCGATGGCAGAGGTCGTGGCCATGCACGAGAGCCTGCCGTAGCGCACGCCCTTGGTGCCCAGCAGCAGGTCGGCCAATTCGTGGATCGCGGCGCTTTTGCCCCGCACCGCGAGCACCTCGAGGCAGTTGTGGTGGTCTAGGTGCACATGCATGGTCGAGACAATCTGGCCCATATGGTCATGTTGGACCTCGTCGAGCGCGCCCGAGAGACCCACCACATGATGGTCGTACACCATGGTGATGGAGCCAACCACCTCGGCGTCGGGGTCATCCACCTCATGCTCGGCTATCTGCTCGCGCATCAGGTCGCGCACGGCCTCGGAACGGTTTACATGGGAGCCCCTCCGCGCGGTGAACTCGTCAAACTCCTCGAGCAGCCCCTCGGGCACCGCCACAGTGAAGCGCACCAGCTCGCTTGCCATCGATTCCCCTCCTTGCAGCCTTGTTCCATCACCCATTATGGCCGACTCCGCCCCCAAATATCAAAGAGTCAATTCCAAAGGGTCCCCTCGGGTCATAGGGCGTGTCCCTTGCTTGCCCCGTCCTCCCAACACACCAGCAGCCCTCAAAAAGTTGCATCTTTTGCTTTACGGAGAAAATGCATCCGTATGCAGACCTCTTGTTCACCCTCGGCAACATATGTGGCAAATTGAAGTATCACTGTGCACGCCAAAAGAGAGGGGTTCTCTATGATCAAGGTCGGCATGCTTACGAGCGGAGGCGACTGCCAGGCACTCAACGCGGCCATGCGTGGTGTTGTGAAGACGCTCACCAACACCTTCGGAAACGATGAGGTCGAGTTCTACGGCTTCGAGAATGGCTACCACGGCATGATCTACGGTAACTACCGCAAGCTCACCGGCCGTGACTTCTCGGGCATCCTCACCCGTGGCGGCACCATCCTGGGCACCAGCCGCACCCCCTTCAAGCTGCTTGACGAGCCCACCCCCGAGGGCATCAACAAGGTTGAGGCCATGAAGAAGATCTACGCCGACCTCGACCTCGACTGCCTGGTCATGGGTGGCGGCAACGGCTCCACCAAGACCGCCCATCGTCTGTCCACCGAGGGCCTCAACGTCATCGCCCTGCCCAAGACCATCGACAACGACACCTGGGGCACCGACATGACCTTTGGCTTCCACTCCGCCATTGAAATTGCCACCAAGTGCATCGACGACATTCACACCACCGCCAGCTCTCACGGGCGCGTCTTCGTGATCGAGATCATGGGCCACAAGGTTGGCTGGATCCCCCTGTACGCCGGCATCGCCGGTGGCGCAGACGTCATCCTGCTGCCCGAGATCCCCTATGACATCAACAACGTCATCAAGTGCATCGAGAAGCGCGACAAGGCCGGCAGCCGCTTCACCATCGTCGCCGTCGCCGAGGGCGCCATCTCCATCGAAGAGGCCGGCCTCAAGCGCAAGGCCTACAAGCAGCGCATCGCCGAGCGCACCTCCCCCTCCATCGCCTACGACATCGCAGCCGAGATCATCGAGCGCACCAACCGCGAGGTCCGCGTGGCCGTCCCCGGTCACACCCAGCGCGGTGGCATGCCCTGCGCCTACGACCGCGTCTTTGCCACGCAGGTGGGCGTTGAGGCTGCCCGCGGCATCATTGCCGGCGAGTATGGCTTCATGGTTGCCGACAAGAACCGCGAGATCGTGCGCGTGCCGCTCGACATCGTTGCTGGCCGCCTGAAGACGGTCCCGCCCGAGTGCCAGCTCGTGCAGCAGGCCAAGGCCATGGGCATCTCGTTCGGCGACGAGGGCATCGAGGGCGCCGTCAACCCGATCCTCAAGCCCCGCAAGGCCAAGAAGTAAGCCTCATATCAGACCGAATGGACGCGCCCCTTCTGCCCTGCAGGGCAGGACGGGGCGCGTCCTCTTTTATGGGACGTGCGCCGGGGGCGTACCCCCTTCCGCACACCCGCGAGCCTCGGGGCCGGCTCTTGCGGCACGTGGGACAGTTCTGCCGGAGGCGTTTGTCCCACTGAACATTTTGTTCAGTGGGACAAACGCCTCCGGCAGAACTGTCCCACGTTTGGCGATGCCCTCGCTTAGAAGGTGGAGCCGTTCCAGCCCCAGCGGCTGTGATCCATGGGATGGAAGGTGACGTAGACGTTGCTTCCGGGAATGCCCGCCTGCCGCTCGAGGATGTCGCAGAGCTTGGCGGAGAACTCCTGGCAACCCGCATCGGGCGTGTCGCCAATCATGCTGAACGAGACATAGGCGCCCTGCTCAAGCTTGTTGCCACCAAGCCACAGGTCGTAGTTGTCCGAGATGCCCACCATAAGGAAGCTCTCGCCCTTGCCAAACACCGACACCGCCTTGCCAAGTTCGGCCTTGATGGCCTCCTTCTGGGCATCGGTAAGCGTCACAGAAATACGCGCGTCTACGAACGGCATGAGACTCTCCAATCAACGGGATGCACAACACCGCCATTGTACGCTACAGTGTTAGCTTGCCCAATTGCCGGGCAGCAACGATTGAATGGAGCACTTGTGGGAACCGTATTCACGCACGATATGTGGTACTGGCCAGCCGAACGCATGCGCACGCTGCATGTGTATCTCCCCGATGGGTACGAAGACTCGGATGAGCGCTATCCCGTCATGTACTTCTTCGACGGGCACAACCTCTTCTTCGACGAGCGCGCCACCTACGGCAAGAGCTGGGGCCTCAAGAGCTTCCTCGACCAATGGGAGAAGCCGCTCATCATAGTGGGCATGGAGTGCAGCCACGAGGGAGACGCGCGCCTCGACGAGTACTGCCCCTACAGCCGCCACATGTTTGGCCGCGACATCAACGCCATGGGCGAGCAGACCTTCCAGTGGATCGTCAATGACGTGAAGGGCTGGGCGGACGCCAACCTGCGCACCTGGGCCCACCGCGAGGCGACGGGCATAGGCGGTTCCAGCATGGGCGGCCTCATGAGCCTCTATGGCATCCTTGCCCACAACGACGTGTTCTCGAAGGCGGCCTGCCTCTCCACGGGCGTCCGCGTGTGGGGTCGCGAACTCAAGCGCGAGCTGCGGCAGGCGACCCCTGACCCCGATACGCGCATCTACCTGTCGTGGGGCGAGTACGAAGCCGGACACGTCCGCAAGGGCGCCAACCCCGCCACGGACAGCTCCGAGGCGCGCGCTGAGCTCGAATATGTCAACAGGCTCGAGGCGGCGGGAGCCACCACCTATTGCTACTTCCAGCCCGAAGGCCGCCACTGCGAGGCCTGCTGGGAGGAGCAGAATGGCCGCTACCTCGACTTCCTCTGGCTTAACCGCCGCTGGTAGCAAGGAGACCACCATGGCAGAAGAGAGACAGGGCAAGCGCCTGCGCATCACCGTCAACGCTCCTGCAGTGCTTGGATTTGTCGCACTGTGCTTTGCGGCAACGCTTGCGGGCCAGATTAGCGGCAGCACCCTCACTAGGATGCTGTTTGCCACCTACCGCTCCCCGCTGACCAACCCCCTCACCTACCTGCGCCTGTTCACGCACGTTCTGGGGCACGCCAGCTGGAGTCACCTCTTTGGCAACATGATCTACGTGCTGCTGCTCGGACCATTGCTCGAGGAGAAGTACGGCTCGGGCAACCTGGTTGCCATCATAGCCGTCACGGCAGTCGTGACCGGCTTCGTCAACAGCATCTTCTTCCCGCAGCAAGCACTCTGCGGCGCCAGCGGCGTGTGCTTTGCCTTCATCCTGCTCTCTTCGCTCACCAGCTTCCGCGAAGGAGAGATTCCCCTCACCTTCCTGCTGGTGGCGGCACTGTTCTTGGGTCAGGAGATCATCCAGGGCATCTTCGTGCAGGACAACGTGTCCAACCTGTCCCACATCATTGGCGGCCTGGTGGGAGCGCTGCTGGGATTTGCAGGAATGGGAAGCTCGCAAAGCCGCTAGGCGAGGCTGGGCAGCAGCTGCTCCAACGCGCCCACAACCAGCTCGAGACCGCGCGCGTCAGCCTCGGTGAATCGCGCGAGCGAGATGCTGTCGAGGTCGAGCACGCCCGTCACGCGACCGTCCTCGTGGATGGGAACCACCACCTCGCTGTTAGAGGCGCTGTCGCAGGCGATGTGCCCGGGAAACTCGCGCACATTTGGCACGAGCTGCGTCTGGTTGCGCTGCGCGGCCGTGCCGCACACCCCCTTGCCCCAGGCGATGCGCATGCAGGCAACCTTGCCTTGGAAGGGTCCCAGCACAAGCTCGTCCCCATCGGCAAGGTAGAAGCCGACCCAGCTCACATCGGGTAGCGCCTCGTTGATGAGGGCCGTGGCATTGGCCAGCACCGGCATGCGCAGGCGCTCCCCCTCGGCCACCGCACTCAGCTGCTGGGCAAGAAGCTCAAAGTCAACGGAATCGCTCATGGCAGGTTCCTCCTACCTCCATGGGTCCTGTGTGCCATCAACGGCCTCAAGCCGCACGCTATGTAGGGGCTCGTAGAGCGGACGCTCGCCCGAGAGGTCGGAGCGGAACAGCGTCACCGTCTCGATGATCCCCTTCTCCACCACAGGCATCGGAAGCACGCCCGAGGCGATGTCTGCCCTGCGCATAAGGGTCACGTGGGGAGAGAAGGCCAGAGGGTCGTATGCCAGTCCACGCTCGGCCAGACACTCGCGCACATCCCCTGCCAGACCACCCAACTCGTCGGCGCCAGACGCAAACCCCTGCCAGAGCACCGCTCCCCGCGCGCGCCCAAACGAGCCCAAGGCACCAAGCGTAACGGGGATGGGCGGCCAGGCGGCACAGGCCTCATCAAGCGCGGCGGCGGCATCAGGCACCTGCGATGAGGGCACCTCGCCCAGAAACGCGAGCGTCAGATGGAAGCTGTCCGGCGCGACGTAGCGACCCCGCACCTGGCCGCGCAACAGCGCCGATGTCTCGCTCAGCGCGTCGAGCAGCACCTCTGGCAGTTCGGCCGCAACGAAGAGCCTCATGGCTGGTACCACTTAGGCCTTCACGCCAAAGTACGCAAGCAGGAAGCCTCCGGGGCCGGTGTGCGTGCCGATGGTAGCGCCGATGGACGAGATGGGAACCTCGCCCTTGCCCTCCCACAGGTCGGGGCAGCTCTTGAGGAACATGCGCGCCGGCTTGTCGGAGTTGCCCGTGTAGCCAATGCACAGGGGCCGACTGAAGTCGAATCCGCCATCCTTGCGGATGAGGTCGGCAATGATGGCGCGCCCGTTCTTGAGGCCGCGCGGCTTCTCCATGACCACGATCTTGCCATCGGTGCACGTGACCACGGGCTTGATGGCCAGGATGGTTCCCAGCGCCGCGCTCACGTTGGAGATGCGGCCACCGCGGCGCAGGTACTCCAGCGTGTCGAGCAGGGCCAGGAAGTGGATCTTGCCCTTGCTCGCCTCGAGACGCTCCACGATCTGCTGCGCGGAGGCGCCCTCGCGCGCCATGGCCAAGGCCATCTCTACCAGCACGCGGATGCCCACGCTCACGTGGAGGCTGTCCACCACGTGGATCTTGTCAGGGTATTCGGCGGCTGCCGTACAGGCGCTCTCCCAGGTACCCGAAACACCCGACGAGATGGTGATGACCACTGCCTCGTCGCCTGCGGCCACCACCTCTTTGAAGGCCTGGCTGTAGCGGAAGGGCGGGACCTGTCCGGTCGTGGGATTCTCGTCACTTTCCACCAGCAGCTCGAAGAAGCGCTCGTGCGAGAGGTCGACGCCGTCATGATAAACGTCATTGCCAAAGGCAATGGTAAGAGGAAGAACGATGAGGCCTTCCATTTCGCCCGGAAGGATGTCCGAGCCAGAGTCTGTGATGATGCGAACTGCCATGGGATGCCTTTCGTGTATCGCCAAAGCACTCAGTGAGGTGCAGCGGTGCGTGCCACGCTGCCCCATGAGCCTACGTGTGCGATTCTACGCCAACATGCAATGCATGCCACCGCATCACAAGCTTTCAGAAAAAAGATAGCGACAGCGGCTAGCAGCAGCTGCGCTCGACGCGAAAAGCGCGAGGCTCCACGCTACTTATCGTCCTTGATTGCCTTGAGCGTCATGCGCCCAAACGAGAACGCGGCCCACAGGCAGACAACAAGGCGAATCACCGTCATGGCCATAAAGCCCGCCTGCCCCATGCTTGCGATGAGCATTGCGGCCGAATCGCCCGGTGAGACGATGTCCATCACCGCGCCAAAGGAATAGTAGAGACAGCACACCGTGCACAGTGCATAGAGAAAAATGCGCACCGGCCTGCTCTGCATGAACTCGTTCCAATCGTTGCCCATGTGTACCACGCTCCTATCACAAGGCATTGAAGACAACATACCGAAGTGTACCCGACGGAGCACAAAAACATGCGATATGCCGCGGACGGAACGGTGGGGCAACTAAGGGACACGCCCTTTTTGCCCCGCGGGGCAAAAAGGGCGTGTCCCTTAGTTGCCCCGTAGGGCAGGACTATGCGCTACAGCGTCTCGAGGAAGCGATTGAGGGCCGCGCGGCCTTCCTCGTCCCACTTGAAGACGCCCGCGTCCTCAAGCACGCCGCCAAACACCTGCCCAATCTCGTCGCGGGTGAGCCGGCCGGCCTCAAGCTCCGCCTCAAGGCGCGGCGGGAGGATGGCCAGGCCCTGGACCTCGATGAGGCCGATGTTCTCCTTCTTCACGTGCCACTTGTCCTCGTGGGGATGGAAGACGCCCAGCGGGTGCTCGTCGGTGGTGATGTTGCAGCGCAGGGCCAGGTCGAACTCATAGCACTCGCCGCGCTTGCGGCAGATGGGCGACACCGTGTTGTGCGGCGTGCCGTCATCTCCAGCTGCAACGATTCCCACCGACGGGTCGCTCCAGCCACGCCATGCGTCGAGCACGTAGACGGCCGCCTCAAGCAGGACGTCGCGGTCGTCGCACGAAAGGCGCAGCACCGAGAGCGGCCAGTTCAGCACACCCACCTCCACGCCCAGGAAGGGAGTGAGGTTCACGCTCTGCACCACCTGTGCCCTGGTCATGGGGAACTCGTGGCACCCGCCCTGGAAGTGGTCGTGGGACAGGATGGAGCCGCCCACGATGGGCAGGTCGGCGTTGGAGCCCACGAAGTAGTGCGGGAACAGGTCGACGAAGTCGAGCAGGCAGCCCAGCGAGGCGCGGTCCACATGCATGGGCCGGTGCTCGGCGCTCATGGCAATGCAATGCTCCTCGAAGTAGGCATAGGGGCTGTACTGGAAGCCCCAGCGCTCCCCTCCCAGCTCGAT
>CACXFC010000036.1 GCA_902766835.1 uncultured Coriobacteriaceae bacterium | reverse complement strand
GGGCATGCAGGCCGGTGGCGTTGATGATCGTCGTCTCCTTGGAAACCATGTTGCACTCTCCTTTTCGGTAGATGCCCCGGAGGCGGGGTGCCCCCGATGCCAGACTGTTGACCATAGTAGCGAATCCTCGGGAGCTTTTCCGCAACAATATTGATTCGACGGGTAGGCGGTTAGGGCTCGCCCCGCGAGCGCACACAACGCAGAGGCCGAGATACCAAACGCTCGCGTTTTTCATCTTTTGCCCACGCGCCGATGCGTCACAATATACGAATGAGTCTTTTGCTCAGCATGGAACGGCGCATCCGTGCTTCAGATGTTCCATGCAACGGTTGAACGTAAGGAGATGCCTATGCTAGACGACGCAAGCAACGATGCCCCCATCACAGGTGATGACGACATCGTCAGTCGGGCCGTGCAAAACGTCGCCGACCTACCGGGCGAGGACAACCAATACGACGTAGCCGCCACCATAGACGACGAGCCAGCATCCGAGGTCGCCGGCGCAGGCGAGGACGCAGCCACCACCGACGAGCCCGTATCCGCGGCAGAACCTGCAGCCGACACCGAGCCCGCAACCGACGACGGCTTTGCCCCGGTAGATGCCCCTGTTGAGGACACCGACATCCCTGCCGCCTCATACGAGAACGACGCACCCCAGCCGGAGGCCGAGCCCGCTCCCGCCGGAGAGGGCGGAGGCGACGTCCAGCGCTCCATCAAGGAGGGCATCGCGGCGTTCAAGAGCGTCTACGAAGCCACGCAGAAGCACCAGACGGCGCGCAACACCCTGCGCGACATGCGTGAGCAGCTCGACGCCGACACCGCCCAGCTGCAGCACCGCATTGCGATCGAGCAGAGCTACCCGCAGATCGTGTCGGAGCAGACGGCCGAGCTGAACGAGGCGAGCACCCTCTCCGAGCAGTCGCTGCAGCGCGCGGCCACACTCGACACCGAGCGCAACCAGCTTGAGAGCCAGCTTGCCGCCGACAAGAAGCGCCACGAGGACCAGCTGCGCCCCTACCGCAACGTTGCGGAGTCCACCAAGGGCCGCGCGGACGACACCGCCAACACCCTTGCCGACGTGAAGCGCGCCATCAAGAGCGCCGAGACCACGCTCGCCGAGGCCACCAAGCGGCGCGACCAGCGCCTGGCTTCGGCTAACCGCTCGGTGGACAACGCCGAGGAGCGCCTGCGCCGCGTGCAGGCCGACCTGGACGACGCCCGCGCCGACGAGGCGGGCAACCCCGACGTCATCGCGCGCCTCGAGGCGGAGCTTGCCTCCGAGCAGGCGCACCTCTCCTCCGCGAAGGCCGACATTCCCACCATCACCGAAGAGGGACGCGTGGCAGTGGAGAGCGCTCAGCAGAGCCTGTTCCGGCAGAAGAAGGTGCTCACGCAGGCCGAGCGCGACGCCGAGGCGGCCAAGAAGGAGGCCAGTGAGCGCCGCGCGGAGTACGACGCGATGCTGAAGAAGACGCAGGACGCCGAGCAGGCACTCAGCGACCAGATCAAGCAGCGCATCTCGGGCGCCGAAGAGGCACGCAAGCAGGCAAAGGACGCCCAGGCGCGCATGGAGGCAGCCAAGAAGCTGCTCGACGAGGCGGAGCAGATTCACTCCACCCCGCAGCAGACCATCGCCCTGCGCGACCAGATTGCCTTCGAGCAGGCGGAGTACGACCGCCAGCAGGACGCCGTGGACGAGCTTGCCGCCAACGAGCGCACGCTGCGCAAGAAGACCTTCAAGCAGCGCCTCATCCTCATCCTGGGCGGCATTGCCATCGTCGTGCTGGCCATAGCCATTGCCGTGGCCATCTTCTCGGCACGCAACGCCAAGCCCGCCACGACCTCGAGCCAGAAGCCGCAGACCGAGACCGCGCAGCCCAAGGACGAGGCGACGAGCAAGAAGGAAGAGGAGAAGGCAGACGCCAAGGCCGACGAGAAGAAGGACGAGTCGGCGAGCTCCAGTTCTAGCTCTAGCTCCACCACCAAGGAGAAGGAGAGCGGCTCTTCCAGCTCCAGCTCCTCCACCACGGGCTCTTCCAGCAGCAAGGATTCCGAGTCCTCGAGCTCCAGCAGCAACTCCACGAGCTCCAACTCGAGCTCTGACTCCAGCTCTTCGAGCAGCACCAGCGAGAAGACCACCGAGACCACCTCTTCCACCAAGAAGTAGCTCGGTTGCACAAGCAACGAAAACTGCCCGGCACGCACGTGCCGGGCAGTTTCTTTTTTCGGACAATGGAGATTAAGGGACACGCCCTTTTTTGCCCCGCGGGGCAAAAAAGGGCGTGTCCCTTAATTTCCACGTGGCTTATCCGAGGCCCCAGGTCAGAAGCTGCCAGCTGTCGTCAGTACCCCTGCGCGCCAATAGCCACTTGTAGTCGTTGTAGTCGGTGTCGGGCTGCCAGGCGGTGCCCTCGCACAGCTCGGCAGAGGGCGAATGCAGCACCGACGTGAACAAAATCGCCTGCGTGAACTCGCCCATTTCCTCCGCGCGCAGGCTGTTGGCATGGGCCAGCTCCTCGGCGCAGACCGCATCGCCCGCAAAGGTCAGGCTCTTTAGGGAGCAGCCCGCCCAGCCGCCAAACTCCGCAAGAATCGGGTCGAGCGCGGAGTCCATGTCAGACTCGCTGTAGACCGTGGAGTTGCCGTAGTCAACCACGCACTCGGCAACAGCCGGGTCCAGCGCACCCAGGTAGCGCTCGAGCGTGATGCCCTCGTCCATGATCTTGTGAGCAACTTGGACGTCGTTGACGTAGCGGATGTGCCAGGGCTCGTAGCTGGCACCGGTCTCGATCTTCTTGCCCGGCAGATAGCGCAGGATGAAGCCATGGTCGGCCAGCTTGGCGTGAATCTTCTTCCACACCTCAGGGTAGGTGACCATGTCTTCGTTCTCGCACACGCCCTTGCCGTCGATGATGAGGAACAGATCAAGCGCCAGACCCGTGTGGTGCTCGGAATAGCCCGGCACCGCCACATACTGCTTGACGTACTCTGCGCCGTACTTTGCGGTGAAGTCGTCGACGATGCGCTGCTGCTCCTGCGTGCTCCTAAATGCCGAGTCGAGGTCCACGTAGACCCCCTCGGCCTCAAGGTCTTCCTTCAGCTCGAGATAGGCGTTGTAGGCCGTCTGCTCCACGTCAACGTCCCAGCCCTCGCTGTTGGTGAAGTGCGCAAGATTCACGGCATCCTCCCATCCCGCCGGAAGCGGGTGGGTCTTGTTCACGAGGACCATGAAGTCGATATCGCTTTGCGCCTCTGGCGTCGTAGCCGCCTTTTGGCTGGCCTCATCGGTAGGTGCCTGGGAATGGCCCAGCGCGCATCCGCCCAAAAGCGCCAGACTCAGCAGCGCGCCCAGCACGCCCGCAGGCCAGGACATCTTGGTAGCTTTCGTCATCATTGCCCCCACATCACAGCCGTTGCCCTACAGGATGAGCATAGCATCGCCGAACGAGAAGAACCGGTAGCGCTGCTCAATGGCCTGCTGGTATGCGCCCATGATCTGCTCGCGCGTGGCAAAGGCCGAGACCAGCATCATGAGCGTGGAGCGCGGCACGTGGAAGTTGGTGACCATCGCGTCCACCACGTGGAAGCTCGAGCCGGGCATCAGATACAGGTTGGTGGTGGCGTTCTCGCGCACCACGATGTCGCCCACGCCCGTCACGGCCGCAGAGTCGGCCGCCTGCTCAAAGCCGCGCGCCACGACGGGAAGCTTCCAGGCAGGCGCCGCGGGGTCGTAGGCGCTCTCGAGCGAGCGGACCGACGTCGTGCCAATGGCCACCACGCGGTGCCCGGCTGCCTTGGTTGCGTGCACGGCATCCACCACGCGCTGCGGCACGTGGTAGCGCTCGGTATGCATCACGTGCTGGGTGGGGTCGTCCTCCTCAACTAGGCGGAAGGTGTCGATGCCCACCTCAAGCTCGACCTCCTCCCAGCCGATGCCCTGTGCGCGCAGGCGCTCGATGAGCTCGGGCGTGAAGTGCAGGCCAGCCGTGGGAGCGGCGGCGGAGTGCTCCTCGCTCATGGCATAGACCGTCTGGTACTTCTCGGGATCGCCCTCGTAGGAGGTGATGTAGGGCGGCAGCGGCACATGGCCGGCGCGGTGGATGGCCTCGTCGAGCGTAAGGCCCTCCGCCGGCTCGAAGCGCACGAGGCGCCCTCCCCTGCTGTCCTCCACGAAGTCGAGCACCTCCGCCGTCAGCACGACGGGGCTCTCCTTTGGGGCAAGCGCCCCACCTGCGCGGTACTCGATGCGCGCGCCTGGCTTGAGTCGCTTGCCCGGGCTCACCAGGCACTCCCACACGTGGCCGAGCGCATCCTTGTCCTCGCAGCGGCGCAAAAGGAGCGTCTCGCACAGGGCGCCCGTGGTCTTGTGGCCCACCAGGCGCGCCGGCATGACGCGCGTGTGGTTCACCACCACCAGGTCGCCCGGCTCGAGGTACTCGCCAATGTCAAAGAAGTGCCGGTGCTCCACGCTGCCATCCTCGCGATGCAGCACCAGAAGGCGACAGCTGTCGCGCGGCTCCGCGGGGGCCTGCGCAATCAGCTCGTCGGGAAGGTCGTAGTCAAAATCGTCGGTTCGCACGCTGTGACTCCTCTAAAGCTTGAAACGGGCTACCCGATTGTAGGCCAATCGGGACAATTGGGGGACACGCCCACGCGGAGGGCAAGGAAATTAAGGGACACGCCCTTTTTTTGCCCCGCGGGGCAAAAAAGGGCGTGTCCCTTAATTTCCCCTCTCCCCCAGCTTCACTCAGCTCTTTCGCTGCGCCGCCTTCGCAGCCTTGCGCGCGTCGCGCGCCTCGTGCCGCTCGATGGCCGCCTCGGCCGCCGAGAAACGGCACCCGCAGTAGTTCTGGCGATACATTCCCAGCTCGCGCGAGCGCACGGTGGCCTTGGGATACCACTCCCTGAAGTCGCGCCACACGACCTCGAGCCCATAGGCGGGCGCCAGGTGCTCCAGCACGTCGTGGCAGGTGTCGAACAGCTGGTACGGCGAGACCACCAGCGTGGTGGAGATGTGCGAAAACCCCAGCTCGCGAGCCGTGCGGCACGCCTCGGCAAGCCGCAGGGCATAGCAGGCGCGGCAGCGGCTCTCGCGTTCGAAGCCGAAGGGCGCCACCGCACGCTCCCACCGCTCGCGGTCGTCTCCCGCCACCACAACCGGCACGTGCGCCACCTCGCGCGCCCAGTCCTGCAGGGTGCGCAGGCGCAGGTCGTGCTCGGCAAGCGGTTGGATGTTGGGGTTGGTCCAGCAGATGGTCGGCTCAAAGCCCTCCTCGCGCAGCAGCCGCAGGGGCTCTAGCGAGCAGGGGCCACAGCAGGCATGCAGCATCAGGGCAGTCATGGAGCCAGCACCGCGCTACAGGCAGAAGCCGATGCAGACGCCCAGCTCGCTGGACGCATCATAGATCTCGGAGGGGTCACCGGACTCGGTCACGCCCCTGAAGCGCGCCACGCCGCTGGGCGAGCAGGTGCGCTCCCACCAGACCGTCGCGCCGTTCTCGTTGTTGAGGGAAAGGACCCCGTTGCTCTCCAGCGCCACCACGCCTTCCTGGGCAAACAGCGCGTACTGGCTGCCCTCGGCGTTGGTGATGGCGTTGTAGCCGTCGCTGTTGTTCGGGTCGGAGGGCCAGGTCCAGCCAATCTCGCCGATGAGCTCGACCATCGACGGCAGCCAGAGGTAGTCGATGGTGGAGGTGACCGAGCTGGCAGTCGTCGAATGGCCAGCGTTGTTGGTGTGCTTGTCCACCGCCTGGATGGACGTGCGCAAATCCTCGCCCATCGAGTTGTAGATGGTCGTGTTGAGCCACGAGCGCAGGTCGGAGGACTCCCAACCGCCGGTGATGTCATCCTCCACGTTCATCCGGTGCACGAAGGGGATGTTGGTGGCCATGAGGGTGAGGCCCGCCTTGCCCTCACCGTTGGCCAGGTTGTCGTGATAGACGTCCACGATGCGCATGGACAGCGACCCCAGGCCAATGATGTCGGCGTTCTTGGTGTTGGGCAGCATGGCGCCCGTCTCGTCAACCAGGTGGTACTCCGCCGCCATGGCAAGCGCGGCCTCGCGCGAGGGCTGGCGCCCCATCTCCTTGCCAATGATGGCAAGCTCCTCCCAGCTGTAGTCGGCAATCGTGGCCCTGATGCTCGTTCCCGCAGAGCCCATCACCGTGCCGTCGGCGGCAACGGTGCCCACCGCGGGCGTCTCCTGCGTGGTGGTCGCGCCTGGCAAAACTGCCTGTACCTCGGTGTCTTTGCCACCGCCCAGAATCCCCGACGCCACGCAGCTCACGCCCAGCACGGCAGCCAGGGCCGCACCGGCAATCCCACCATAGAGCAGGGTGCGCTTGCGCGACTCGCCGGTTGCGTACTCCTCACGCTCGCGCTGGATGCGCATCGCTGTGGTGGATTCGCGCAGGTCGGGCTTGGGCTGCCACAGGGCGGCACCACACTCGGCGCAGTGCTTGTTGGTGGAGTCGTTGAGCGCACCGCAGGCAGGGCACGCCACCTGTGCCTGCCCACCCGGCTCCACCAGCCCGGCACCCAAAAGCGTCGGGGAGCCGCACTCGGGGCAGAACCTCGCGTCCTCATTGAGCTCGATGCCGCAGTTCATGCAGTAGATGGTCGCCATGTTGATGCCCGTCCTTGGTTCGCGCGATGTGCAGGCCTACTCGGTCAAGCCGCTAGCAAGAGCCTTGCAGGCTTGCCACCACGTCGTCCGTTGTGGTGATGGTGCTGCCGTAGCACTTCACGAAGTGCTCGATGCCAGCCTCCTGCGTGCCGCACAGGAAGGTGCGCGTGGCGTCCTCGGGCACGATGGTGTCGTAGCCCAGGAAGTAGGCGTCGGCCAGGGTGTGCAGAACGCAGATGTTGGTGTCCTCGCCCACGGCGATGAGCGTGCGGATGCCCAGCTCGCGCAGCAGCAGGTCGAGGTCGGTCCCGAAGAAGCCGCTGTAGCGGCGCTTGGGAATGATGAAGTCGCGCGCGCCCGTGCCCGCCTCAAGCTCGGGGAAGGTGGTCACCTTGCCATGGATGCCGTGAGGCCCCCACAGCTCAAGCTCCTTGTCGACGCCCTCGATGTGGTCGTCGTTGGTAAAGATCACCGGCATGCCTGCCGCACGCGCCGCGCGGGCAAGGCGCACGCAGTTCTCGGCAAAGCGCGCCTCGTCGGCGGGAAGCTCGTAGACGGCGTCCGGCTCGCTCGAGGTGAGCGCGTCAATCACCAGAAGCGCCGTCGTTGCGGTGTCGATAGTCATGGCCTTCTCCCTTTCCTGTTGCGCCCTCGGCTAGCCTGCGTTGCAAAACTGCACGTTTGGCTACGAGAGAACGATGCCCATCAGCCAGCCCCAGCGCGGGGTGACCGTCGTGCTGTAGTAGTTGATCCACTCGTTGACGCTAATGGTACGAATGTAGCCGATGTTGTCCATCATGATGCCGTCGCCCACGTAGATGCCAATGTGGCCCCAGATGCGCCCGGCCGAGGTGTGGCTGTGCGTAGAGACCGCCACGATCATGCCCGGCTTGAGGTCGGAGCGGTTCGATGAGGTGGTCCACCAGTTGTACATGTCGTTGGCATTGCCGCCCGCATAGCCATAGCCAGCGTTGTCGAACACCATCGACACCCACATGGCGCACAGGCCCACGCCGGGGCTGCCCGTGGAATGGCAGGCTGAGACGACGCGCGCCTGCGAGCCCGAAGTGACGCCGTCGGAATAGCTGCCGGTGACGTTTCCAGCCTGGGAGCCGGTGCCACCTGCTGCCGCCTGCTTGCGGGCTTCCTCCTCGCGACGCTTCTGCTCGGCGCGCTCGTTGGCCAGCTGGACCATCTCTTCGTCGCGCTTGGCGATGAGCTCCTGCACGTCGGCATCGAGGCCCGCAAGCATCTGCTGGACCTCTTCCTGCTTGGCCTGCATCTGGGCAAGCTCGGCCTCCTGCTGGCCACGGAGCTCCTCGAGCTGGGCGCGCTGGGTCTCGAGGTCGGCACGATGCTGCTCGAGCTCGCCCTTCAGGCGCTCCACGTCCTCGATGAGCCTGCGGTCGCTGTCGGTGATCTTGTCGAGGTAGTAGATGTTGGAGGTGAGTTCCTCGAACGAGGAGGACATGAGGATGGCCGAGAGGGCCTCGTCGCCGCCGGCCTTGTAGGCGCTGCGAATGCGGCGCGAGAGGCGGTCGCGCTTTTCCTGAAGCTCAGCCTCCTTCTCCTCGATCTGCTGCTCGGTGTTGGCAATCTCGGCGTTGACGCCATCGATCTGGGCCAGGGTCGCTGCCAGTTCCTGCGACATGACCTCGTACTCGGACGCGATGCCCTCGAGCTGCTGCTGCACCTCGTTGTACTTCTGCTGCGCGGCCGAGAGCTGCGCCTCGGTCTTGTCGATGTCATCCTGCGAGATGGCCTCTGCCGCGGTATGCGGCGCCAGGGCAAGACCCGCTGCCCCCAGCAGGAGCTTCATGGCCGTTCGGCGCGATATGGGAGTTGGTTCCATACGTCTCCCTTGTCCGTTTAAGCTGCGAATGAGACTTTCCGGCGGATGGAATCCACACGGATGTAAGCATGGTACCACTGACGAGGGGGCTTCGCCCGCAAACGATGGCACTTCCACAACGCTGGAGGGGTGGATGGACGCTGCCGCGGTCGTTTCTGGCCATCTTGCGTGCAATGGGGGCAATTAGGGGACACGCCCTTTTTTGCCCCGCGGGGCAAAAAAGGGCGTGTCCCCTAATTGCCCCGTCTGCCTCCCCACCTTAGAAAATGGGGGCGTTCCACACACTGGGGGTGACTCCCACCAGCATCACGCCCCACAGGGCAAGCACGATGGCCGGCGTGAAGGGAATGAGGCGGATGGGCTCACAGATGTCCTCCTCGAGCGTGGCGGTCATCTCGCGCGGCGAGGGCATGTAGTCGTCGTCTTCGCCGTTGCGGTGCGCACCGCCCGCCACCTCAACATTCAGCAGCTTCGTGGGGCTCAAGATCCACACCAGCAGCAGGAGGGCCGTGGCACAGGCCATGGCAATGAGGCCCTGCTGCCAGCCCAGATACAGGCCCACGATGGCCACGAGCTTGACGGTTCCCATGCCCGTGATGTCACGCGCGAGCATGGCGCTGCTCAAAAACACCGCCAGCGCGAAGGGAACGCTCAGCGCCACGGCGCCAACCACCGAGGCTATGGCCAAAGGAAGCATGTCCTCGCCCATCATCGCAGAGGTCGCCAGGTACAGCAGCCTGATGGCCACCGCACAGGCGATGCAGCCGTTGGGGATGTGATAGTCCCACAGAGATGCCAGGGCAATGGTCATCAGCACGCACACCGCCGCCAGAACCTCCAGGGTCTGCAACGAGATTGCGTAGCGCAGCACCACACTCACGAAGATTCCGCCGCCCAGCAGCTCGCAGAGGGGCTTGTCCATGCCCAGCGGCTCGCCGCAGTAGGGGCAGATTCCCTTCATGGACAGCCAGCTGATGACAGGAATCGACTCGCGCAGGGTAAAACCCTGCCCGCACGCGCGGCACGACGGGCCGCCGTCAAAGGCGGTTCGCCCATGGGTAATGCGCCACGCCACCCCATGAATGATGGAGCCAGCCACCATACCTGCCACCATCGCCCCCAGGCAGACGGCTAAGGTAAGCGGCAAAGACTCATAGAATACGATGCGGTGTGCGATTGGCATGACTTCCCATCTCTCGCGGTACCCATCTACGATAGCGTATTAGGCCACCTTCGTCCTCACAACATCTCAGAAGACCCATGCCGCCAACCATGCTTCCACATGGGGCCCAACCAGAAAGGTGACCAGAAGGGCCAGCGCGATGGAGGGTCCAAAGGGGAAGGGCGAAAGCGCGACCGAGGACGGGCCGTCCTGCGCGCGCGTGAGCATCACCGAGCTTAGGATGCCGCCCACACACGCCACAGGCAGCAGGAACAGCATCTGGCGCAGGCCCACCCAAAGCCCGCAGACCGCCAGAAGCTTGAGGTCTCCCCCGCCCATGCTGTCGGTCCCCAAGACGCGGTCCATGACCAGTGTGAGCGCCAGCATCGGGACAAGCGTACCTGCGGCCCCCGCCAGCGAGCGAGCCAGCAGCGCAGGCAGCTGGGCAGAGTCGCAGAGGCCCACCGCGAGCAGATAAGCCGCGCGCACGGAGGCGGCGCACGCCACGCACGCATTGGGGATGACATACGCCGCAAGGTCGGTGAGCGAGCAGGCCAGAAGCGGTATGCACACAAGGCACTGGAAGCAACTCTCCAGCCCCGGCCCGCGCACGCACACGATGAGCGCCCACGCCAGTGCGCCACAGGCAGGACCAAGCACCCGCGCGGCACGCACCTCGCTGCCCACGAGGCGGGCAGCCCACAGGCGCGCAAGCCATCCGGCACCCAGGCCCAAAACAGCTGCCAGCACGTATGCGTATGCCTCACCCAACGCCAAGCGCCACCATCCCCTTCCGCACGCGCAAGCGCGGCGCACAACTGCGCACCTAGTCGATGCTCTTGAGCGACTCCACCATGTCGACGCGGTCGAGCTTGCGCCGCATCGATGCAATGACCAGCGCCGTGAACACCAGCGTGAGCGCAAAGGCGTAGGCAAAGCTCGGAGCGTGGATGCTGCGCCCAAACATGACATAGTCGACCTCGGCCGTGGTGACCACGAAGCGCTCCAGGAAGATGCCCAGCACCATGCCCACCACATCGCCCATCACGGCCAGAAGGCCAATCTCGCGGAAGATGTAGGTGTAAACCTCCATGCGGGTGAAGCCCAGCACCTTCAGGCTCGCAATCTCGCGGATGCGCTCGCCGATGTTGATGTTGGTGAGGTTGTACAGCACGATGTAGGCCAGCGCCGCCGCACTCACGATCAGCACCACCACGATCATGTCAACCACCGAGAGCATCTTGCGGTACATGTTGATGGTCTCGTCCGAGAAGATGACCGTTGAGACGTCCTCCATGTCGTGGAGCTCCTCGGCTATGGAGGCGCGCACCTTCTCGTCGGGCGTCGTCGAGGCATAGATGGTCGAGAAGACCGGCTGGCGCGTGCTCACGCTCCTCCAGGCGTTGCGGCCCACGTACACGAGGTTGCCCACGTAGTTTTCGGCCACGCCGGTTATGACCAGCTGGTGCCCGTCGCCCACGGCATTGCCCACCTCGTCCTGGTCGAAGAGCGTTATAGCATCGCCCGCAGAAAGTCCGTACTTCATGGCAAGCTTCTCGGTAACCAGAACGGAGTCGTCGTCAAAGGCGAGCGCCTCGCCCGTCAGGCGGTTCTTGAAGGTGATGGCCCCGGCCATCTGCCTCACGTCGCGCGGCACCACCACGTTCACGCGGATGGTCTCGTCAAAGCCCTGCGCGCCCGCCTGCATGTTCTCGTTCTGCACGCGCACGATGCCGCTGACCTCGCCGGTCCGCTCCAGGTAGTCGCTCACGCGCCGCACGTCCAGCTCGATGGCGTTGTCGTCAAGGCCCACCGTGGTGTCGAAGTGGATGATGGGCCCGTACTGGCGGTCGATGATGTCCCAGATGGCATCGTGCAGGCCAAAGCCCACCAACAGCAGCGCCGTGCAGCCCGATATGCCGATTACCGTCATCAGGAAGCGGCGCTTGTAGCGGAAGAGGTTGCGGAAGGTCACCTTCCAGGTGAAGGAGAGGCGGCTCCACACCGGCGTCACGCGCTCCAGCAGGATGCGCTTGCCCGCCTTGGGGGCGCGCGGCAGCATGAGGGTCGCCGGCACCTCGCGCAGGCTCGACACCACGGCGCCCCATGTGGCCAGCAGGCACACCCCCACGCCCAAGCCTCCTGCGGCCAGCGCGATGGAGGGGTAGATGGGCAGCGGGAAGGGATGGATTGGCACCGTGTAGATGATGGAATAGGCGCTCATCACGATGAAGGGCAGGACCTGCGAGAGTGCCACGATGCCCACGGTGGCGCCCACCACACCGGCGATGCCCGCATAGACGAGGTACTTCGCCGCAATGGCAGCCGTGCCGTAGCCCAGCGCCTTGTATGTGCCGATGAGCACGCGGTCATCCTCGACCATGCGCGTCATGGTGGTCAGCGACACCAGCGCCGCCACCAGGAAGAAGATGAAGGGGAAGACGTCGGCGATGGCGTCGATGCGACCCGCGTCAGCGTGATAGGTGGCCGCGCCCTCGCTCTGGGTGCGGTCGAGCGCATAGATGTCGGGCAGCTCGATTTCGTCGATCTCCTTCTGCGCATCCTGCAGCTGCGCCAAGGCGTCGCCAAACTTCTCGTCCGCCTCGGCCTTGCCCTCCTCGTAGGAGCGCAGGCCGTCGGCGTATTCGATGCGCGCGTCACGGAGCTCGGCGCGGCCCTCCTCCAGCTTGGCCGCAGCCTCGTCGAGCTGTGCCTGTGCGTCCCGCAGCTCGCGATCGGCCGTCGCGCGACCCTCCTGCAGCTGCCTTCGACCGGCATCAATCTGGCGCTGGCCCTCGTCCATCTGAGCCGCGCCCTCAACCAGCTGCCGGCGACCCTGCTCCACCTCCGCCCGCCCGGCATCTATCTGGGCGCGCGCGGCCTGCGCCTGGGCAAGCTTGTCGCGCGCGTCCACCATGGCAGCATCGCCCTGGGCGATGCCCGCCTCCACCTGGTCGCGCGCTCCCGACGCCGCAGCCATCGCCTGCTCAAACGTGGCGGGGTCCACGCTCTTCAGCTGGGCAAGCGCCTGCTCGAGCGCAGCGCCGTCGCCGCTCTCGACCCTGGCAAGGATGCCCTGCACCATGGCAAGAACCCCCTGCAGCTGGGCTGCCGCCGCCTGGTCCTCTATCTCGAAGAGACCAAGCCCCATGAGGGTCTGAGCTGCATCGACAGCCTCGTGGACCTCGTTCACACAGGTCATGACCTCCTCTTGGGAAGGCGTGCCGTCTGTCTGCGCCAACTCTGACACCGATGCCACGGCGTCAATGCAGGTGGTCAGGCACTCGTCTGCCGTGGCCAGCGGTTCGCGCTGTGCGTTCCATTGTTCCTCGCCCTGCGCCAACTCCGCAGCCGCGGCATCGATGTCCGCCTGCGTCATGCCCAGCTGCGCCTCAGCCTCATTCAGCTTCTTTTCTTCCTCGTCGAGCTGTCGAGCCCCACTTTCGGCCTCGGCACGCTTTTGGTTGAGCAGGCTCTGGTTGCGATCGATCTCGGCTTCGGCATCATCGAGCTGGCGCAGGGCGTCCGCCTTCTTCCGCTCATACTCGGCCACGCCGTCGGCATACTCGGCCTCGCCGTCTGCCAGCTCCTGCTCGCCGTCGGCAATCTTCGCCGCGCCGTCCTCGAGCTCTTTCTTGGCGTCGGCCAGCTCCCGGTCGGCCTTCTCCTTCTCCGTGTAATACTCATCCCACTTCTCGTCGAGCTTGTCCTGCGCCTCGCGCTTGAGGTCCGCCTGTCGCTCGCGGGCAAACTCGTCCTGCAGGCCCTCGAGGCGGCTCTTGGTGGCGCCCACCACCTGCTCGTACTCGTCCGACTCGCTCAGCTGCTCGGCCGCCCCCGCAACGGTGAGGTAGACCTCGGTGAAGGGGGCGTCCTCCGCCAAGGAAGCAGGCGCCACGAACAGGTACTGGTCGATCATGCCCGAGCCCAAGGTAGTAGAACCGAAGCTGCCCGTGTAGGGGTAGTTCGACGAGCTAACCGTGCCCACCACCACGAGCTTGCTCACGCAAAGCAGGCTGGAAAGGTCGCTGGTGCCATACAGAAGCTCGATGGTGTCGCCAATCCCGCAGTTCTCGCGCGGGACGTCTGCGCTGATAACGCATTCGCCCTTCTTGCGGGGCCAGTTGCCCTCCACCAGGCGCGGCCGGTTGAGGTAGGCGGGATCGTCTGATGCCACCACGTAGAGCCCCTCGGCGCGCGAGCCCTCGGCCTGGGCGGGGTCGAGAGAGGAGATGCGCACGGCCACCTGCTCGCTTCCCAGCCGGGCCATTGCGTCGCAGGTGAGCGACGGCATGACCTGGTCCACGCCCTCAACGGCCTTGATGCGCGCCACGTCGGCGTCGCCAAAGCCCAGTGTGGAGATGAGGCGCAGGTCCCAGAGGTTCGTGCCGTCGTAGAGCGCATCGGCGTCGGCACGCATGTTGGGGCCGCACATCTGGAGGCCCGCATAGAAGCCGCAGCCCAGAGCCACGATGCCCATGATGGCCAGAAAGCGCCCCATGGAGCCGCGGATGCTGCGGACGATGTCCTTTATGAACGCGCTGCGCCCCACGTGGTCCTACCACTCCAGCGTCATGGCGTCCAGCGGGGCAGGGTTGGTCTGCACGCGGCGCGCCTTGCCCTCGCGCACCTCAATCACGCGATCGGCAATCTGGGTGAAGGCGGAGTTGTGTGTGACGACCGCCACCGTGTTGCCGCTCTTGCGGCACGTGTCCTGCAGCAGCTTGAGGATCTGCTTGCCCGTGACGTAGTCGAGCGCGCCGGTGGGCTCGTCGCAGAGCAGCAGCTTGGGGTTCTTGGCCAGGGCGCGCGCGATGGCCACACGCTGCTGCTCGCCGCCCGACAGCTGCGAGGGGAAGTTGTCCTTGCGTGCCGCCAGGCCCACCTGCTCCAGCACCTCGGCTGCCGGCAGCGGGTTGGCGCAGATCTGGTTGGCCAGCTCGACGTTCTCGAGCGCCGTGAGGTTCTGCACGAGGTTGTAGAACTGGAACACGAAGCCGATGCTATGGCGCCGGTACTGGGTGAGCTCGCGCTCCCCCATGGCGCTGACCTCCTGGCCATCGAGCATGATGGTCCCGGAGGTGGGCACGTCCATGCCGCCGAGCATGTTGAGCACCGTCGTCTTGCCCGCCCCCGACGGGCCGACGATGACCACGAACTCGCCCTGCTCGATGGAGAAGCTCATGCCGTCGACGGCACGCACCTCCACGGAGCCCATCTGGTAGACCTTGCACACATCACGAAACTCGACGAAGGCCATGCCCCTCCCTAGTGCCGCCGCGACCTTTGCTCTATTGTGCCGCATCCGCAGCATCCCACGCACCGGGCACAAAGTCTCGACATGCGCGGGGGGTATACACGGGGCAATTAAGGGACACGCCCTTTTTTGCCCCGCGGGGCAAAAAAGGGCGTGTCCCTTAGTTGCCGGCAGAATTGCGGCCGCGCGACAGTGCACCACACAGCCCTCTGCCCGAGCGAATGTACCGAGGACGATGAAATTGTCCGCATGGCGCGCTATGCTGGAATCTCGCTAACAGCAAGCCGAGTAGTCTACTGAGGAGGCATCCCATGTTTACTGCCACAACCGACAAGCGCGTTGCCGTGTTCCTTGCCGAGGGCATGGAGGAGATCGAGGCCCTTACGGTGGTTGACCTGCTGTATCGTGCGGGCATTCCCTGCGAGACCGTCTCCATCACCAACTCGAACGTGGCCACGTCCTCCCACGACGTGAGCATCGTCTGCGACCGCGAGATTGGCGACACCCGCTTCGACTTTGACGACTACGACATGATTGTGCTGCCGGGCGGCATGCCGGGCACCACCAACCTGGGCGAGTGCGAAGACCTCACCGACCAGGTCCGCCGCTTTGCCGCCGACGGCCGCCAGGTGGCCGCCATCTGCGCCGCACCCACCATTCTGGCCAAGCTCGGCCTGCTTGAGGGCCGCCGCGCCACGTGCTTCCCCAACCTGCAGGACGTGCTGGTTGAGAATGGCGCCACGCTGGTGCAGGACGAGGTAGTGGTGGATGGCAACATCACCACCAGCAAGGGCATGGGCACCGCCATCCCCTTCGGCCTGGCCATCGTGGCACATTACCTGGGCCAACAGACCGCCGACGACCTTGCCCGCAAGATCGTCTATGGATGCTAAGGGCGTCCAGGGAGCCTGATGGACGAGCGGCGCCAGTACCTGTGCATCGACCTCAAGAGCTTCTACGCGAGCGTCGAATGCGTGGAGCGCGACCTTGACCCCATGACCACGCGTCTGGTGGTAGCCGACCCCACGCGCACCGAAAAGACTATATGCCTCGCCGTGTCCCCAGCGCTCAAGGCGCTGGGGGTGCGCAACCGCTGCCGCGTGTTCGAGATTCCCAAGACCATCGACTACCTCATGGCCCCGCCGCGCATGGCGCTCTACATCCAGCGCTCGGCCGACATCTACGAGGTGTACCTGCGCTACATTGCCCCCGAGGACATCCACGTCTACTCCATCGACGAGGCCTTCCTCGACGTGACCAACTACCTGGCACTGTACGGATGCACGGCGCGCGAGCTGGGCGAGCGCATACGCGAGGACGTGGTACGCTCGACGGGCATTCCGGCAACCTGCGGGCTGGGCACCAACCTCTACCTGGCAAAGATCGCGCTCGACATCACGGCCAAGCACAGCCCGGGCTTCTTCGGCGAGCTCGACGAGCACAGCTACCGTGCCACCCTCTGGGCGCACCAGCCCATCACCGACTTCTGGCGGGTGGGCGAAGGCACGGCGCGCCGTTTGGCCGAGATGGGCATCCACACCATGGGCCAGCTGGCCATGAGCCCCACCGAGCCCATCTACCAGGCCTTTGGCATCGACGCCGAGATTCTGATAGACCATGCCTGGGGCATCGAGCCGGTCACCATCGCCGACATCAAGGGCTACAAGGGAAAGAGCCACTCGGTCTCGGCGGGGCAGGTCCTGGGACGCGACTACGACTTTGAGGGCGGGCTGCTCATTGCCAAGGAGATGGCCGACCAGCTGGCACTCGAACTGGTTGGGTCGGGGCAGGTGGCACGCGCCGTAACGCTTGCGGTGGGATACCGCGGCACAGACGAGGAGCTTGCCGCCGCGCGAGCACAGGGAAGGCGCGGCTGGCTCATGCGCTGGGGCGAGCTCACCACAAACGGCACGCGCACCTTCATGTCGCACACCTCCTCGAGCGAGGTCATCCGCCACGAGGTGGAGGCGCTCTATCGCCAGATCGTCGACCCGAAGCGGCCTGTCCACCGCGTGACCATGGCCATGGCCGACGTGACCCAGGCCACCCAAGAGGGTCTGCAGATGGACCTGTTCTCGGACCCGGCAAAGCTTGAGCGCGAGAACCGGCGCCTCAAGGCGGTCAATGCCGTACGCGACAAGTTTGGCAAGAACGCCATGCTGCGTGCCATCGACCTGCTGCCCGACGCAACCGCCCGCGAGCGCAACCGCCAGATTGGGGGTCACCGCAGTGGAGAGTAGCCGCCAAGACCAGCCGTGGGACCCCTGGCACTATGGGCACCCGCGCATGACCATGGACGAGCGCGCCAAGATCTTCTCCCCCTTCGACCCGCTCAAGGGCTTCCGCGAGGAGCTGCGGCGCCGCGAGCTGCTCGTTGAGCAGCGCCAGACGCACGACCCCTGGCTTCCCGAGGACGACGTCCCCGAAGACACCGAGTAAAGGTGCGCCGGGGCAGGAAAAGCTTGCGTGCGGAAGTTGCTATTCGCTACGCAGCGCCTCCACCGGGTCGCGCCGCGCCGCCGCTGACGACGGAATTAGGCCCGCCACCAGCGTAAGTACCACGCTGATGCCCACCAGAATCAAGGCGCTGCGAACCGGCAGCTGCATGATGTTGGGAACGTCCTTCATCCGGTAGACGATCTCATTCACCGGCACGGAAACCGCATACACCACAAGCACCGCCAGCACGCCCGCAAAGAAGCCCTCAATCACCGTCTCGGCATTGAAGATGTTAGCCACGTTGAGCTTCGAGGCACCCATGGCGCGCAGGATGCCAATCTCCTTCTTGCGCTCCAGCACCGAGATGTAGGTGATGATCGAAATCATGATGGAGCTCACCACCAGCGAGATGGACACGAAGGCAATCAGCACGAGCGAGATGGTGTTGACGATGTCGGTGACCGAACCCATCAGCGCGCCCACCAGGTCGGTGTACTGGATCTGCGAGTCCTCCTTGCCCTCTTTGGCCATGCGGTCGTTGTAGGAGTCCACAATGTCGAGCACCTTCTCCTTCGCGGGGAAGTCGATGGGATAGATGGAGATGGACTCGGGGCTGGCGGGCTCGGCAAAGCCCAGCTTGGTGAGGTTGCCCTCATAGGTCAGCTCGTCGGCGTTCATGTAGTTGGTCAGAAGCGAGGTCAGGTCCTCCTGCGTCATGTTGAACTTGATAGCTCCCGCAAACGCATCCGCGTCAACCGAGAAGCCGTTCTGCAGTGCGTCGGAGAGCTTCTCCATCTGGGCGGAGAGCTGGCCCGAGATGGCCTCGCCCAAGGCGCTTCCCATCTGCCCGGAGGCAGCCGCCATCTGGGCTGCCAGCTGCTGGGAGAGCTGGGTTGCCATCACCTGGGCCGCCTGCTCCATGAGAGAGCCCAGAGCGCCTGAGAGGTAGGGTGCGAACTGGTTGGTCATGTAGTTCGTCATGGCCTGGCTGACCAGCTGCTGCACCTGCCCGCCAAGCCCCTTCAGCAGCTCCTGCGCCTCGGGGCGCTGCATGTACTGCTGGAAGGCCTCGGTCATGTCGGCTCCGCCGGTGATGTCGGCCATCGTCCCGCCGTAACCGCCCGCCTCCGCAGGCGTCAGGTACCACGGTATGAAGCCGGCGGCCAGCTGGTTGATGGCCTCGCGTTGCTCTTCGGGCAGCTCCGCACCGTCAAGGCCCGCCAGTGCCTCCTCCACGCTGAACTGCGGGGCGCCAGCCATGATCTGGCGCATGGTGTCCTCGCTGAAGACCGAGCTGATCTGGCTCGTGTCCAGCTGCATGTTCGAGAAGTCCATTCCGCCGAAGGCCGAACCCAGGTCGAGCCCCGAGAGGTCCATCCCCTCGCCCATCCCCTCCAGGGCGGAGGTATCGAAGGTAAAGGCGTTGCGCAGCGCCTCCTCGTCCACCTCGAAGACCGATTCGAGGTCGAAGTTGCGGCTCTCGTCGTCTTGCAGTTCCTCGAAGGTCTTGCCCGTGAAGACGTCCACGTCGGCGTCGGCCCGCTGCTGTTGCACGATCTTCGAGTTTGCCGCCACCTCCATGAGGTGCTTCGTGAGCGCCGAGGTGTAGCCGATGCCCTCGGGCACGCCCGAGGTGGCATCCTCGGCGCGCTTGACGATACCCACCACGTGCAGGTCGATGGCGTTCTCTATGGCCTGGCGCATGAAGGGCTTGTCGCCGGTCATGTCGGTCCAGGTGCCCTGCTCATCGTTGTGCTGGTAGAGGCTGGACGCGGGAACCACGGCAAAGTGGAGCTTCATCGCGTCATCGAGGGTGAAGGTCTCGTTGACCTTGGGAACCTCCACCGTCTCGCCGTTGAGCGCCTTGGTGGTCATGTCGTCCATGACCTTGGTGTCATAGACGCCCAGGCTGTAGAGGGTATAGTCGGTGATGCCGCCATTGCGCCCCAGCACGAACACGCACTCGTCGTACTTCTCGGGCCAGCGGCCCTCCACCACCTCGAGCGACTGGTGCAGGAGCTTCTCGTCGTCAAGCAGCTCGGTGAACGACGACATCGACGAGCCGCCCATCAGGGCAGATCCCGACACACCGTTGGACAGCGTCTGGCTCATGCGCGAGGGATTCAGGCGCACGACACCCTTCGAGGTGTCACTCTTATATATCTGGGGCGTGAGCCCATAGGTGTACTGGATACTGTTGATGTAGGGCTCGATGCCCGAGTCGCCACCTTCCAGAAACGCCTTGAAGGCCTTGAGGTCGTTGTTCTTCACCTGCGCGAACATGTCGGCCACCACGGTCGTCTGCTTGATGACGCGCTTGTCGTCGGCTTTCTTGGTGGCGTCCTCTTCCGCCTGCTTGCCATCGTCCACGTCGACCCCCATGTTGGCGGCCATAAGGCCCGCGAGGTCGAAGCTGCTCTTGGTGATGGTGAGCGGGTAGCTCGAGAGCGCCTCCTCCTCGGTGCGCGCGATATAGTCGTTCACGCCGTTGGAGAGTGCGAGGATGGCGGCAATGCCGATGATGCCGATGGAGCCGGCGAAGGCCGTCATGAAGGTGCGGCCCTTCTTGGTCATCAGGTTGTTGAACGAGAGCGAGAGGGCCGTGAGGAACGACATCGACGCGTGACGCGTGGCATCGCTCACGCCGGGGCGCGCGGCCTTGCTGCCGGCGCCAGCGCCCTCACCTCGCCGCTCGCCCGCCGCGAGGGGCGCCACGGCGGCTGCGGGAGCCGTCTCGCCCTCCCCCTCGACGATGGGGTCGGTGTCGTCGACGATCACGCCGTCCTTCAGGCGGATGATGCGTGTGGCGTATTCCTCGGCCAGCTCAGGGTTGTGAGTGACCATCACCACCAGCCGGTCACGCGCGATCTCCTTCAGCAGCTCCATGACCTGGATGCCCGTCTCGGTGTCGAGGGCGCCCGTCGGCTCGTCGGCCAAAACGATCTCGGGGTCGTTGACCAGCGCGCGGGCGATGGCCACGCGCTGCATCTGGCCACCCGAAAGCTGGTTGGGCCGCTTGTCGGCATGCTCGGACAGGCCCACGCGCCCCAGGGCAGCCAGGCAGCGCTCGCGACGCTCGGCGGCGGGAACGCCTGCCAGCGTCAGGGCGAGCTCGACGTTGGCCAGCACGCTCTGGTGCGGAATCAGGTTGTAGCTCTGGAAGATGAAGCCCACACGGTGGTTGCGGTAGGCATCCCAGTCCTTATCGCCGTAGTCTTTGGTGGAGACGCCATTGATGACGATGTCTCCCGAGTCGGCGTGGTCAAGCCCGCCCAGGATGTTGAGCAGCGTGGTCTTGCCCGAGCCTGACGGACCCAGGATGGCCGCGAACTCGTTGTCGCGAAACGCCACTGAGACGTTGTCGAGCGCAACCTGCGTAAACGCGGCAGTGGTATAGGCCTTGCGGATATTGATCAGCTGTAGCATGGCAGCCCTCGTGTCTCATGTGCCCGAAACAATGAAAATAGCCTACCCAACCGCGGTGTGCATAAACAGCATTCTCTGCGAATGTCAGATTGTTTTCAGAGGAGGCGCCCCCATTGGGAGGCCAACTCGGTATCATGGGTGGGCGAACACACCTGAAACGGACGAGAGAGCACCATGGCATCAAACGGCACACCGGCAACGAGGCGCCAGCCCCAACGAAAGCGCACCAAAAAGAGCCCCACCGACACCAAGCGCACGCGTCGCCCCCAGGGCCAGCCTGCCGTCCGCAGGCCTGCCGCCCGTCCGGAACAGGCAGCGGGCAAGGCGCAGGGGCGCGGGCGCAACAGGGCGCTTGACGGCTTCAGGGCGCTCGCCATTGCCGCCGTGGTCTGCTACCACCTGGGTATGCCGTGGCTGCCCAGCGGACACGTGGGCGTGGTGATGCTGCTCGTCCTCACCGGATATCTGGTCACCTCCTCTCTGCTGAGACGTGCAAGGTCGGGCGTGCGGGCGCTTCCGGGTTTCTGGGGCCGCAGGTTCGCCCGCGTCTGGCCGCCCATGGCCCTCATGGTTGGCCTGGTCGTTTTGGCCTGCATACTGTTCAACCGCATCCTGCTCACCAAGGCACGCCCCGACGTCCTGCCGAGCCTCGGGCTCTTCCAGAACATCAGCTACATCATGCGCGGCGTCTCGTACTTCGACGAGATCGGCGGCACCTCTCCCCTGCTGCACCTGTGGTATCTGGGCGTCGACGCCCAGTTCTGCCTGGTGTGGCCCCTCATCATGATGCTGTGCATGCGCATCCTGCCCTCGCGCGCCACCACCCGGCGCTTGGCGCTCATCCTCGCAGCCGCATCTGCCGTGGCCATGGGCGTGCTCTACCAGCCGGGCGCAGGCATCACGCGCATCTACTACGGGCCCGACACCCGTGCGTTCGCCCCGCTCGTGGGCGCTTGGCTGGCCTTTGCCCTGCCGGTTGGCAGGCGGCCCGCCCGCGACGTGCGCCCCTTCGTCGAGCGCTTCCGCCTGCACATCGAGCTTGCCAGCCTCGCGTCGGTGGTGGCACTCGTCGCAGCCATGGCACTGATACCCAACACCTCGCCGGTGCTCTATCGCGGCGGCATGTTTGTGGCGTCGCTGCTGTCAGCCATCATCATCGCCGCCCTCGTGCTTCCGGGCGGCATCCTCACCTCCACCCTCTCGCTGCCGCCCCTCGTCTGGCTGGGGTCGCGCTCGTACGGCATCTACCTTTGGCACTATCCCCTCATCCGCCTGCTCAGCCCCGCCGTGGGGGCCGCCCCGTGGTGGGTGGCGCCCGTGGCCGTCGGTCTCTCCTGCGTTCTGGCAGAGCTCTCGTATCGCTTCATTGAGCAGCCCCTCGCACAGCCCGGCCTCCTTGGGCGCGCCGCAGGGCGCATCGCGCAGGGGCCCGCCGCAGTCATGCGCTCACGCATGGGCGTCTGCGCCGTTGTGGCGCTGATGGTGGCCGTGGCCGATGGCGTAGGGCTCGCCGTAATCCCCGACGAGACCCTCGTTCCCGCCGATGCCATCGTCAGCACGGGCGAGTCCGCCGACCACGCCATGGACCTCTCGAAGAAGCAGGAGGAAACCGAGCCCCAAAGCGGTGACGAGGCGGCCGAGGCGCTCAACGAGCGCGCCGCAGACCTCATCCTGCACGCGCCGGCATCGGAGAAGGACGTGGGCATCTACGACCCCGTGCTCATTGGCGACTCCGTCCCCGGCGACGCCGAAGCCTATTGGAACGCCGCCTGCCCCGACGGCCTGCTCGACAGCTACGTGGGCCGCTCACCCGAGCAAGCCATGCAGGTACTCGACGAGTACCTCGCGCAGGACGTGGTGGGCAAGGTCGTCATTCTGCAGGCCTTCTCAAACCAGCCCTGCACCGACGAGCAGCTCGACCACATGATCCAGGCCTGCGGGAGCGACCGCGAAGTCTATCTGGTGACGATCCGCGTGCCCGACCTCTTCCAGGATGAGGTCAACGAGCGCCTCGTTGCCTGTGCGGAGCGCTACGACAACGTGCACATCATCGACTGGCATGCGCTCTCCGAGGGCACCATCGACTGGATCTACCCCGACGGCGAGCACCTCACCCCCACCGGTCAGCCCATCTATATCAACATGATCGTGGATGCCATCGACGAGGTCTTTGCCGATGCGGGCGGCACCATCACCCGCCGCGACACCGACACCCCCGATGACGAGGACGCAAGCGATGAGACCCAGCAGGCCAAAAGCGACGAGTCGGAGACGCTCGACGGCGTTGAGCTGGTTGAGGACGCGGCCCCGCTGCGCATCCTCATGCTGGGCAACAGCCTCACCTACTACAACAACATGCCCAGCATGCTGGCAGAGCTGACCGGCGCCGAGATTGTGACGCACACGCGTGGCGGCGCGCATCTGAAGGAGCATCTGGACCCCGACTCCAAGATGGGCGTGAGCACTCAGCAGGCGCTGGCCGAGGGCCACTGGGACTACGTGGTGCTGCAGGAGCAGAGCGCCGAGCCCATCGACACCGAGAGCGGCGAGTACCTCGACAGCGTCACCCGCCTCTCCGAGCTGGCGCGCGAGGCGGGAGCCACCCCCATCATCTATGCGACCTGGCCCTACCAGGAGGGTGCCGACCGCTATAACAAGCTGAACGTGTCGCGCGAGGAGATGGGCAAGCTCCTGCACGATGCCTTCGTCAACGCCGCCAGCAGCACAGGCGCCCTGATGGCCGACGTCGAGACTGCCTTCTCGCAGGCCAGCGCCGAGGACATGCTCTACTCCTCCGACGGCGTGCACCCCAGCTCCATTGGCAGCCGCCTGGCCGCCGAGGTCATTGCCAAGACCATCGAGGAAGACCAGAAGAAGAACTAGCGTGCGCCGGGGCAATGAGGGGACGCATTTCAAAGGGGCGATGCCCCTTTGAAATGCGGCGTCACAATTAATTCAGCAAAATAGGGTGCCTGTGTGGTAACTCCGCAGGTCGCGTTTGTGGCCCAAGCGTTGTGCTAGCCTTTTTCAACTAGACGACAACGCAGCATCACGACCTAGAACGGCGGTACCTTCATGCACGCTAACCCGTCCAAGTCGCACCGCGGCCTCTCAAGGCTGCTTTTGGCAGGTGCCCTGATGGCAAGCCTGTTGGGCGCCACGCCGGCCCTTGCCACCGAAACCACCGATGACACCATGGAAGCCACCGAGCAGGAGCAGGTAATCGCACCTGTTGAGGAGGCACTTCCCGCCGAGGTGACCGAGACGGTCGCAGAGCAAGAGCCCGCCTCCCCCGAGGTAGCAGGTGACAGCTCCACGGATCAGCAGGCCGAAACCGTGGTCGACGCAGGCGAGGCAACCAGCCTCGACGAGCCCGCAGCCGCACAAGACCCCCAGCCCACCGACGAGGCACAGGATGCGGCCGCAGCCGACGAGAACACCCCTGCCGAGCCTGAACCCACAGTGGTGACTGAGGAGCAGCCTGCCGATTCCGCCCCCGTCACCAACCTCGAGCCCACCGCCGGCCCCGCCCTTCCCGCAGGGGCCGTGGCCATCACCGAGGGAACCTACATCCTGCAGTCGGGCCTCACCGCCAACCGCGTGGTCGACGCATCGGGCGTCAACCCCCAGGCGGGCGCCAACGTGGCAACCTGGGAGTACAACGGCGGCACCAACCAGAAGTGGATCGTGAAGCGCGACGCCAACTCCGACTGGTACTACCTCTATCACAAGAGCGCTACCAGCGGCCTTGCCCTGGGCGTGCAGGGCTCCGGCGCAGGCGCCAACGCCTACCTGGCCTCCGCCTCGACCACAAGCGACCTGCGTCGCCTGCTCTGGTCGTTCGTGAGCCTGGGCGACGGCGGCTACCACCTGGTGAGCGCCGCCCAGACCAACACCTCGCTCGACATTGCCAACAACGACACGGCGCTTGCCGCCAACATCTGCCTGTGGTTCTCTGGCGACGCCACCAAGGCAAACCAGCGCTTCTACCTCATCAACGCCAACCCGCAGGTAGCCGCAGGCGCACGCGGCCTCGACGGCGCCTATACCCTGCAGCTCGAGGGCGTCAACGCTCCCCTCGTCGCCGACATCGAGGGCGGCACCGCGGCCAACGGTGGCAACATGATCGTGTGGGAGCCCACGTACCGCGACAACCAGACCATCTACCTGGAAGAGGACAAGAACGACCCCGGCTTCTACACCGCCTGGATCGTGGGTACCGGCAAGGTCCTCGACGTGGACCATGGCATGCCCTTCCACGACACCAACATCCTGCAGTGGGAGAAGAACGGCGGCAACAACCAGAAGTGGGCCGTCAGCTACTCCACGCTCAGCAACGGTGCCTACACGCACGTCACCCTCACCAACAAAGCCACGGGTCTCGTGCTGGGCACGCAGGGCACCAGCATTTGGTCCAACGTTGCCGGCCGCTCCGCCGGCTCCGCCAACACCTCGTTCAGGCTCAACGCGGCTCCGCTCATCAACGAGGGCATCAACCTCATCACGCCGCTCACCAACTCGAACGTGGTCATCGACGTCGACCACGCCTCCACCGGCACCGCTGACCTGCTCCTGTGGGGCAACACCGGAACGCTGAACCAGCGCTTCGAGCTTGTGAGCGCAGGCGACAACCTGTGGCGCATCCGCACCGCCTCCTCGGGCGGCTGGGTCACCTGGCAAAACGGCATGACCGTCGTCCAGACCGGCAAGGGCGCAGACCCCACCACCAAGGCCAACACCTGGAAGGCCATCTACAAGAACGGTGGCATCTCGCTCATCAACCAGGCGAGCAATCGCGCGCTTGACATGTACGGCGGCTCCACCAACTGGGGCACCAAGATCATTGGCTGGGAGTCGCACGGCGGCCACGGCCAGCACTTCCGCTTCCTTCCCGCCGACCTCATCACCCCGGGCGTCTACTACATCCAGTCGTTCCACAACACCAACAGCGGCCAGGCCCGCAACCTCGACGTCGCTGGCGGCTCCACCTCCTTTGGCGCCAACATCCAGACCTATGCGGCCAACGGCGGCGAGGCGCAGAAGTTTGCCATCGAGAAGTCGTTTGGCGCCTATACCATCCGCAACGTGCGCAGCAACTACTTCGTGGGCACGGCCGACAGCTCGAAGAACCATGGCGCCAATGTGGTGCAGGCCTATAGCGCCCAGCTTTGGAAGCCCGAGATCTGCGACGGCGGCTACATCCGCTTCGTCAACACCAACAGCGGCATGGTGCTGGAGTCGCCCAGCGGCAACACCGCCAACGTGGTGCAGTTCACCAAGGGACAAGCACCCAATAGCGAGCGCTGGAAGCTCGTGAGCACGCCTTCCTCCTATAAGGTGCAGGGCGACACCGCAGGCATTCAGGCACAGAAGACCGGCAAGCGCATCCTCATGGTGGGCAACAGCTTCACCCACTACAACGACCTGCAGCAGATGGTCTCCTACCTCACGGGCGCCGAGGTCAACGCGGTTACTATCGCGGCTGCCTACCTTGGCTGGGACAACCAGAAGAACAACTTCTTCAACGCCCTCAACTCCGGCAGCTGGGACTACGTGATCATTCAGGAGCAGAGCTCCTATCCCCTGGTCAACTACAGCGACTATGTCTACAACCTGGGGCAGTACTGCACCGCGGCACGCAACGCCGGCGCCACGCCCATCATCTATGGCACGTGGGCATATCGCCCCTACGGTGACGTCAACGCCATGAGCAGGAACCTGCAGAATGCCTTCAGCGGCGCCTCCCAGTCCACCGGAACCGTGGTGGCCAACGTCACCAAGGCCTTCGCCGACCGCGGGCACGCCTGGGACCTCTACGCGGACGACGCCAAGCATCCCAGCGCAAAGGGCACGAGCATAGCGGCACGCATCATCTCGTCACTCATCAAGTCGCTCGGATAGCGCGCCCACCCACAGAGCACCTTCACAGCCGGCCCCGCATGACACAAATGCGGGGCCGGCCGTCCTTTCATCCATATTGAGCGGCCTGCATACCCCATATGGGGTTACCATGCTTAACAGTGCGCACCCTCGACGAAGGAGAAGCCATGGCAGAATTGCTCATACCATTCCTCTTAGCCCTCACGCCCATCATTTGGCTGGTTATCGCCCTTATCGGCCTTAAGCAGCCGGCTTGGCTGGCGAGCCTCGAGGCCATGCTGGTGGCCGTTGTGGCGGCCATGACCTACTGGCACATGACCCCCATCAACGTGGTGACCGCCGCGCTCGAGGGTTTCCTGTTCGCGCTGTGGCCCATCGTCATCGTCATCATCGCCGCGGTCTTCACCTATAACCTCTGCGTCTCGACGGGCGCCATGGAGACCATCAAGGCCATGCTGACCTCGGTCTCGTCCGACAAGCGCATCCTCACCGTGCTCATCGCCTGGTGCTTCGGCAACTTCATGGAGGGCATGGCGGGCTTCGGCACGGCCGTGGCCATCCCGGCAAGCATGCTCGTGGCCCTCGAGATTGACCCCATCACGGCCATCCTGGTGTGCCTCATCGCCAACGGCGTGCCCACGATGTTCGGCTCGGTGGGCATCCCCACCACCACGCTTGCCACCCAGACCGGCCTCGACGTGCTGGAGCTGGGCTACACCCAGGCCCTGCAGGTGCTCCCCTACGCCATCGCCTGCCCGGTGCTCATGGTCATGGCGCTGGGCGGTGGCCCCAAGGCGCTGAAGGGCATCCTGCCCATCCCGCTGGTCGCCGGCATCACCTTCGCGCTGCCGCAGGTACTGGTGGCCAAGCTCGTGGGTGCGGAGCTTGCTGACGTGGCCGGTGCCGTGCTCTCGCTGGTGGTTACCTTCATCGTGGCCATCCGCTTCTCCTCGCGTCCCGTGCCCGAGGAGTACAAGATCGTGCTGAAGAAGCACATGAACGTCGACGTACAGGGCGCAGTCATCGCCTGGGCGCCGTTCATCCTCATCTTCCTCGTGCTTCTGTGCACGGCCAAGGTGGTGGCCCCGATCTACAACTTCCTCGCGCCCTTCAAGACCACCGTCAACGTCTATGCGGGCGATCCCAATGCCACGCTCACCTTCACGTGGATCAACACGCCTGGCGTGCTCATCCTCATCTGCGGCATCGTCGGTGGCCTCGCGCAGGGCGCCTACCTCGACCAGATCTTCGCCGTGCTGTACCTCACAGTCGTACAGATGTCCAAGACCATATTCACAATGCTGGGCATCCTGGGCTGCGCAAAGATCATGACCTACTCGGGCATGATCGGCTCGATCGCCGCCTTCTTCGTCACCTCGCTGGGTGGGCTCTATCCGCTGGTCGCACCGCTTCTGGGCGCCATCGGCACCTTCGTCACCGGTTCGGGCACCTCCTCCGAGGTCCTGTTTGGCAACGTGCAGCTCAGCGCCGCGCAGACCCTGGGCGTCAACCCCATGTGGCTTGTGGCCTCCAACTCGCTGGGCATCTCGGCTGGCAAGATGCTCTCGCCGCAGAACATCGCCATCGGCTGTGCCGCGGTTGATCTTCAGGGCAAAGATGGCGAGCTCATGGGCAAGATCGCCCCGTATGCCTTTGGTTTCATCATTCTCATGATGATCGAGGTCTACGTGGGAACCCTGCTTGGCTTCTAGCGCCAACTCTTCGGAAAAACACCACGCCGCTATCACGCGCCCTGCACATATCTTTGGCAGGGCGCGTGATGTGTTTTGTGCCGTCTTGGAAACGAGCAGGTAGATGGCTGGCCGCCTGTTTGCGCCCGCGCAATTCCGTCAAAGACGCAACAATAATCCGAAAAAGTCGCCGTTTTGGTTCCTATTGGAGCCGGAGCGTGCTAACCTGCCTTGCAGGGGGAATCTGTAAACACTCTAGGAGAGGGGTTCAACATGTCTAAGCCCATTATCGACGCTGATGCTTGCATCGGTTGCGGCGCTTGCGCCGACGCCTGCCCGTGTGGCGTCATCGAGGTCGAGGACGTTGCCACCGCCGCTAACGCGGACGAGTGCGTTGGTTGCGGTGCCTGCGCCGACGCCTGCCCGGTTGGCGCCATCGAGATCGAGGACTAGTTTCTCGCACTCGTTCAGGCAACCAGAGCCTGATGGCAGGGGCCCTTGCAAACCGCAAGGGCCCTTCTTCTTAACCCCCACCTCACTCCCCTAGCGAAGGAGATGCCTTGACACGCACCACCTCACCCCTTGGCCTCCACACAGCATCGCTTTCGGCAGCCCTTGTACTGCTTGCGCTGGTTTCCGTGCTTCTGTGCGGCTGCTCCACGACCTCCATTCACGAGGAGGAGCCCGCAACGCCGGTAAACCAGGTCATCCCTGCCAAGCTTGCCATCGTGCACACGGGCGGCGTTGGCGGCGCGTACGCACGACAGGGCGACTCCATGGGCATAGCTTCGGTAGCCGCGCTCGCACACAAGCTGGAGGACGAGGGCTACGAAGTGCTCCTGCTCGACAGCGGAAATTCCTTCGTTGGCTCGCCGCTGGTGAACCTCAGCGATGGGGAGGCTCCCGTGGCCTTCATGAATGCTGCTGGCTATGACGCGCTCACGCTCGGGCAGGCAGAGCTCTCGCTGGGGCTCGATTTGCTCAAGCGGCGCACCACGCAGTCGGACTTCGCCTATCTCTCGGCCAACGTAAAGCCCGCCACCAAGGCCAAGACCCCCATGAAGGAGAACATGGTCATCACGCTGGCCGACGGACGCAAGGTTGGTGTTTTTGGCCTCAGCGCGCCCGACGTCACCGAAAAGCTGGGGCCCGCCACCACGCACGACTTTGCCGCAGACGATGCGACGCTGAATGACACTGCCCACGAACAGGTGGCGGAACTTCGCTCCGAGGGCTGCCGGCTTGTCATATGCCTCGCCAACCTTGGTACCGACGACGAGGGGACGCCGCGCGCGCAGCGGCTTGCCAGCAGTGTGAGCGGCATCAACGTGCTTCTGGACGTGAGTCCCGGAGGCGCCGAGCAGATCAGCGCAACGGACGCCTCGGGTGACAAAATGCTTGTGGTCGAGACCGCGCCTGAGCTTGCCGGTGCCTCGGTCATCACCTGGGAGACAGGCAAGCTTTCGGTGAGCTTCTACGACGCCGCCTCGCAGGATAGCGAGGACGAGCAGGTTGAGGCGCTGGTCAACCAGACCGAGCAAGAGGCCTCGCTCCACCTTGCCAAGGAGGTTGCCACCGCACAGCGCGCAATATCTGTCGGTAGTGGCTCAACGCCCTCTGGCCTGGTCCAACTCGCAACCGATGCCATCCTCTGGGAGGCCGATCGATCCTCGAAGGAGAAGCCTGTTGCGGCGGTGTTTACCGCCAGCCAGCTGAAGGCCGCCCTTCCCCAGGGCAGCATCACCAACGAGGACGTCCTCGCTGCCCTGCCGCACGTCTCCACGAAGCTCTGCACCCTTGAGGTGCGCGGCTCCCAGCTTCAGGCCGTATTGGCACCGCTGCTGGCAGCCCAGCCCACCTACCACGAGGCCACTCCCTACATCGCAGGCATTGAGCTGGTGCACGAGAGCGGCCAGGACGGCCTGCCTACAGAAGCCAGCATCGAGAAGGTCGGAGGCGTTGCCTTCTCCCCCACCAGTACCTACGTCATTGCCACCTGCGAGGGTCTTATAGCCCCCGCAGGGCCCCTGTACGCCCTCACGCAGGGCGCAAAGGATCCTGTGGCCGTGGGATCAAGTGCAGGAAAGGCGCTTTCTGCCTACCTCGACCGCGCCTGCAAGGGCGAGGTGCCCGAGCGCTACCTTGAGGCTCCCGCCCCCGAAGCGCCCGCCCCAGACCAGAACTAGTCCGCACACCCTTCAAAGGTGCGATTTTGGCAATTAAGGGACACGCCCTTAATTGCTCGCCTTGTAGCTAGCCGATCTTGGTCCACTGGTCGGTGACGAAGTAGGTCATGGCTGCCCATGCCACCAAAGGATAATAGTGGCCATGACGGTCGTAGCCGCGCTCGAGCACGTCCTCCACCTGTGGCTTGGTAAGCAGCTCAAAGCCATCGAAGCGCTCGGTACCCTCAGAGCCCGCATGGGTGAGCCCTGAGTCGTCCGCCCTGCGCACCACGGCACACAGCAGCGCCGTGGCCTCGTCGGTAAGGCCCGGGCTGTTGAAGAGGAAGGGGTTGACCACCCAGATGCGGTCGCTCTCGCTCACATGCAGACCCACCTCCTCGGCAATCTCGCGGCGCATGGCACGCACGAGCGGGTCTGCGGTCTGCTTGTCAGCCTCGTCGACCAAACCCGAGGGGATGCCCAGCACATACTGCCCGGTGGGATAGCGATACTCGTACGACAAGACCAGGCGGGGCGCCACGTCGTTGGTCACCAACACCAAACAGCAGCTCACCGCATCGGGCAGCGTGCGCCGCAGCTCACGCTCGCTCTTGCAGGCAAGCAGGTCGTCCTTCTGCCGGCGTGACGCGTCAAAGTAGTGCGAGCCGTCCTCGTAGGCAAGGTCGTACAGGCTCACGAAGCGTGTCTGCGCCAGCGTGGCAATCTTGTCGGGCACAATCTTGGGCACATCGGTCATGGCTTCCCCTCGCACTTCCGTTCACCGCATCTTAACGTGCTTTCTGAGGCACAGTATACGCGCAGCGCTACACTATCAGACAGTTCGCAGGGTTCTGTACCCGCAGTACATCGCAATCGAAGGAGGATAGCATGCCCGAGGAGTTCAGCCCCGAGAAGGCTCAGCAGGCCATTGAGAACGGTATCGCAGAGGCGCAGGAGTACCTCTCCGATCCCACCAAGCTCAACGAGCTGATGAAGCAGCTCGAGCAAACCGTCAAGGAGCTGCCCGAGACGGCAGCCGCAGCGCTGCAGCGCATTCCTCTGATGGCCGACATGGTGAAGGGCTATGTGACCCAGGAGTACACCGAGGTTTCGCCGAAGGTTGTGGCCTCGCTCGTGAGCGCCGTCATCTACCTGGTGACCAGCAAGGACCTGATCAACGACAACATCCCCGTGCTGGGCATTGTCGACGACGTGGCCGTGGTTGCCCTTGCCATGAAGATCAACGAGGCCGAGCTTGACGCCTTCGAGCAGTGGCGCAACCAGAAGCAGAACCCCGAGACGAAGGCCGCCGAGCCCCAGGCCGAGGCACCCGCTGAGGAGCCCGCCGCAGAGCCGAAGACTCCCGAGCCGCCCGTCGAGCTGCAGACCCCCGAGGCACCGGCCCAGGTATAGCAGCATAGCGTTCCCAACGACAACAAGGGACACGCCCTTTTTTGCCCCGCGGGGCAAAAAAGGGCTCTTCGGGGTTTCTGGTGGGTAGCACGGGCTAGGCGGGCGAGCAAGCGGCGGCGGCGAACGTGAGGCCCTCCCAGCCTGAGGAAGATCATCGTCGTGAAGTACTCGACGTTCCTGAAGCCCCTCGACGCCCGCTTGATCGACTGGATGAGCG